>JBIOWF010000064.1:0-20132 GCA_044868295.1 Microtetraspora sp. | reverse complement strand
ACGGCTCGCGCCCCGCGTGTGAACCGGGTCAGGCGACCGATCTGCCTTCGCGGGCCCTCCGCAGCCGCCGGCGCCGCTCGGCCCGTAACTCCTCCTCGTTCAGGCCTCCACGTATGACGTGGAAGTCCCCGGAGTCGAGTGCGTTTTCCAGGCATTCGACGCGGACCGGGCACCCCTTGCAGATCGCCTTCGCCTTCTTCTCGTTGTACTTCGGCCGCGGCGTGCCGTCCGCGAGCGGCTCCTCGTCGTTGGAGAACACCCAGACGGGCACGCCCTGGCACTGCGCCTCTTCTCGCCACCCGAATGGGTCGATGCCGGCCCGCTTGATCCTTGGAGGCATTACACGTCACCACCTTCGGAGTCGTCGAGCGCGAGCAGGTCAGGAAGGGCAATCGTCCCTGCCACGACCGCGTCCACGAGTCGGTTGATCCGCTCGGACGCGAGTAGGTCCGCGACGAGGTCTTCGTCGAGGTCCTTCACGAGGTACGGCTGGCCCCAGCCGATGCTCATCCCGGGGATCTCGTCCCCGTGCGCGTCGACCGGGCCGCCGACCTTGGCGGCGTGCTTCTTGAGCTGGTCGACGACGGCGGGGGAGAGCATTTCCACCTGGATCACGTTGTGGGCGTAGTGGGGGTTTTCCTTCGCCCATGCGACGAGCGCGGGGTGGTCCGGGTCCAGTGTGACGGTGGTCTTCCCGGCGAACATCTGGGCGGAGCCGAGCCGCTTCCCGGCTAGATACGACGACTCGCGGTCGCCGACCGTCATGACTGGCGAGCCGTCCGGCCGCTTTCCGGCGAGCTGGGCCGCTGCGGTCTTCTTGACGGCATCTGCGATGGCCGCCAAGACCTGGGCCCATACCCATGCCCGGTTGGCGCCGGACTTGTCGATGGGGGCCGCCGGGGCGGCGGGCGTGGTGCCCGCCGCCGTCGTCTCGTCCAAGCTCGTCACTGCGCTGCTCCCTGGCTCTCGCGGGCTGCTTTCGCGGCTGCGACTTCGGCCGCCCGGAGTTCGGCCATGTGCGCACTGAATGAGCCGCTCAGGCGGGCGCGGTCGGCCATGGAGACCTTCCCGGAGGTGACAGCCGATGCGATCGTGTTGCCAACGGCGTGGAGTGCGTCCGGGGTGTTGGCCTCGGCGATGGCCTTTTCCAGCTTCTCGACCGTGGGCGGATCGGATACGGCACGCTCGGCCATGAGCCGTCCAAGCATCTCGCCGAGCGTTTCCTCCTTGCCCTTCTCGTTGGTGACGCTGATCCCGGCGAACGGCCCGGCCTCGATGTGCAACTCGGCGAGCCGCGCCCACGGCGTGGCGGGGCGCAGCGCCTCCTGGCGGATCTGCTCCGGTGACCGGTCCGGCTTGGGCAATGTGATGTCCGGCACCTCCGCGTTGGCTGGCTCGAACTTCATGTGGTCGAAGATCAGCCACTCCAGAGACCAGTCGGTCGGCAGGTACTGCTCCCGGTCCTTCTTGGCGTTGAGCCTGATCTCCGGGTTGGCCGACGTCAGGCCGATGATCCGGTCGCGATCTTCCCGGAAAAGCCGGACCCAGCACGACACGTCGAACCCCAGACTCTTCTGGGTCTCCAGCGTGTACTCCTTGACCTTCGTGGGCTGCCCGGTCCGCTCATCCGTCCCTGACACCCACTTACCGCGACCGGTCATGATGACGATGCCCGGGATGCGCCGCAGCGCCATGACCAGGTTGGCGTGCCGGCTGTTCGCGTCGTTCCACAGGTTCCGGCCCGGGTCGATCTCAGCGTCGGGGTCTTTCGCGAGCTTCTGCTTCCCGGAAGTGGACTCCTTCGCCCGGTTGTACGTCCACTGGTGCAGCAGTTTCCAGACAAACACCATCGAGTCGATGATCAGCAACACGGGAGGCTGCCCGTGCGCGTTCGCGTGCTCGGCGATCAACCGAACCATGTCGATCTTCGCCAACAGGTCGGTATATGACCCGTCATACCTGACGATCTCGTAGTTCGCGCCCGGGATCGCGCCGTACTCGTTGGCGTGCGGCTCACCGAACGCCAGCATGAACGACTGCCCGATCCTCGGGCTCGCCGTCAACTCCACACACATCGTGCTCTTGCCCGCCTTCTCCTCGCCTTCGACGAGGATCAGCGGCCAGGCGGGCTTGCCGGTCGGGCGCTGCGTCTCAAAACCCGGCGGGCGCAGTGGGACGTACGGCTGCGTCTGCGCCGGTGGGGTGAGGGTGGTCAAGGTAGTGCTCCGTTCCTGGGGTCACGCCGGGGGCGGGGGTCCGAATCCCCACCACCGTCGAAGGTGCTGGCGGGCGGGGCGCGGCGAGCCTAAACACTCGTCTCGCTAACCGCTCTAATAGTGCATGTAATTTACCTTAGTGGGTTGCGCAGCCCACGGTCAACCAAAGTCCAGACTTCGTGACACGCCTTACACAGACAGCGGCAGATCTCTACGCTGTAATAAGCCGTAGAGATTGCACAAAAAGCCGCATCCCCCTGCACAACCAAACGCCTGCTGGCTCAGCACCCCACCGCAAGCCAAAAGGAGCGCCCCTCTCCATGCAACGCCCAGACGACGACGGGTCCGACATCCTCAGGACCGGCGACTTATCAGGCGCCAACGTGGCCCGCCTCGGAGTGTCCAACGCCGCCGCCGCCCTCGCCGACCGGATCATCCCCCTGGTCTCCACCAGCACCGACCGCCACCGAAGCGTGACCGGGCTCACCCGCGAAGTCCTCCAAGCCCGCAGAATCATGAACGAAGTGCTCGCCCGCGCCGTCACCGCGGACATCATGCGCGGCGCAACCATGGAAGACATCGCCGACGCCTTCAACGTCGAGCCCGACATCGCCGTCTACCAGTGGGGTCACCTCGACTGGACCCACCTCGCCGATGACCCGCAAGGCGTCTGGGACGCCCTGCGCCCCACATGCGTCGCCGGCCCCCAAGACTCGTGTCCGTCCGACCCCGCCGAAGTCGCCCGGCATCTCGACGACTGGTGCCGCCGCCACACCGAGGACCCGCGGGAAGTCGCGCCCGGCCCAGCCCGGCCAGTGTCCGCCGGCCTGCTGCCGTAAGCGGAAGAGGGCAAGCGAAAGGCCCGCATCCGTCCCCCCAGGGGATGCGGGCCTTCGGCATTTCTACGTCAGGTGGTGTGCGGCGCCCCGCAGGTCACCGGGGACAACCCGAAGGTTGCTCGGACCCCCTCGCATTGCGGCGCCGCACGCTCCGGCTCTGCCCCAGGAAGGACCAAAGATTGGAGTTGCCACCCATGATAGGCACGGACTACAGGGTGTACGGACCATTTCCGTCCCGTGCGGGCACGGAAACCTCCGCTTCGGACTCGTCGGCGCCCTGCTTTGGCAGGGGTCGCACCACGTTGTAGGTGAACGCGATGACCGAGGCGAGTACCGCCTGACACGCCATGACGACCAGCGACTTCAGGTCCGCGGTGCCCGCCCCCGCGATGGCACCACCGCCTGCCACGAGCGCGCCAGCGGCCATGTTCTGGATCCAGGATCGGCCCGCACGCGCGGGAGCCTCCGGGATCTTCCCACCTGCGGACGGCCACAGCCGGTTGTAGCCGTACGCGAGCACTGCGGCGAGCGCCGCCTGCCCGCCGACCATGCCGAGCCTGCCCACGTCGGCGCTGCCGCCGCTGGCGGCGGACACGATCGCCGGGCCGGCCGCAAGGACCGCCACGGAAGCGATGTTCTGCCAGAAGCTGCGGATCGCGCGCAGCCAGGCCTCGGGGATGTTGGGACTGCGGTGAACCATGATGGTTCCCTCCCGTGTTGTGTTGTCGACGCCGGGAGGGTGCCGTATCCGCGCGCTTACGTCACGCCCGCTTTGATCACGTTGAACACCACCGTGGCCACGAGCCCCACAACTGCCACCGCGACCGAGATCCACGTCGAGGCACGCCGGGACCGCTCGGCCGCTTCCTGCTTGGCCGCGTGATCTGTCTCCGCCACACGAAGCCGCCTATCCAGATCCGCAACCTTGTCCGCCAGCTCCGCGAGTTTCTCATCGACTTGGGTGACACGCTGCGCTGTAAGAGCGCCGACCGCCATCTGCTCACGCCAGTCGGCTGCGAGCTGCCGGAATTCGGCCTTCAGCTCCTTGAGGCCCTCGTCCACCCGGGCCTCCACCCTGCTGATCAGACGGGACAGCTCACCTGTGGTCGGTTCCTGTCCGCCTGCCATATCGTCCCCCGCCACGCTGCCCCCCGGAATTGCCTGGACGGGTGTGCATGGTGGACTCCCCGGCTGCTTACGTCCACGCAGACCCGCGAGGACACGAACGAGACGCAAGGGGACATTTGGGCTACACGTCCGCACATGCCAATCACTCAGGCTCTCGGCCCCCAAGACAGCTTCGTCGCCGCCGCTGGCGCGGCCGCGCAGCGAGCAGCGGCAGCCCGCGGCCTACATTTGTATGACAGCGCCGCCGTGGAGATCGCCCGTGCCGTCCTGGCCGTCCACGACGGCACGATGCGCGTCACCTCGACCGCGCCACGTGAGGCGTGGGAGGAATCCCGATTCCGCGAGCGCATCCGCAACGGCCTTCGGCACGACCTGTTTTACAAGATGGCGGAAGGTGGATACGTCCCCGCCGGCCTGCCGAGCGAGGTCATCACCTACCAGCGGTGGCGGGGGATAGCCCCGCAGGAAGTCCACCCGCACGCTGTCGAGCAGGGCGCGCCGTGGGATCAGATCACCATCACCCTGACCATCCCTACCCGCGCGCCGCTCCACTCGGACGCCAGCGGCGAGCCCTCGTCAGCGTTGCGCCGCACCGAGAACGGCGATCTTCCCTGACGCCGACCCTGTGGGGGTGTTGAGCTTCCCCTGCACATCCAGCTCCTTCCGCTCGCCGAACGCCCACGTGTCCTGGAGGAACCCCGACAGCGTGATCGTCCCCGAGGCGGTCACGTTCTTGGCGTCGATCTGCACCCCATCGGCCCGCAGCTGCACATCCATCGACGCGGCGCCGGCGAGCGTCACATGCACGTCGACGGTGACCTTCGACCCGGACCGCAGGAACGACGTCCACGCCATCCGCACGTAGCTCGTCGACGTCTGCCCGAGCGTGACCCCATCCGATACGAGGGTCATCGCACGGATCCCGAGTTTCATCTCGACCATGGCCAGACGCGCCCGAAGATCCTCAACGATCCGGATCAGGTCCGCACTCTGCAGGTCGCCGATCTTGTTCGCCACAACGCCCCCCGGCTCAGTCGACTTCCACAGTGAATTCGCCTGTGCTGATCACGACCTGCTCGCCCTGCTCGCTGTCGGGGGTGACCTTCACTGACACGATCTTCATCGCGCGGTCCAAACCCGGCGAGCCGTCCTCTCGCTCCGGATACAGGTGGTCGGAGATCACGACCTGCGCGAGCCCTCCGATCTCCAGATCCCACCACTTCACGCCCGCCCCCGGCATGAGCGTGAACTGGTAGACGTGCTTCGGGCCGGCCGCGGCCGCCGACGCCCGAGCAGTCTCCGCGTCCAACGCCGCCTGCGACGTGATCCCCTCGAACTGGTACGCCTCCTCCAGGAGTGGCCAGCCGTCAGCGGTGAGATCCGGGCGGCTGGCGGATGACAGGAGCACGCCGCCATCGGATGTGCTGAGCTTGCCGTACGTCTTGGTCTCCAAACCGCGCGTTGTCGCCCTCGTGTAGGTGCGCACGTTGCCCGGGTACTCCAAAACCAGCCCCGTGTCCGGCGGGGAGGTGCGCGACACCCGGCGCAGCTCGAACCGCGGCCGGTCATTGATCGGGTCCCAGGACGGTTTGACCCACCAGTCGAACCCTCCCGCCGAGCTGGCCACCTCCGAGACGACGTCGAGGATCCGCTGGAAGTCCTCCTGCCGGTATTCCCGGTCCACCGCGACGGAGCCGGCGACGCCCGCGTAGGTGAGCCACCGCAGGTCGGCCGCCGACGCGTTGTGTTCCAGCAGCCACGTGAGCTCGGTGTGCGCGTACGTCGCGGCGCGTGGCCCGGTGAAGGAGACGAACCGGCGGGCGTAGATCCCCACAACCTCCTCTGCGGTGATCCGCAGGACGCCGGTTTCGGAGGTGTAGTCCTGGGGGTCGATGACGCGGCCGCCCCACACGAGCCGGTCGCCGCGGTATGCCAGCAGCATCGTCCGTTCGGGCCGGGTGGCGGCCGCGACCCGGCCGATCGTGTATGCGGCGTCGTAGAGCGGGATGTCGGCCGGGAGCTCTCCACGCCCGTCCAACGTCAGCTCGAAGCTGACGCCTTGGAGGGGAAGCGAGTCGATCGGCTCGTGAGTCGCCCAATCGACCAGCGCGTATTCGTACGGCGGCGCCGCCCCGCTCAGATCGGCTTTCGTGTCGACGGTGAGGAAGGTCTTGGCGGACCGGTTGCCGACCTGGTCCACCGCGTCGACGGCGAACCGGTATCCGATGCCGGGGGACAGCCCGGTGATCGTGTACACCTGAGAGCCGATGTCGGCCAGGGCGTTTCCGCCGAGATAGACGCGGTATGAGCTGATGCCGGCGTTGTCGTCGGTTGAGGGGTCCCACGCGATCGTGATGGACGTCTGGGTGGTGGCGACAGCCCGCAGGTTGGCCGGCACGGTCGGCGGTGTCGTGTCGGCCTGTGCCTTGATTGACCGGGTGCCGCGCGTGGACCGGTTGCCGGACAGGTCTACCGCTTCGACGCCGACCACGTAGAGCCCGCCGGGTGTCAGCCCGGTGAGGGTGTATTCCTGCTCGGCCTGGTCGGCGACCTTGGTGTTGCCAAGGTAGACGCTGTAGGTGGCGACGGCGGAGTCGTCGTGGGGTTCGTCCCAGCCGATGCTGATCGTTCCCGCCGAGAGTGCGGTCACGAGCGGCTTGGGCTGCTCGGGTGGGGTCGTGTCGACCTTCGGCGTTGCCCGTAGCGTTGCCCGGGTGGAGCGGTTGCCTGATGTGTCGTAGGCGTCGATCTCGATCACGTACTGCTGGTTCGTGGTCAGCCCCGTGAGCACGCGTGTGGTGCCGGTCTGGTCGGCCAGCTTGATGCCGTTGACCCAGATGCCGTACCCGGCGAGGCCTCCCGCGTCTGTGCTCGGGTTCCACGCCACGGTCAGCGAGGTCGTGGTCATCTCGGTCAGCCGCAGCTTGGTCGGCATGCTGGGCGGCGTCCCGTCGAGGGTCACCGACACGGCCGCGATGGATGACCGGTTGGCCAAGGCGTCGTAGGCGGCCACCCCAAGCGACAGCGGCACACCCGATGCGAGGCTGGAGAAGTTGTAGCTGGTGTTGGTGGTGTCGGCGATCCATGACCCGTTGACGTACAGGCTGTAGCCGGTGACGGCGACGTTGTCCGAGCTCGGCGACCAGGACAGGGTGGCCGAGGTCGAGGTCTTGTTCGACAGTGACAGCCCTGACGGGGTCGAGGGGGCGACGGAGTCGGGGCCGAACGCGGCGAACGCGTACGCCCACCCGGACGCGTCGATGTCGACGTCGCTGGTGTGGAAGGTGAACCCGGACGCGGCGAACGCGCGGTGGGCGAACGAGCTCGACAGGTTGTAGTCGCCGGCCGTATTGGAGTGGGTCGCGCGGTGGGAGGTGTACAGCGAGCGCGGCCAGGATTCGACGTACTCCACGTAGGTGCCGCCGTAGTGGACGCCGCCGATGATGTAGCCGCCCTTGGGGAAGTCCACACTCATCGAGTCGTTGTCGTCGACGCCGGCGACCGAGGACACGTACATGAGCGTGTCGTCGCGTTCCGCCATGAACATGTGGCAGACCCGCGTTGAACTGACCAGATCGACCCAGAAGTAGTTCTCTCCACCGCTCGCGATCTTCGTGAAGATCGCGATCCTGCGGCTGCTGCTGCCCGCCCCGACCAGGTACGTCCACCCGGACGGGTAGTCCGAAATGTCGACCTGGGAGGACACCACGACCATCAGTCGTTTCCCGGCCTGGGCAGACCCGAACGTGATCTGGTGGTAGTTCACCGCCGACGATGTCCCCGCGTACGTCGCCGTCTGGATCTGACCCACCACGCCCCCTGACGATCCGCCTATGTGCGGGTGGATGATGCCGAGCTGCCCGGCTTACGTCCTCTCACGGGGCGCGGCGGTCAGATCCAGGCGTCCCGGGCGGTCGCCACGATCCGCGGCCTGCCCGCCCCGGCGGCGCTCCCGGCGAGCACGAACGTGTTCGGCCCGGGAGCGAGTGAGAACCGGGGCGGGAACTTGGCCAGCAGCGACCGGCCCTGCCTGCGCTCCGGATCCACCTCCGGCGGCACGTACGCCCACACCAGCCGCGTATGCAGGTCGATCTCCACGCTGTACAGCTGGTCCGCTGGCAGCGTCGTCCCGGCTTTGGTGACGATGGTCTGCCCGGACTGAAGGTGCGTGATCGTGAAATCAGTGATTGGCCCATACACGCGCAGCACGCCCGGGATCGTCGGGTAGTCGCCGGCCAGGGTGATGGTCACCTGCGCGCTGCCCGGCATCGCCGCGGCGGACGCTGTCGCGTACAGCGGCTGGACGGCGTACCGGCGCGGGTCCGCCGCCAAGACGGTGAGGGTCCAGCGGAACGCTTTCGCGCCGGCGTCGGTGATGTCGATCTCGTCGGCGAGGCGGATCCACGCCTGCCGCGCCATGTGGGCCTCGGTGACCCTCAGCCGGGCGGCGACACGCGGGTGCACCACGGCGCCGATGCGTTCCTGCGCCGCGAGCATCTCCATCCTGTTGGGGGCGATCGCCACTCCTTCCAGGATGATGAGCCGCGAGCCGTACCGGCCCGGGCCGGAGAACGCCCCATCGGTGGCGTCCGCCTCCGCCGTCAGGGTCGTGACAGGCGGCGAGGACGACCAGCCCTCTTCCCGCTCCACGATCCAGTCGACGCCGAACTCGTCGCGGACGTTGCCCGCCCAGTCGCCGATCTCGTACACCGGGGTCTCGATCGCTGTCCAGGCCGGGGCCGGTACGGCGACTTGGAGGGCCGCCGGGCTGCTGCGGCCTTCCTCCACATCAACCGCGCGCACCCCAACCAGGTACGTCGCGCCCCGGGTCAGGCTGTCGAGAATCCACGCCAGCTCGGTGGTGGTGGCGACCACCACGCCGTCGAGCAGCACCTCGTACCGCGAGATGCCCAGGTCGTCGGTGGACGCCTCCCAGGCGAGGCTGACCGTGTCCCGATCAGGTGTCGCGGTGAAGCCCGGCGGGATGGACGGCAGCGCGTCGATTGGCGTGGTGAATGCCACCGACGCTTTCGCTGATCGGTTCCCCGAGCTGTCGGCGGCGTCAACCTCGATCGTGTACGCGGCGCCCGGCGTGAGGCCGGAGAACGCCCGCGTCAGGTCAGCCTGATCGCCGCCCTGCTTGACCCCGTTGACGTAGACGCCGTACCCGGCCAAGGCGTAATCGTCAGTGGAGGCATCCCACGCGACGCCCGCCGTGTACGGCGTGACGCTCGTGGTGTGCAGGGTCCCCGGCACAGTCGGAGGTGTCGTATCCGCCGGAGTCGAGACCACCAGTTGCGCTTTCGCTGATCGGTTCCCCGAGCTGTCGGCGGCGTCAACCTCGATCGTGTACGCGGCGCCCGGCGTCAGCCCGGAGAACGACCGCGTCAGCCCGGCCTGATCCGCTCCCTGCTTGACCCCGTTGACGTAGATGCCGTACCCGGCCACGCCGATGTTGTCGGTCGAGGCGTCCCACGCCACGTCGATGCCGCTGTAGGACGTGGCCGTGGTGTGCAGGTTCGCTGGCGTGCTTGGCGGTGACGCGTCAGTCGAGCCGTAGCCGACGACCCCCAAAAGCGAACTCTCGAGGCCCGACACCGTGATCCCGGACGCCGTGTACGTACGCGAGCCCGACGCGGGCAGCGGCCCGGACGCGAAGAACGAACTGCTGCTGGCGGCGCCCGGCGCGTAATCCTGCCCCAGGCCCTGATTCCACGTCAGGGCGCCACCAGAGGGCCCCGCAGGTGAGTTCACCACAGCGAAAGCCCGGCCAGACGCGTCGGCGGGCACCGTGACAATTGTCGACAAATCCGTCACAAAGCTGCCGGACGCTGTGCCCGAGTACAACACGGTCGGGCAGTCGTCCCGCTCATACAGGACGGCATGCACGCGGGATTCGGGGCCGCCCAGAGCGAGGGAGACTGACGTCTCCGTCCCAGCTGCGATCTTGGAGTAGATGAAGCCAAAGTTGAACGCTGACGGGCCGAGGTCCTTGATCCATCCTGACGGTGTCGCCACGTCGTAGTAGGACGACACGACAAGGATGAGCCGCGAGCCCGCGGTGGGGGCGGTGAATGTGATCGTGTGCGTTGCCGTGCTGACGCCACCCGCATACGTGGCCGCGATCCTGTTCGTCACCAGCCCGCCCCCTCACCTGCCTGCGAGGCGGAACAGTGCCGACATCAGCCGCTTACGTCCCCCCGGGCCGAGGGCGGGGTCAGGCGAACGCGCCGTAGGCCTCCACCACCAGCCGCGGCGTGCCTGCCTCACCCGAGACAGCGCCGGCCAGCGTGAAGGTGTTCACGCCGGGCACGAGCTGAAACCAGCCAGGCAGATGCGCGAGAAGTTTCCGGCCCGCCAGCGGCGTCGCCGACACCCCCGCCGGGACGTACGACGTGACCGTCCGCGCCGCCAGGTCGATGCCCACGCTGTACTCCGGATCCGCCGGCAGCTCGGTGCCCGCCGCAGCCCGCAACGTCGCCCCCGTCTCGGCGTGGGTGATCGTGAAGTCCTTGATCGGCCCATACAGGCGCATCCGGCCCGGCACCTGCGGGTAGTTTCCTTCCAGCTCCACCGTCGCCACAGCGCTGCCGGGAAGCGCGGGGATGACCGCCGTGCCGTACACCGGCTCGATCACGTACCGGCGAGGATCCGGCGCGAGCAGCCCAAGCCGCCACGTGAACGCCTTCGCCCCCCGGTCGGTGATCGTCTTCTGATCGGAGACGCGGACCTTTGCCCGCAACGTGCGGTTGGCCGCCTCGACCCGCAGCACCCCGACCGCGCCCGGGTGCAGCGTCGACACGAGCCGCTGCTTGGCCGCGAGCATCGCCGCCCGCGTGGGCGCGACCGCCGTACCTTCCAAGATGATCGTGCGGGGCCCGTACCGGCCCGCCCCGGAGATGCCGCCGTCGACTGCTTCGGCCAGGGCGAGCGCGGTCCTGACCGGCGGCGAGGACTGCCAGCCTTCCGCCTTCTCCACGATCCAGTCGACGCCGAACTCGTCGCGGACGTTGCCCGCCCACGCGCCGAGCCGGTAGACCGGCCAGGCGAGAGGCAGATACGGCACCGGCAGCGTCTGCACGGCGAGGCTCGTGGTGCCGGTCTGACCGACCGCGTCGTACGCCTGCACCGCCACCGTGTACGGCCAGCCCGCCGCCAAACCGGTAACCATGTGCGTCCGCAACTTCGGCCCGTCGATGGTCAACTCCACGCCGTTCAACGGCGGCTCATGCACCACCACCCCGTCCAAGAGCAGCCGATACCCCGTCACCCCGATGTCGTCGGAGGAGACACCCCACGACAGGGTGAGGGAGCCCTCCCCGGGCTCCACCGCCAGGGTCGGCGCGGTCGGCGGCGTGTCGTCCAACGTCGACACCGACAGCTCGGCGGCAGTAGCGGACCGCTGGCCGGCCGTGTCGACCGCGTACACCCAGACCTCATGCGCGGTGCCCTCGACCAGGCCAGTGAAGGACCGCGTCATGCCCGCCTGGCTGGTGGCCACCAGGACCCCGTCCAGCCACACGTCATACCCGGCCACGCCGACGTCGTCGGCCGCCGGGTCCCACGCCACGGCGATACTGGTGTAGGTGACCGTCGTGGCGTGCAGGTTCGGCGGCGCGGCCGGCGGCAGATCCGGCAGCGTCTCCACCGTGAGCGACGCGAACGCGGAGAGCTGCCCGGCGTCGTCGACCGCCGCGACCTCGACCAGATACTCGGTGTCCTCGTCCAGCCCGGAGAACACGTAGGACAAGCCTGGCTGTGACGCGGCGACCTGGACGCCGTCCAGCCGCACCCGGTAGCCCGCGACCGCCCAGTCATCGGTTGCGGCGTCCCATTCGGCCGTAAACCCGGTCCGTGTCACCCCCGACGCCTGGAGGGTCCCCGGCACGCTCGGCGGGGCGTCGGCCGACGTGGTGATCCCGAGCGTCCCGGCGGGGGACGACTGGCTGAGCTGGTCCTTGGCATACACGGTGACCGTGTAGGAGGTGCCCGCCGTCAGGCCGGTCAGCGTGTACGACAGCCCGGCAAGGTCGGCTTTGTGCACGCCGTCGAGGTAGACGCTGTAGCCGGTCACCGCGACGTCGTCCGTCGCCGGGTCCCACGCGATACCCACCGTCGTCCTGGCCACACTCGTCGTGTGCAGGTTGGTGGGCGCGGTGGGCGGCACATCCGCCGGGGTCGTCACCGACGTCGTGGCGAGCGCCGACCGGTTCCCCGCAGCGTCGACGGCGTCCACACCCAGCGTGTAGGCCGTCGACGGGGCCAGCGTGAAGACCTTGGACAGGCCCGCCTGATCTGCGCCTTGCTTGACTCCGTCGAGGTAGACGCCGTACCCGACCACGCCGATGTTGTCGGTCGAGGCTGTCCACGACAGGGTGGCGCCGTACGGGCCGAGACCGGTGACCGTCAGACCGGACGGCACAGACGGCGGAGTCGAGTCCAGCGGCAGCGTGGTCACGCCGAGCGTGGCCAGCGCGGACCGGTTCCCCGCGGTGTCGACCGCGTCAACGCCGACCGTGTACGCGGTGCCTGGCGTCAGCCCCGTGAAGCTGGCGGTCAGCCCGGCCTGATCCGCGCCTTGCTTGACCCCGTCGAGGTAGACGCCGTACCCGGCCAACGTGTAGTCGTCCGTGGAGGCGCCCCACGCCACCGAGATCACCGTCTGCGTGACGCTCGTGGTGTGCAGGCCGGTAGGGACCGTGGGCGGCGTACTGTCGGGCGCGCGCAGCACGATCGGCTGCAGCGGCATGCCTCTACCGAGTCGAGACATCAGCGGCCCCCTCTCACCAGGTCGAGGCGCGTATGGCGGCTGCGGCCGGGGTTAGCATCGGCACGCTCGGCACGGTGGCCAGCAGGGTCGCGACGTCGACGGTCCACCCCTGGTAGGCCGAGTAGCCAGACGCGCAGACGCAGTTCACGGTCCCGGTCGCGGAACTGGACGACAGCGACGCGACCACCAGCGTGGCGCCGAAGAACCCTGACCCACCCAGGTCGGCCTGCTCGTTGTACCCGCCCGCTGGCGTCCACGTGTGCGACAGCGACGACTGGCTGTTCCCCGCTGCCCAGCGGAACTCGAGGTCGGTCGCGCCGCCAGGCGTTCCGGACGGTGTCGCGACAGACGTGGTGTTGAACGTGGTGCCGGCCGCGTTGGCGTTGAACGGCGTCGTGGTGGCCGCGTTGCGGATGGCGACGATCGCCGCGGCGTAGTAGCCCGAACCCTGCCCGAACGCGTACGTGGACGGCTCACTGCCCCCGGCGACCTTCCACCAGATGCTCGTCGAGCAGTAGGTGCTCGACCCGGCGTTGGTGGTCTGCAGCGAGCCGAGCAACGTCCAGCCGGCGCCGCCGCTGATCGTCATCCCGCTCGTAGTCGTGGCCGAGCAGGAGTGGAAGGCCAGCATGAAATCGCCTGACGTCAGCCCGGCCGGAGCGTTGCAGTTGAAGCTCGTGGCCGTGCTGGTCGAGTTTGCGGTGCTGGCCGTGCTGCGCAGCGTGGCCGACGTCGCGGTGCCGTACCCGATGACGAGCAGACCGGCCGCGTTGGAGCTGCTGGTGAGCCCGGACCCCGTGTAGGTCTGCGCGCCCGCAGTGGGGTACGCGCCGGACGCGAAAAAGCTGCTGCTGCTGGAGGCGCCCGCAGAGTAGTCCTGTGTCTGGGACTGATTCCACGTGATGCTGCCGCCGGACGGGCCGCCGGGGGAGTTGACGACCGCGAACACGCGCCCGCCGGAAACCGCCGGGACTGTGGCGTTGGCGGACACGGACGTGGCCGACGTCGCGGTGCCGAATGCCGTGAAAAGGAGGTCGGGGCAGTCGTCACGCTCGTACACGGTGACATGGACGCGGGTGTCCGCGCTGGACAGGGTGATCGTGATGGACGTGTCGCCTGCGGTCGCGATCCTGGAGTAGGCGTAAACGTAGTTGTAGCCGGAGCCCGGCCCGAAGTCCTGGGTCCAGCCCGAAGAGACGGACGACACGGTGTTGAACGTGCTCACCAAGACGATCAGCCGGGAACCAGCGGTGGGCGCAGTCCACGACACCGTGTGGCCGGTCTGGGAGACGCTACCCGCGTAGGTCGCGGCAACCCTGTTCGTCATCGGTCAGCAGCGCTCAAGCCACATCGACGCCCGGCAGCCGACCGCGACAGGGCTGTTGACCAGCAGCACGAACCCCGTTGACGGCGCACAGTCGGGCGTGTCACCCAGCGGGATGTCGTACCACAGCAGACCCCCGTTCGGGGTCAACGGCCACGAGTCGATCACCGACACCGCCGTCGGGTCAGACGTCCAGTTCTGCGCCGCCGTGAACCCGGGCGTGATGGTCCGCCCGTAGATCTGGTTCGGCGTCACCGACGTTGAGGCGGTGCCAGGAGGGTTGCCCGCGAATGTGCACGCGTAGAGGCCGACCGTCGCGGGCGCGCCGGACGTGCCGTCGAACCCGACGCGCAGCTTCTTGAGATCGAGTCCGAACGTGCTCGGGGCGAGCACCCCGAACACGTACTTGGTCGTGGACGCGCTCAGCGACACCGCGCCGTTCGTGACCGCCGTGTATCCCGCCTTCGACATGACACTGGCCCCCTGCCGTCCCCCCGGAAATGGCGAAGTGCAGGCTGGCGCAAAAGTCGGCTTACGTCCCCATCACTCTCACCTGCGCGGATCAGCGGCGGACCCGGGCGCCCAGCTTGCGGGCCGAGATCGACGCGATCGTGTACTCGTCCTGGCCCGGCTGCGGGTGGATGTGCTGCACGAGCTGCACCCCGCCGTCGCCGCCACCCCCTGCGGTGGCCACCGCGAACGATGACCGGCTCCGAGACGCCGCATACAGGCCGGCCGCCCCGGAGACGAGGCCGCCGCCAGCGAACGCGGGCATGCGCCCGACAAGGCCGCCCCGCGCGTACTTACCGCCGTTGGCCTTCGCCGCCCGGTCCTTCGCGTCGAACAGCGCCAAGATGCCGTCGATCGCGCGCTTCGGCACCGCACCGATCAGCCGCCCGAACCCAGACGCGCCGACACCGCGATCGACCATGCCCTTCAACGGAAGCAGCACCGACCGGGCAGCAGTACCCGCCCCCTTCTTCAGCAGGTCCTTCACTCCTCCGAGCAGCCCCGCCAGGACCTCGCCGCCGCCAGCGAACCGCGGCAGCAACCCGCGGTTGATCGCGTCGATCAACGGGAACCACCGGCGGGTCTGCCGTGCGTTCACCACGTACTCGCCGTCCGACGCCATGATCGGGATCTTGTCCGCGGTCGGCCCGCCCGGACCCGAGATCGGGCCGCCGCTGGCGAAGCCCTTGAAGGCGATCTGAGGGAGCGGAGCAAGGTTGACCTTCGTGGCGATCGCGTTCCACGCCTCACGGATGCCCTTGTTGTAGACCGTGTTGACGACGAACTCGACCGGGACGGCCGCGATCTCCTTGAGCCTGTCCCAGATCTTCTTGATCGCGTCGACACCCTTGGTGAAGCCGTCAGGCAGCGTCTTGGTGATGAACGTCCAGAAAAACTGCAGGGCAGGCTTGATGTAGTCGTTCCACGCCTTCGAGATCGCCTTACTGATGGCGTCCCAGGCCGGGACGATGACGTTCTTCCACAGCCACAGCGCGTTCGGCGCCAAAACATCCCGGACAAAAGCGACGATCGCGGACCAGGCTGGCTTGAGGTAGTCGTTCCACGCCTTCGAGATCGCCTTACTGATGGCGTCCCAGGCCGGGACGATGACGTTCTTCCACAGCCACAGCGCGTTCGGCGCGAGCGTGTGGACCACGAAGTCGGACAGCGCCGACAGCGCGGGCTTCAAGACCGTGTTCCACGCCCACGACACCACGGCGCCGATCGCCTTGAACGCGGTGTCGACCGCATTCCGGAACCAGCCGACGTTGTTGTAGGCCCAGATCACCGCGCCCACCAAGGCGGCGACTGCCAAAACGATCAAGCCGATGGGGTTCGCGTTCAACGCCACGTTCAGCAGCCACTGAACGCCCGTCCACGCGAGAGTGGCCACGCGGACGATCCCGGACGCGGCCGCCATCACGAGCTGCTTCGCCCCGGCGAGGCCAGCCGCCAGCGCGACCCGCCCGTACGTCAGGGCCAGCCCGCCGAGCTGCACAGCCGCCGTCCCGGCAGCCCGTGCGACTGTCCCGAGCGCTGTCGCGCCGCTCTTGGCCCAGGTGCCGAGCTTCCCCACCCCGGACGCGAGCGCCCGGCCTGCGCCGGATGCGGCGCCCTTGGCCGCCCCCGTACCCTTGCCGATCAACCCGGACGGGTTGATCTTCGAGAACCACCCCGAAATGTCGATCTTGCTTGTGGCTTTGCCGATCAGGTCCTTCGGGTTGACCTTCTTGAGCGCGCCCTTCAGGTTGACCTTGCCGAGAGCGTCGCGGACCTTCCCCGCCAGGCCGCCCGCGAACTCCGCCGCCGTCCCAGCGAACGACCGGACCGCCGCACCCGCCTTCTGCGCCCCGGTCGCGCCCTTCGCCGGCGCCTTCCCGGCCAGGCCACCGACGAATTTGCCCGCGCCGATGCCCGCCTTGACCGCCGTGACCGGCGACATCAGCACGGCCTTGAGAACCTTGGCGGCAGCGCCCAGCCCGCCGAACTTCGCGACCACGAGCAGCAGCGCCCCAAGCGGCCCGATCAAGCCCCCGATCGCTGACTGGCCGAGATCGGACTGGGCGATGTCGCGGAACACGCCGACGATGTCGCGCAGGAACGACAGGAACCCGACCGTGGACGACGGGTCGAGTCCGCCAGTCAAGTCCCCGATCAGCCCACCAAGATCCGAGAAGAGCCCGCCGACCTCGCGCATCACAGGCACGAGCCCGTCGAAGAACTCCCGAGCCTTCGCCTGAGTGGCAGGGTCGGCCGCCCACTTCGCGAACCGCTCGGCGCCCTGCGCGAGGTCCTCCAGCAGGGTCCCGCCCGAAGGGGCGGCCGCTTTGCCGAGCGACAGCAGCCCCCTGGTGACGCCGGACAGGATCCGCCACAGCCGAGAAGCCGCGACCCACGCCCGCTGGAAGAACTGGCGGATCCGCTCCTGCCCATCCGAGCTGCCGGTGAACTCGTTGAACCGCGTGGCGAGGTCCTTCACCCGCTTGGACAGCAGGACCACGAACGGGCCCGCGAGGCGCATGATCCGCACGACGGCGGAAAACGACTGGATCCCGGCCCGGCCGAAATTCGACAGCGCGATGTTGTTCGCGCTCATGACCTGCGAAAGGTCCTGGCCGAAGCCCTTGCTACCGACGAGCTGCCCGAACTCGGTCGCGAGCTGGCCGACGACCGTGCCGGTCACGCGCATCCCGCCACGCAGAACCGCGAGCAGCGGCATCGCGGCCTTCACCCCGGCCATCAGCCCCGGTGCGAGCGCCTCCTGCGTCTCCTTGCGGATCTCCGACAGCGCCGGCCGGACGGTGTTGTGCAGGTAGAGGACAAACTTCCGCATTCCGGGCGTCAGGTTGGCCAGCGCCTGCTCAGCCGGGTCGACACCGCCGCCGCCCGCCCCGGACTTCGACCCAGTCTTGGCCTTGACCAGATTGGACTTGGCTTCCCTGACCTTCGCGTCGGCTTCCCGCCTGGCCTTGATCGCCTCAGCGATGGCCTTCTCAGCGGCGAGGATGGCTTTCGCGCCCTCCACAGCGACCTGGTCCGCCTCTCGGCGGGCCTCCGTCACGGCGCGGGCGGCGTCGATCTCGGCCCGCTGGGCGTCGGCCAGCCGCTCCTTCGCCGCGACCACCTGGTCGGAGCCTTCGACGCCCTTGGCGTTCGCGTCGGCCTGCTCCTCAGCGAGGTCGCCGTTCCGCTCGCGCACCTCGGTGAGCCGCTGCAACGCCTGCCGGTAGGCGAGATCCGCCTCACGCTTGTCGAGGTCGGACGCGAACGGGTCGGCTGTCACAGCCTCCAGCCGTGCCTTGGCCCGCTCGATCGCGAGCTGGGCGGACTCCTCATCCAGGGCGCCGCCCGCCACGGCGATCCGTAGATCTTCGATCCGCTCGATGGCCTGCTTGCGTGCCTCGTTCAGCGCCTCGATCGCCCGCTGGGTAGCCCGATGCGAGTCGGCCTCGCGACGCTGCGCATCGGCGATCCGCTGGGCGGCGGCGACGTTCCGCTGAGCGACGGACACCGCGACCTCGGCGGCGTTCTCCCGGGCGCGTTTGATCGCCTCAACGGCCTCTTTGGCGTGCTCCTCGGCCCGCTTCACGGCCTCGGCGGCGGACTTGATCCGCTGGGCCGCAGCTTCACGCGCAGCGGCCGCAGCAGCGCCGGACGCGCCCGCCTGCGCGTCACGCTTGGCGAGGGCACCCAGCGCCGTGCCGACCCCCTGCAGGCCCACGACGAGACCGGCGATGCCTTGGATACCGGCCGCGGCGATGCCGGGAATCAGCCCGAGGACACCGACCGCCTGACCGGCGCCGGCCGCGACCGCGAACAGCCCCGCGCCGAGCTGCCCGACCGCGCCGACGAGGAACCCGACCCCGGCCGCGATGGCGGGGATCGTCGCCAGCTTGAGCAGCCCGTCGCCCAGCTTGACGTTCCACGGCTTGCCTTCGACCCGCCGGCGGGTCCGCTCGACCTCGTCCTCAGCGGGCTGCGTGTCGGTCTCCACCGGCACCTGCAGGGACGTCTGCCCACGCAGAGACGCCATGGCCGACCGGAGCCGGGCCAGCATGCCCACCTGGTCGACGTCGGGAGTGATCGTCACGTCCGACCCCGCTGAGGCGTCCGCCAGCGCGGCCTTCAAGTCATCGCGTAGCTTGCGCCGGTCGAACGTCATCCGGACCTTGACGGACGCGGCCCGCTCAGCGGCCGACGCCGCGGTCTTGGCCTCCGTCTCGACCTTCTTCGCGTCGATCTTCGCGAGGATGTCGGCGCGGACCCGCGCGATCTTCGCGTCGATCTCGCGCTGTAGCTTGGCCGCCGTGAAATCCGAAAGGTCCGCGACGACCTTCAGATCGACTTGCCCGCCATCAATCGCGCCGCTGTCGTCCGTCACCGGCCCCACCCCCCGGGCAGGGCACAGTGGCCTAAACCGCCGCTAACGTCCCCCGGGCGGCGGTCAGGTGATGACGTTGGACGTGGCGAGCAGCACGGCGAATGCCCGGTCCATCCCAGAGGCGCCCTTCGGACGCAGCCACCCGGGCCGCTCCACCTCGGTCGGCTCTTTGCGCCGCCGGTCCGCCGCGAGCACTCCCAGCTCGTCGACCGCCTGGGCGACGAGTTCGGTCAGGGTGTCCCACGGCTTGGCCCGCATCTCCTCCGTGGTGTTGATCAGAGCGGTTGGAGGGAGACGCTCGGCGTAACGGACGAACCTACGGACGCTGATGAAGCCGGGATCGCCGGGTTGACGCCAGACTCCGTAGATGTCGAGTCCGTTGAAGTAGCGGCGGAAGTCGGCGTCGAGGTCGTCGAACTGGGGGAGCCAGTTGACGACGGCGAGGATTCCCCCAGGCCCACCCCCCACTTGCCGCCCAGCCCTTTGATGAGCGCGATCACGTCATTGATCGACGGACGGGCCTGCACGAACGCCTCATACCCGTCGTCGCCCATGACTCTCCGGCCAACGGCCTTGACGGCGGCGAGCAGCTCGGCCGGCAGGTCCTTGTTCATGACCACCAGGTCGACGACCATGTCCAAGACCGCCAAGAACGCCTTGGTGCCGTCCTCCCCGGCTTTGACCGCGTCCAGCGCCGTCCGCAGGATCAGCGGCAGGTCAACCTGCACATTCAGCAGGGGTTCGAGCGCGTCCAGCGGCAGCTCGGCGGGCAGCATGCAGATTTGGCGGCGGCGGAACCGCAGCGGGAAGTCTTCGCCGGTCGCTCCGGCACGGGCAGCGCGGGCGTCGTCCAAGTCCAGCACGGGAATCCTCCACGTCGGGTGAGGGGCAGTGGCGGGGCGGACGGTAGACCACCGCCGCGCTTACGTCCCCCGAGGCGGACGTGGAAGAGGGGCGCGGGCCG
>JBIOWF010000063.1:0-2826 GCA_044868295.1 Microtetraspora sp. | reverse complement strand
GTCGACGAGGTCCGGACGGAAGACGTGCGCGTTCGATCCGCCGAAGACGACCGCGCGGCGCGCGGGGCCCTTGGGGATGAGCCCGTAGCGCATGTTGCTGACCACCGCGTCGGCGGTCTTGCGGTCGTCGCCCGTCGCCTTCCTCGCGCGTTCGACCATCACCGCGTACTCGGCGGGATGGGCGATCATCATCGCGAGGTTTCCGGCGATGAACGGGTCCTGGTTCTCGACCTGCGTGTTGGTGAGGGCCGAGATCGGCACCGACTTGTCGCGCACGTACATGTCGTAGGACGCCTGCAGCGCCGCCCGCGAGCCCGCGTTGTTGACGTAGATGGTCTTGTAGGTCGGGCTGGCCTCGGCCTCGTCGAGCGCGCCGCCGCCGTAGGCCCAGAGCTGCGGCATGAATCGAAACGGCGTGTTGCCGGCGTTGACGCGTGCGACCGTCGGCTACAACGTGGATGAGTTCTGGCCCGGCGCGCTGAAGTCGGTGGCGTGGAAGGGCAAGACCTTCGGCGTGCCGACCAACAACGAGACGATGGCGCTGATCTGGAACTCGGGGATGTTCCGTGACGCGGGCCTCGACCCCGAGTCGCCGCCCGCGACCTGGGACGACGTCGTCGCCTACTCGCGCAAGATCAAGGAGAAGACCGGGAAGAACGGCTTCGGCATGGGCCTGTCGAGGCACGGCGCGAGAGGGTGGTCAACGTCCTGCCCCTTCTCGGTCCCCCCCTGGGGCCGGCGAACTACGGCAGGCCACGGCAGGGGGATCCTAGGGCCGGGAGGTCCGGCGAGAATCCCCAGGCGGATCCTAGGGTGGGGCCGCCACCGTGTCAAGGCGCCGCACCTGACCCGGCCCCGCATCGGTCGTGCTCCCCGGGCGCCATTGTCGCGATGAGCCGCAACCTCTCTTCCGAAAAACGAATCGGGGGGCGCGAACCTTCAACCTACTGCTTAACCCCAATCGGCGAATAAGCGGGACGGGAAACTACGGGAAAAATGAATCAGAGAGGCTTCCAATGCGGTCTCAAGGGAGAGCACGCCAATGCACTCCCTCACCCACTGGAGGCCCCTCTGATGCGTTTGAGCGTAGCGAGCCTGCGACGGGTGGTCAAGCGGGATCTCACAATCCAGTTCGTCCCCCAGGCCCTCACCTCGTACGGCGGTCTGGAATTGCTCGGGCGCTATTTGCGCCGGGTCGATCTGAGGGCGCGGTTGCACCAGGCGTTCGCCGGACTGCGCAGCGACTACGGCAATGCGCGGATCGCCCTGGTCTTGTTGGCGCTGTTCTACGTCGGCGCCCGACGGCTGGAGCATCTGCGCTACCTCAGCGGGGACCCGCTCGTGACGCGCTTCTGCGGCCTGGCGCGGTTGCCCACCCGCCACACGGTGGCCGATTGGTTGCGCCAGTTCACCCAGGAGACGCTCGCCCCGCTCATCGCGCTCAACCGCGACCTCGTGACCGAGGCGCTGGCCCGCCTGGAGCTGCCGCGTTTGACGATCGACGTCGACGGATCGGTCGTCCGGACCGGAGCCACGGTGGGGTGGGCCTTTCGGGGCTTCAACCCCCATCATCGGAAGGACCCGAGTTACTACCCCCTGGTCGCCCACGTGGCCCAAACCGGGCATATCCTCCGGCTGAAGAACCGTCCCGGCAATGTGCATGACTCCAAGCAGGCCGTGCCCTTCCTGCGCGACATCATCGACGACCTGCGCACCCGGTTCGGGCGGCGCGTGGCCCTGGAGTTCCGCATGGACGCGGCCTTCTTCCAGCGCGGGATTCTGCACCTGCTGGCCGCCCGGGACTGCGGCTACGCGATCAAGGTCGGGTACTGGAGTTGGCTGCCGCTCAAGGCGATCGCGGCCGCATGCCGGTGCTGGCAGCCCGTAGCCCCAGGCGTCACCGGGCACGAGACTGAGCTGGTCATTCCGCAGTGGAACGATCTCCGCCTGCACGTGGTCCTGTACCGGAAGCACGTCCGCCATGAGACCCGCCGGAACTTCCAGCTCGACCTGTTCACGCCTGACGACGGGCATTACGAATACTCCGCCGTCGCGACCAACCTGCCGCTGGGCCTGTCCGCCCTCTGGGCCTTTGCCTGTGGCCGCGGCGCGCAGGAGAAGACCTTCGCCGAACTCAAGGGTGAGTTCGCCCTCGACGTGGTCCCGACGAAGCACTACGCGGCCAACAGCGCGTGGCAGCAACTGAGTATCCTCGCCCACAACTTGATCCGCAGCTTCCAGCTCGAGACGCTCGCCGAGCCGAAGCCGCGGTCTCGTAAGCGGACCTATGCCTACCTCTTCCGGAGCATGCGCACGCTCCGCTTTCTGCTCATTGCCCGAGCCGGACGTCTGACCCGCCTCGGCGGTCGACACGTGCTCCGCCTGACCAAGAACCCCGCGACCGAGACGCTGTATGGGCAGATCGCTCACCGCCTGGCGACCTGATTTTTTCGCCGATTGGGGCTAATCATCCTCCCGCGGCCTTCTGGCAAGCTGGGAGAGTCACGGCCGTCACCGATTTGCTCCCGGCCGTGAGTCGCGACCCCAACGTCCTCGGGAACGACACCACTAGTGGGGTAGTTAGCCGAGATCTCGTTTCTTCGCGTCAAACTCCTCCTTACCGATCTCCCCCTTGGCGTACCGCTCCCGCAGGATCTCAAGAGCCCGGTCGCGACTGGACTCCCGTCCCGGGCCGATGAGCCAGCGGATCGCTGCGACGAGGGCCACGATGACGAGCACCCAGAACGCCAGCATCACGAGCATCATGCCGACACCCCAGACGCCCATCATCCCCCACATGGGGTGCCGTCCCCAGTCCCACGGTCG
>JBIOWF010000062.1:0-53434 GCA_044868295.1 Microtetraspora sp. | reverse complement strand
CATGCGGGCAATTAGCGCGCCCAGGTAACTCAACACCGACCAGCGAACCACCCAGAAAGACCAAAACATGCCACAAAGATGATTACGCCTCAGATGCAGCGAAACGCCTAAAGTCCGTGGTGTTGGTCTTTGCAGCCGTAGGCGCTGTAGAACTTGACCTTCGCCGAGATGGGGGAGGCGTACGCCGTGACGTCGCCCTCCGGCGGGCCCACGAAATGCCCCTGCGCGTCGTGGGACTTGACCCATTTGATCGGTGTGTACTCCGCCACGCCGGCCTTGTAGTGGGTGACCCAGCCGCGCAGGATGCCGTCGTGTCGCGTGCTGATTCCCTTGGAGAAGTCGTGGTTCGGGTCGGTCTGGAAGGACGTTCCAAACACCTTGGGTTGCTTGAACTTCGGGATGGCGGCGGCATCGGCGGCGGCTGCCCCGGTGACGAGCGTGCCGACGGCCATCGCGGTGAGCGTGGCGGTGACAGCCGTGGCGCGGGAAACGGAACGGAGCTTCGTCGAGAGCGTCATGACATATGAGAGTGCGAAATCCGGGGTTTGGTTCGGAGCCGCCGGCAACAATCCCTGAACAAGCCAGACCGAGGGGGACTGCGGGTGAGCGTGTTGGTGCCCTCCCGGATGAGATGCCCTCCCGGATGAGCTGCCCTCCCGGATGAGCTGCCTTGTTCCTCCTCATGACCAAGTTCTCGGCTTGGGATTTGGGGCGGTGAAGTAGCGGGCGTAGATCAGGTCGCCGATCGCACGGGCCGGCTCCCGCTGCTCTCCGAGAGCGCTGGGGCGGTCTGGCTGATGGTGAGGGTCGGCTTGTCCATGGCCCTGGCGGGGGTCAGACGTCCTGAGCTCAGCCTGCGATGCCAGCGATGCCAGCGATGCCTGCGATGCCAGCGATGCCTGCGAGCTGGGGCAGGGCGATGGTGTGGTGGGTGTGATCGGCCTTGGCGTGAAGGTAGCGGAGGTTGTCGGGTGTGGCGTGTACGCCGGTGGGGCGGCTTGCCCGGACGGTGACGCCGAGGGCGCCCAACTGGCGGGCCTTGTCGGGGTTGTTGGTGAGCATGTCGAGGGTGTCCACGCCGAGGGCGGCGAGCATCTGAGCGGCGACGGTGTAGTCGCGGGCGTCCTCGGGCAGGCCGAGGGCGAGGTTGGCCTCATACGTGTTGAGCCCTTCGTCCTGGAGGGCGTACGCGTCGAGCCTGTTGTAGAGGCCGATGCCGCGGCCCTCCTGGCGCAGGTAGAGCAGGACGCCGCCCGCGTCGGCGATGCGCTCGACGGCTTCACGCAGTTGGGGGCCGCAGTCGCAGCGGGCGGAGCCGAAGATGTCCCCGGTCAGGCACTCGGAATGCAGCCGTACAAGAGGGGGCGTCGTCGCGTCGCGGTCACCCAGGACCAGAGCGACGTGCTCGCCACCGTCGGTGAGCCCACGGAAGGTGACCGCCTCGGCGGTGACGGCGTAGCCGTCGGCGAAGCGAAGCGGGATGCTCACCCGGGTGCGAACGGTGGCGGGGATGATCGTCGTCGACATGAGAACTCCAAGAAGAACGCGCCTCAGAAGCTGTTGGGACCGAAGTCGAGATCGTTCACCAGGGGTGCCCCTGGTGTCTCGCTAGAGGACAGTACACCAGAAAGGTAACTAGCGAAATGTTAGCTGGTGGTATTCTTCACTCATCGCCACAGCCCAGTAGGATCCGAGAGGGAGGCCAGCAGCCCATGGAAGCGACCGAGAACGCAGCTCTCGCCACATCCGGCACGGATGCCCTGCTCCAGCAGTGGATGGCCGCCCAGACGGGATTCCACCGGCTGACCACCCGGCTGGCCGAGGAGGTCACCCGGCGCACCGGCCTACCCTCCTCGTCCGTCCAGATCTTGCTGCTCCTCCTCGACAGCCGCCCCTACCATTCAGTCCAGATGACCCATCTCGCCCGCCATCTGGAGTTCTCCACCGCCGGCATCACCAAGGTCACCGACCGGCTCAACGACGCCGGACTCATCGAACGCAGCCCCTGCTCGGTCGACCGCCGCGTCGTACGCGCCACCCTCACCCCGCAGGGTCTCGAGGCCGCCCGGCAAGCCGCCGACGTCCTTGCGGACGCCCTGAACCGGGAGGTCATCGGCAAGATCGGCCAGGAGGAATTCGCCCGGTTCGCCAGCCTCGTCACCGCGCTCCACCCCAGCCGCTGACCACGCGGGACCGCGAAAGGCCCGGACCGCGAAGCCGCGGACCGCGAAAGCCGCAGACTGCGAAAGCCGCGGACTGCGAAAGGCCCGATCGGCCCAGGCGCCGCGCGAGACGGCGTCTCCGCTCGGCGACCTCGATCAGGCGTAGAAGACCGCCCCGCTGCCCACTGCCCGCCGTCCGGGCGGCGGGACGCTGCATAACGCGACGCCAGATATCAGAGGACCGTGTCGGTCATGGAGTAGGCGGCGGTGTGCTTGGCCGCGCCCGGCCGCGCCGCTCTCCTTCATCGATGAGCCGACGACCCACATCCCACAGCGACGACGCGGCATCCCCGATCACTGCCTTACGCGATCGGATGTCCTCAGCGGTGACGCCAGGGCTGCGCCAGGTTCCACCACGTGCCATCCAGTTCAGGAGCAGGGGTTGAAACCGGTCCATGGCCTTTGCGAAGCGCGCCTCAGGGGAACTCCGAGCCTCGAATTCATCCCACAGAGCCCGTATCCGTGCCCCCTGATCAGCAGGCAACAGGCCGAACAGTTGATCTGCGGCTCGGATTTCCCGCTCCTCCTGATCCTTGCCGCCCACAGCGTCATACAGTGGGGTGTCTCCGGCGTAGACCTCCACCAGGTCATGCACAAGCACGAGTTGTACGGCATGCCCAACGTCGATCGGTTCATCGGAGTATTCAGCGAGGATGATAACCATCATCGCCAAGTGCCAGGAATGCTCGGCGTTGTTCTCGCGACGATCCGCTGACGGCAAAGGTGATTGCCGAAGGATCGTCTTCAACCGGTCCACCTCGATCAAGAACGTGAGCTGTTCGAGGAGACGTTGTCCGATTCCATCCGGCAGCGGGTTCATGTCGATGAGCAGGTCAGGCTGATGATCACTCATGACGCCATCGTTCCATGACGCGCCCCTAAGCCACCAGACGACCACTGCCACCCTCACGATCACTCGGCCGCTCTACGGGCCGTACGGCTGGCACTTTTTCGTCTGCTGCATCACCACGGCCCATGTGACCGGGACAGCCGTGAGCAGGTGGTCCAGGTCTTGCATCATTTCCTGTCCTCCGCGCCCGCCTCTGCCGTGGACGCGATCGCACACCGGAGACATTGCCCCGAAGAGATCACGGGCCGACTGGTCGCCGTAGGCTGATCCGTGACATTCTCGCCACCGCAGCCACTTGTATTCGGCGTGAGGGGTGCGAGTACGCCGAAGCCTTGGGGAGTCAGCGCGTGACCGAATCCGGCAAGGTCCTCTACGTGATCGTGTGTGCTGCTGGACCAGCCAGCGACGTCGGCTGTCTCGTCACCATGGCCCACGAGCAGGGATGGACGGTCCAGATCATCGCCACCCCGCCTGCACTCGACTTCATCGACATCCCTGAGCTGGAAAAGCAGACCGGTCGCCCTGTCCGCAGCCAGTACCGCAATCCAGGCGAACCCAAATCCCCCAGGGCCGACGCCATCATCGTCGCCCCCGCGACGTACAACACCGTCAATAAGTTCGCCCAGGGCATCGCCGACACCTATGCCCTCGGGCTTCTCGCCGAAGCCCCCGGTTTGGGCATCCCCGTCGTCATGCTGCCATTCGTGAACAGCGCTCTCGCCGCCCGCGCTCCTTTCCGCGCAGCCGTCGAGCAACTCCGATCCGAAGGCGTTCGGGTTCTTCTCGGCGAAGACCAGTTCGAGCCCCTGGCCCCAAGCTCAGGGGCAGATCAGGTGACTGACTATCCATGGCAGCTCACGTTAGAGTTCCTGGCCACTTGATCATCCTCTGTCCAGGATGACAGCCGCGATCGCTGCAAAACTCGACACAGTCAGATGGCACTTGTCGTAATTGCCTGGTGAGTGTCGATGACGTCGTCCGCACCGATCGATCGGACCAGGTCCGTCTACGCGGTACGGCACACGCCGGTGACCTCGGCTCCGAACGCCTTGGTCAGCTGTACCGCGAACGTCCCCACGCCGCCGCCCGCACCGGTGACCAGCACCTTCTGGCCCGGGTGAACGTGTCCGGAGTCGCGTACACCTTGGAGGGCTGCGCAGCCGGAGGTGGGGACCGCCGCCGCCTGCTCGAAGGTGATGTTCGCCGGCTTGCGCGCGAACCTGTCCTGGTGGGCGCACGCGTACTCGGCGAAGGAGCTGTCGCAGGTGCTGGTTGGGAGTGCTTTGCGGATTGCGTACGGCTCAGGCCGCGACCAGAAGCTGCGCGTCCTGCCGTGGGGCCTTCGCGCCCTTGATGAGCAGCCACAGCACCATCGCGATCTCCGCGACGGCGGGGGGAGTGTGGAGGAACGGGGCCAGGGCCGCGGCCAGGTCAGGCGCCAGGAACTGCGTGAACAGGTCCACGAGATAGCAGCCGCATCCGGTTGCCAGCAGGACCCCCAGCACCCGGGGGAACATGCCCGACTTGTAGACGAGGTAGCCCAGCGGCAGCAGCCACAGGCCGAAGAAGATCTGAGCGGCCAGGACGCCGTAGTGGGTGAGGTCGAGCAGGAGCAGCACCAGCGCGTCGGATCCGTTGGCGCCCGCGTAGGACGGGTCGGTGGCGACGAGGAGCGCCCCGAACTGGTGCACCCGGTTGAGGCACATGATCGCGACCGAGATCGCCACGAAGGTCATCATCGCGCGGGCGACATTCTTGTTCACGTGCTCAAGAAGCCGGTAGAGGGCCATCCCGGTGAATGTGAAGAACGTGGCCTGGGCGAGGTCGGCCACGACGCCGGCGCGGACTAAGCCCGCGTTGGCCACGACGTTGTGCGCGGTGGCAGCGGCATCACCGGACACGTAGACCTGGCCGGGCACGTAAGCCTCGGCGAAGCCGACCAGGATGCCGACCATGACATGCTTTAAGGTAAAGCAGCGCCGACATGGTGTCTATATTTCTATACATCGCCTCCTGGAGCCGCTGGTAGGCCGCTCGGAACGGTCGACTGGTGCAGCTCGCCCCCGCGCGGTCCCGCCCAGCTCGCGGGCGCCTCGCATCGAACGGCCCGGAAAGGCTCGTGAGGCTGGGCTCACTGATCACGCCGCGAGCGTTGGCGTTCAGCCTCCGCTCGGGTCTGTTCTCCCGCCGGTCTTGGATAGCGTCGGTCTTGGATAGCGTCGGGGACATGCGGCTTCATGTGGGATGCGCGATGTGGACGCACGCGCCATGGCAGGGGCGCTTTCTGCCCCATCCGTTACCTCCCGCAGAGCGCCTGCGGTCGTATGCGACCTGGTGCAACGCGGTGGAGGGCAACACGACGTTCTACGCGACACCGGCACGGGCCACGGTGGAGTCATGGGCGCGGCAGACCACCTCCGACTTCCGCTTCGTGACCAAGCTGCCCAAGTCGATTACGCATGAGCGCCACCTTTCCGGCATCGACGAGGAGCTCCGATCGTTCCTGGACACGATCGAGCCACTCGGGCCGCGTACCCATGCCCTTTGGGTCCAACTGCCGGCTTCGTTCGCTCCGGCCGATCTCGGCACCCTGGCGGGCTTTCTGCATCGGCTGCCCCGCTCGCACAGATACGCGGTCGAAGTCCGCCACCGCGCGTTCTTCGATGACGCGCGATCGGTACGGCTTCTAGAAAGGGTTCTCACCAACGCCGATGCCGAGTGGATCCCGTTCGACACCACCACCCTCTTCCAGAGCCCACCGACCAGCGACGCCGAACGAGACGCATGGACGAAGAAACCGCGCGTGCCGCTCCGGTCGGCCGCGCTCACCGACCGTCCGATCGTTCGCTACCTCGGCCGCGACGACACGGCGCGCACGATCGAGGGGTGGCAGCGATGGATCGGCACGGTCACAGAATGGCTGCGCGAAGGCCGCTCGCCGACCGTGTTCATCCATACCCCCGACAACGCCGACGCGCTGATGCTCGCCCGCCGTTTTCATGACGACGTACGGGCCCGGCTGCCCCAGATCGAGCCGCTGCCCGAGCCCATGCCGACCGAGCCGGCGACCCTCTTCTGACCTGCAACCTTCCGTGTACGGCAGGCCGGTCGTGGATGTGGGTTAGCGTGTCGACATGGTGCGTCCTGGAAGCTGGTCCGATCCTGCGGGTGGAAGTCCCGTCCGGGTAGACACCGGAGTGCCCGGTAGCAGGCCCCGGTCCGTCGGAGAGATCCGGCGGGCTGAGCGGGGCGTCAAGAGCCTCTTTGGAGGGAGCAAGCACGCGGGCCGTAGCTGGCGACAGCGAGTCCTGCAGCCTCGTCACGCTCACGATGGAGAAGCCGAGCCGGTCATGTCACGGCGAAGGCCACGTCCGGCGGGCCCTGGTCCGGGGTCAGCTCGCCGGGTTCTCCCGGGGTATGGGGATCGGCACGTGTGCATGGATCGAATCGGAACAGGAGAGGCCCGTCTGACCACGCCTTTCGTCGGGCAAGAGATCGAGCGTATAAGCCGATGGTGAAGTCGCTCGGAGGGCAGCGGGAGTCCGAGGGGGTCGTAGTACCGGTTGGCGTGCAAAGCGCGTCGGGTGGGAAGGACCCGCACTTTGATCATGCTTGGGGCGAGGGTAGGCACAAGGGCATGACCCAGGGGTCTGGGTCCAACCACCCCGGCGGGCCATCGCCCGCTGTACTGGACGGACTGGGGCCCGTCCTGAATGTGCGAGGACTTCAACGCAACTTGGCGTATGTGGACCCCGTTTCAGATCGGCAGGTGGACGGTCTGGGAAGCGTTTCAGACAGTCAAAGCCAACAAGGGTGCGGCGGGGGTCGATGAGGAATCGATCATCGAGTTCGAGGCGGATCGGGACCGGAACCTGTATCGGATCTGGAACCGGCTGTCGTCAGGCTCGTACTTCCCGCCGCCGGTGAAGGCGGTGGAGATCCCCAGACCGGGAGGCAAGGGGACGCGGGTGCTCGGGGTGCCGACGGTGGCGGATCGGGTGGCCCAGACGGTGGTGCGGATGCATCTGGAGCCGAAGGTCGAACAGGTCTTCCACCAGGATTCCTATGGCTATCGTCCGGGCAAGTCCGCGTTGGACGCGGTCGGGGCGTGCCGGATGCGGTGCCGGCGAAAAGACTGGGTGATCGATATGGACAATTCCTTGCGTACAAGTACTTCACGAACGACACCGACCTGGCGAAGGTCGGCGACTGCGTCATCGACGCCGCCGATGCCAACGACATGAAGACCGTCGCCTGCGGTGACGCCACGGCCAAGTTCAAGGTCGTCGGCCGAGCCGAGGGCAGCTACACCAGCTCGACGGCGAACGCGGCCTGCCAGGCGTACCCGACCGCGACCGACATCGTGTTGGCGGAGGGCGCCCGCCGCCAGCGCGGGTATGTGCTCTGCCTGGAGGAGATCAAGCACTGACTCGGTGGCATGACGGCTCACCCGCTCAGGTCAGAGCGCCGAGCGGGGCCTGAAGTCCGCGAGTGTCCGGTGGCCCCCTTCCTGAAGAAGCGCGGGTCACCGGGCACCCGGTCTTGGCTGACCGGGATCCGAGGGGCATGGCCGGGGCACACCTCCCCTCGCGCCGTTACGGCTGTGCATCAGTAAGACGACCGCCCCGGCCCGGACGTGTAGCCCGCTCGCCCGCGCGGCTCAGGGTTCAGCGCTTGGGGTGGGCGGCGAAGAATTTCCAGAGGGTGGCGGTGGCGTCGAGGGCCGTGGACGGCGGGTCGGCCTCCGTGCGGACGATCTGGCCGCCCGGCCACTGGTGACCTGCTCCTTCGATGGTGATCAATTTGACGGCGCGGCCGTGCCGGCATCTGGCGAGCTCGGTAGTGACCAGTCCTGACTTGGTGGTGGTGGGACTCCCACAGTGGTCGACCGCGCGCCAGCCGGCGAGAACCTCGGGCACAGATGGGCCGTCTACCTTGATGGATCCGGTGCCGGGGGCGCCGTCGAAGCGTATGGACTGGTCGGCCATGCCATGGATGTGGATGACCGAGAGGGGCTGGGGATTGGGGCAATCGCCGAGCCGGGTCGTGGCCACCGGTCCGAGCGCAGCGAAGATCTTGGTGTCGCAGGCCAGCCGGTAGGTCATCATGCCACCGTTGGATATCCCTGTCGCGTACACCCGCTTGGGGTCGCTCTTCATCTCACGGCCGATCTTCGCGACCATATGGCTGATGAAGGCGACATCGTTCACCTGCTCCTGGCCCGGCCTACCACAGCAGCCGGCGCCGACGCTCCACGCCCTGGGCCCGTTGTCTTTCCTCGGCGAATATCAACCGGCAGTGAAGCGGATCTCTTTGGCAAATCCATGAGATTCGGAAGCTTCCGGCTCACGGTGGATCGTGGGCGTACGTGATGATCAGGGGTCAGGTGCTGCGAGCCGCCCTGCTCCGGAAGGCCCGAAGTCGTGTTTCGACGAGCGGACGTGCTTTGAGCGACCGGAGGCCGAGGCTCATGGCCGGGCTCAGGTAGTGTCCGGTGACATGCCGTTGGCCTCTATCCCCAGCCCGTCCCAGAGTGTCTGGTATCTGGGACCGCTTCCCTTGCGTGGCTACACGCTGTGCATCCTGCTCGGCATCATCGCCGCCGTGGTCATCTCCGAGCGCCGCTGGCGAAGCCGCGGCGGAGAGCCTGGCACGATCACCGACCTCGCCGCGTGGGCCATTCCTTTCGGAATAGTCGGGGGGCGTCTCTATCACGTCATCACCGATTGGCAGCTCTACTTCGGGCCGGATGCGCCCAACCGGCCCATCGACGCGATCTTGCTGTGGAGCGACCAAGGTCCGGGCTGGCGCGGGCTGGGCATCTGGGGCGCCGTCGCGCTCGGCGGTGTAGGGGTGTGGATCGCCTGCCGTCGCCGGGGCCTCTCGCTCAGTGCCGTCGCGGACACCGTGGCGCCGGGCATCGCGGTGGCTCAGGGCATCGGCCGCTGGGGCAACTACTTCAACCAGGAACTGTTCGGCGGGCCGACCGATCTGCCGTGGGGCCTTGAGATCGACCCGGGCCTGCCCGGGACCGTCCCAGGCCAGGCCACGTACCATCCGACATTCCTGTACGAGTCGATCTGGGACCTTGGTCTCGGCCTGGTGCTGATCTTGCTCGGCCGCCGGTTCGCGCTGCGTCACGGCCGGATATTCGCGCTGTACGTGGCGGGCTACACGCTCGGCCGGTTCTGGATCGAGGGTCTACGTGTCGATCCCGCCAACGAGATTCTCGGCATGCGGCTCAACCAGTGGACGTCGATCGCACTCTTCGTCGGTGCGGTGGCGTACTTCTACCTGACCAGGAAGAAAACCGAGGACGAGGTCCTCAGGCCGACACCTCCGATCGTGCCGGACGTGGATGCGGGCAAGACGGACGACATCCAGGCCGGGCGATGATGCGCCGCCACCTCCCTGCGAAGGAGATGGCGGCGCCTCGGTTGTCTAGCGGTTGGCTGGTGCGGCCAGCTTCTCCGCTTCCTCATTCAGGGCCTCGATGAGGAGGAACTCGAGGCGGAGCTCCTCGTCCATGAGGCCGACCAGGACGTCCATCCGGGCCTCCTTGACTGCATTGACGTCCCAAGAGGCGCGGAGGTTGCCTCGTGGTTCGACAAAGGTTCGTACGCGCTCGCGTTTTCGCAGGTGACGGCCCGATCACTATGCCCTCCATGAGGTACGGCTCGCGCGCGGGCGAGCCGTACCTCATGGAGGGGAAAGCTCAGGCGAGCCGGATGACGCCCTTCTTGATGGTGATCTTCTTCTTGGGGAGAGATCGCGTGGCCGGGCCCTGCACGACATGCCCGTCAACGATCGAGAACTGGCTTCCGTGGCAGGGGCAGTGAATCCGTCACAGTCACCGCCACAGAGGGCATGCCGCCGGGGTTCGGTTCGGTGGGAAGGGCGGATGGCGGCCGATGGTCCTACCGCCGGGCTGGCGGGATGTGAAGACCTGTGCAGGCCACACGGTCTGGGCGGTGGGCGATGAGCCAGGAGCGCGTGTCGCCCGACGCGGCGCCGTACGGCAGGAGCAGGCGGACCCACGTTCCCGGGCCGCCGGGCGGCGAGCCGACGGTCAGTGTTCCGCCGTGCAGAACGGCCTGCTGGTAGGCCAGGGTGAGGCCGAGACCGGATCCGGGGCTGTCCGCCCGGCGGTGGAACCGGTCGAACACCAGATGTCGTTGACCGGCGGGAATGCCCGGCCCGACGTCCTTGACGACGAGACCGGCCTCGTCGTCGGTACGGCTCAGCGTCACCTCGACCGTCGCCCGGCCCGCGTCGTCGGCGCCGTGGATCGCGGCGTTGTCGAGCAGATTGTCCACGATCATCCGGAGGCCTTCCGCCCAACCCCGCACGATGACGCCCTCGTCCATGGAGGTGGCCACGGCGGCGTGCGGGTGACGACGGCGAGCGTCCTCGACCGCGACGTCGACCAACTCGGTCAGATCGACGGCGCTGAACGTCGCCGGGTCGAGGAGCTCGCCACGCGCGAGCAGGCGCAGCATGGTGATCAATCGGTGGATCCTGCCGTTCTCCACGCCCAGGTCCGCGATGATCTCGGCTCTGTCGGTGTCGGTGAGGTCCGGGTGCGCCAGCAAGCTGATGTTGGTGCTCATACTCGTCAAAGGCGTGCGCAGCTCGTGCGCGGCGGTGGCGGCGAACGCGCGGGCGGCCTCCAGGGCGTTGTCCTTCCGGGCCACGGCGGCGTCCCTGCGGTCCAGCAGCTCGTTGATCAGGTGGGCGAGTTCGTCGATCTCGACGACGCCCGAGACGGTGGTCAGCCGCCCGCCCTCCGGCGCCGGGAGGTCGATCGTGCGCGTCTGCCGCCGGAGCACCGCCAGCGGCCGAGCCAGAACCCCGCTGCCGAAGCCACCACGGCGGCGATGATCGTGACCAGCAATACCCGGCGGCGCAGCGGGACGAACCGCGCGACGAGACGCTCCTCGGGCTCGAAGACCCACAGCCGACCCGCCTGGCCACGCGCCCCGAGCTCCGTGGTGATGAAGCGCCAGCGGGCGCCGTCATATACGAAGGTGCCGGGGCCTTCCAAAGGCTCGGGCAAGGCCTTGGGCACGTCACCGATCGCCAGGTGCGTACCATCGACGGCCTGGACGTACACGCCGCCGGAACCGTCGTCCCCCGTCGCGGCCCCGGTGAGCCGCTCTTCCGTCCAGGGGCGCAGGAGGGGGCGCTGCGCGTAATTGCTCGCCACTGGCGCCAGCGTGGCGAGCCGCGACGAGAGCCACCGGTCCCGCTCGTCCCGAATATCGTTCGAGGCCAGCTTCAGCACCATCAGTCCGGCCAGCAGCACGAGCAGCGCCACCAGGCCCGCGACGCACAGCGCGAACCGAGTGGACAGTCTCATGGACCGAAATCCCGCAGCACGAATCCGACCCCGCGAACGGTGTGGAGCATCCGCGGTTCCCCTCCCGCCTCGAGCTTGCGGCGCAGGTATCCGACGAAGGTGTCCACGGCGTTGTCGGTGACGTCGAAGTCGTATCCCCAGACGCGCTCCAGCAGAACCGATCGCGTCAGTACGATTCCCGCGTTCCCGGCCAGCACCTCGAGCAGATCGAACTCCCGCCGGGTGAGCTCGATCGGCCTGCCGTTCACGCTGACCCGTCTCCCTCCGGGATTCACGGACAGCCGACCGACCCTCACCGTCTCACCCGGCGCCCGTCCCGCGCGGCGCAGCAGCGCCCGCAGACGCAGCACCAATTCCATCAGGTCGAACGGCTTGACCATGTAGTCGTCGGCGACCGCAGCCAACCCGGCCACCCGGTCGGCCACCTCGTCGAGGGCCGACAGCATCAGAACGGGAACGTCGGCCTCGCTCGTACGCAACGCCCGGCACACCTCGATGCCCGACATCTCCGGCATGGACACGTCCAGCACCACAGCCTCGGGCAGAGTTCGCGCCATGGCGTCAAGGGCCAGCTTCCCGGACCCGACGGTTTCCACGTCGAAGCGTTCCAGCGACAGGCCCCGGCGCAGTGAGCGCAGGATCGCCGGATCGTCGTCGACGACGAGGATGTGCTGTCTGTCCATCGGGAAGCTCATGGTACGCATTCACCCACGTCGCAAAACAGCACCATCCAGGACCAAGCGCTCCTCGACCTCCCGCGCCAGACGCGCCGCCCGCACGTGCAGTAAGTGTGCCCGGCACGCCATCAGGCTCTCGTCCGCGAATCCGCACCTGACATCGTGCGCCTCCTGCGCCAGGAATCGGGAGGCACGGTAACCGGCCGGCTTGGCAAAACTCTGAGAATCCACCCGGAGCCCACCATCCGCCCATACAAGCGAGTACGGCCGGCGGATGCCGGCCGTACGCATGAGCACCGCTAAGGAGTGTTTTATAAATGCTGCCCGTCGCGAGCGAGCGATCCAGATTGGTGGATCGCAAGGCGGCGGAGGAGCCCGTAGCGGTGTTCTACGGGCGACGACTCCAACGCGGCGAGGCGCCGATCTGGGCGTCGCGCAGCAGGGCTTGATTCATAAAACACGACCTAGGGCCGCTTGCCCGAGATCTCGTCGGCCGACTCCCTCATCCTCTGACCGGCTTCCTCGGTCTTCTCGCCGGCCCACTTGCCGGTTTCGGAGGCGGTCTCCCTCATGGCTTCCTTGGTGGTGTGCGTCCACCGCTGCGGATTGCCGCGGTATATGGCGACTCCGATCGCGCCGAGCGTGGCGCCGGCCAGGAACAGCAGCAACGGCCAGCGACGCCGGGTCCTCGGATTCGGGTCCACCCGCCTGGCGGCTTCGGTCAGCAACGCGCTCACTTTCGGCGCGAGTTGGTCCTCGACTGAGTGCGCGGCATGCTCTAGTTTTGGTGCTGCCCACACCCGGGCGTCCACCACGCGATCGGCCGCGACCTTGCGGGCGCTGCCGGCCATCGGCCGCGCCTTGGCCGAGGCCTTGACGGCCTGGGTTTTCATCCGGCCGAGCCATGTCTCCGGAATGACAACGGTGACGCGGCGTCTTCTGAGTGTCAGGGACACGACGAACCTCCCCTGTCGTTGGGGCCCCGTGACGACCTCTTCCCATGGGAAAGCCGCTCAATCATGGCCGGCCCGGGGAGGGAGGGTGGATACCCTGTTCATCGGACAACCAAGACCGAGATCTGTACATAAGGGGGCGGCCACCCGTGGCTGAGAACCTCATCGCGAATCTGCGCACCAATCACGGCACGATCCGCGTGAAACTATTCCCGAACCAGGCGCCGAAGACTGTGCGCAACTTCGTCGAGCTCGCCGAAGGCACTCGGGAGTGGACCCATCCGGGCACCGGAGCCAAGACGACCGACAAGCTGTACGACGGCACGATCTTCCACCGGGTCATCAGCGGCTTCATGATCCAGGGTGGTGACCCGCTGGGTCAGGGCGTCGGCGGGCCGGGCTACGACTTCGACGACGAGATCTACCCGGAGAACATCTTCAACCGGCCCTACCTGCTCGCCATGGCCAACGCCGGCAAGCGCTTCGGCCGGGGCACCAACGGCTCGCAGTTCTTCATCACGGTCGGCCCGACGCCGCACCTGAACCAGGGCCACACCATCTTCGGCGAGGTCATCGAGGGCACCGAGGTCGTGGACGCGATCGTCAAGACCGAGACCGACGCCCGTGACCGTCCGATCAAGCCGGTGGTTCTCGAAGAGGTCACCATCGAGCGTTCCTGAACGCATCTCGCCCCGGCCGTCTGAGCGAGCGCAGGCGGCCGGGGCGGGTTCGGCTTATAGGCTGGCAGACACTGGCAGACCACCGTGGACAGGCCCCAGCCAGTGGGCAGGCCCCTAGAAGGAACCGATGACCTCGCAGCCACCGCCGGCGGGACAGCCGGACGCGCAAGCCGTACCGACCTGCTACCGACATCCCGACCGCGAGACCTACGTACGCTGCCAGCGCTGCGAGCGACCGATCTGCCCCGACTGCATGCGTGAGGCGGCCGTCGGCCACCAGTGCGTCGAGTGCGTCCGGGAGGGCGCCCAGAGCGTACGGCAGGCCAAGGCGACCTTCGGTGGCAACGCGCTCGCCGCGCCCCGGGTGACCTGGACGTTGCTGATCGTCAATGTGGTGGCCTACGCGATCGAGTTCCTCCGCCCGCAGGACGTGATCAGCAGGTTCGCCATGTGGTCCTACGGCGTCTACGAGGGCGAATGGTGGCGCCTGATCACCAGCGCCTTCCTGCACGCGCCGCCGCCGTCCGTCTGGCACATCCTCTTCAACATGTGGGCGCTGTACGCGATCGGGCCCGAGCTGGAGCGGCGTCTCGGCGCGGTGCGGTTCGCCGTGCTGTACCTGCTGTCCGCGCTGGGCGGTTCGGTGGCGATCTACCTGTTCGGCGACTCCGCCGTCGGCGCCTCGGGCGCGATCTACGGTCTGTTCGGCGCGCTCTTCGTCGTCGCCAGAAAGCTGGGGTACGACGCGCGCGGCGTGCTCTGGCTGATCGGCATCAACGTCGTCCTGACGTTCGTCGTGGCCGGCGTCAGCTGGCAGGGCCATCTCGGTGGCCTCGTCACGGGAACCGCGGTCGCGGTGGCGTTCGCCTACGCGCCGGCAAAGAATCGGAACATGATCCAATTCGCCGCGGCGAGCGCCATCCTGGTCGTGTTGATCCTGCTACTGACCCTCTTCCCGCCCAGTCTCCTGGGGGTCTCCGGCTGACGCCCGGGCTGCTTCCCACAGGCTGTGGATAAGTCTGTGGAAAGAATCAACCCGGAAATGCCGGAACGTCAGCGCCAGCGCGTCGACAGGACCACACCGAAGATGATGAGCCCGAAACCGACCAACAGGTTCCAGTTCCCGAGGGCCGAGATCCCCGGCACATTGGGCGCGATGTAGTAGGTGGCGATCCACGCGATCCCGAGGATCCAGGAAGCGACCATGACGGGGGCGAGCCAGCGCGGGCTGACCTTGACCGTCTGCGCCTTCTGCGGCGGCGTGTAGACGGCCTTCTTGCGGGTCTTGGACTTGGGCACGGGAGTTTCTCCTGGTGGGCACCCGCGCTGTCTTGCGGGCTTGTCAGTTAGCGTAGTCGCTGGTGAGCGAAGTCCGGAGTAAGAATAGTCGCCAAGCGGACGGACGGCGATACCACCACCGGCACCGCCCCCCGTTCCGTCACCCCTGAACAGGCAAAACCATAGATGACCCGTGTCCTCGTCGTGGACAACCACGACAGCTTCGTCCACACGATCGTGCAGTACCTGCGCCAGTTGGGCGCCGACTGCGACGTCAGGCCCCGCGATCATGTGACCGTCGACGACGCCGACGGCTTCGACGGGGTGCTCATCTCTCCCGGCCCCGGCACTCCGGAGGACGCCGGGGTCAGCGTTCCCCTTGTGCACTACTGCGACCGGCACGCCCTGCCGCTGCTCGGCGTCTGCCTCGGCCACCAGGCGATCGCGGTCGCGTACGGTGGGACCGTCGCCCGCGCGCCCGAGCTGATGCACGGCCGCACCAGCCCCGTCTCCCACGACGGCCGTGGCGTCTTCGAGGCCGTGCCCTCACCGGTGACCATGACCCGCTACCACTCGCTCGCGGTCGTCCCCGGCACGGTTCCCGACGCCCTCGAAATCAGCGCCACGACCGCCGACGGCGTCATCATGGGCCTACGCCACCGGACCGCACCCATCGAAGGCGTGCAGTTCCACCCGGAGTCCATCCTGTCCGAGCACGGCCATCGACTCTTGGGCAACTGGCTCGCCCGGATCGTGTAACGCTTCACGCCCCCGCGACGACTATCAGATGAGGGTTTCCGCCATTGCCCCCGAGTGGCGGAAACCCTCCCCTTTTGGGCACTGGCAGCCATTGCCCACGTGCATCCTCAAAGCTGGCGGAAGCCCTGCCTCTGCACGCACTGGCAGCCATTGCCCACGTGCATCCTCAAAGCTGGCGGAAGCCCTGCCTCTGTGCGCGATGGCAGCCCATTGCCCAGCGCCTCCCAAGGCTGGTGGAGGCCCTGTCCTTCGCCGCACTGCCCCATAGCCCACGCGCCTTGCGTGGGCCGGGGAAACCTGTCCATTCATGCCGATGGCGTCCCCGGCCCGTGTGTTTCCACGGGCCGGGGACGCCATCCTCGTTGTCTAGAACCCGTCGTCGCCGCTGTCGTCGCCGGGATCGAAGATGCCGTCGCCGCTGTCGTCGGTGGGACTCACCGTCGGGTCCTCGGTGGGCTCTGCGGTGGGCATGGCCGGGCCGGTCGAGACCACGAGTGTGATCGTCGTCCCGGGCTGGAGCTTCGTGCCCGCGTTCGGCGTTTGGCCGATCACGGTGCCCTCCGGCTGGTCGCTGGGTTGTTCCGACCGCTTCACCTTGAAGCCGGCGCCTACGAGCATCCGTTGGGCGTCGTCATAGGTCTGGCCGCTCACGTTCGGAACTTCCACGGCCTCCTTGGGGACGTAGATCCGGACGGCGCTCTCCTTGGCGACCGCCTTGCCGACCTTCGGCTTCGTGTCGTAGACCTTGTTCTGCGGCAGGCTCGAGACGGTGGGGACGACCAGCACCTTGAAGCCGAGCTGCTCAAGCTCGGCCTTCGCCTCCTCGGGAGACTTGCCGAGGACGTCGGGGATGGGCACCGTCTCCGGTCCCTTGGACAGCTTGATGGCGATCGTGTCGCCGGGGCTGGCATCCCCGCCCCCGGCGGGGTCGGTGCTGATCACCAGACCCTTCTCCACGTCGGTGTTGAACTCCTCGGTCTCGGTGAACTTGAGCCCGACGGCGGTCAGGGCCTTCTCGGCCGCCTCCTTGGTCTGGCCGGTGACCGTGGGGACCTTGACCTTCTCAGCGGTCGACTGGTCGTTGGAGCTCAGGAAGACGTACCCGACACCGATGAACGCGCCGATGACCAGCAGCGGAATGATGATCCACGCGGCGGTCTTCAGCGCGGTGCTCCCACCGCCGGCGCGCCGCCGGTTGTCGTGGCGGCCGCCGCCCTCCTCGGGTCCGTAGTCGTACTGGGGAATCGCCCGCGTGCCCTGGGTGGCGGGGCCACCGGCCGAGGACATCGTCCGGGTGCGGTCGGCTCCGGCGTACGCGCCGTAGTTGTTGGCGAGGGCCATCGTCTGGGGGTCGACCGGCATGCCGGACATGGCGCGCTGAAGGTCGCCCCGCATCTCGGTCGCGCTCTGGTAACGCTGGGCCGGGTCCTTGGCCATGGCCTTCAGCACGATCGCGTCGCACCACTTGGGGATCTCGGGGTCGATCCGCGACGGCGGGATCGGGTCCTCCCGGACGTGCTGGTACGCGATCGCCACGGGGGAGTCGCCGGTGAAGGGCGGCTGGCCGGTGAGCAGCTCGTAGAGCACGCATCCGGTCGAGTAGATGTCGCTGCGCGCGTCGACCCGCTCACCTCTGGCCTGCTCGGGGGAGAGGTACTGCGCGGTGCCGATGACCTGCGCGGTCTGCGTCATGGTCGCCGCGGAGTCCGCCATCGCCCGGGCGATGCCGAAGTCCATGACCTTCACTTCGCCGCTGAGCGTGAGCATGATGTTCGCCGGTTTGATGTCCCGGTGGACGATGCCGCCGCGGTGGCTGTAGTCCAGTGCCCGGAGGATCCCGTCGACCAGCTCCGTCGCCCGCTCGGGCAGCAGCCGCCGATCCGCGCGCAGCAGATCCCGCAGGGTTCGCCCGTCCACGAACTCCATCACGATGTACGGTACGGGCGTGGCTTCCATCATGTCCTCACCGGTGTCGTACACGGCGATGATCGATGGATGGTTGAGCGAGGCCGCTGACTGCGCCTCGCGGCGGAAGCGGGCCTGGAAGGTGTGATCTCTGGCCAGGTCCGAGCGAAGCGTCTTGATCGCGACAATACGGTCCAGCCGGATGTCCCGGGCGCGATACACCTCGGCCATGCCGCCACGCCCGACGACCCCGTCGAGCTCATAGCGACCGCCGAGAAGCCGAGGCTGAGTCATTTCCTGCACTGTCCCTTGCCGTTCATCTTGGGATGCCGCCGGTGTCCATCATTGACCCCTTCCCGCATCACGTCACCGCATTCGGCGTGCTTGCACCGCTTGGGGAAGTTGTGAGAGTCGGGGCTTCGCTGGGTGTCGTGGTGGGGGTGGGCATTGGTGTTGGAATGGGAGTCGGGGACGGGGTCGGTGTCGGCTCCGGTGTGGGCGGTGCCGACGTGCCTACCGTAGCCGACGGGGAGACCGACGGCCGGGTGGACGTCGCCGGAGTCGCCGGCCGGGACGCCTTCGGCGAGATCGTCTTGGACGGCCTCGCTGACGGAGTCGTGGCTGTCGGTGTCATCGTGTTTCCGGTGCCCTGCGTGGTGCGGGAGTCCCTCATCTCGTTGACCGCGAGGAAACCGAGTCCCACCGCCGCGGCGCACCCCGCTGTGGCGAACACCACCATGGCCCGGCGGCGACGGCCACGTGTCGGACGCCCCGCGCGGGAAGGCGAGCCGTCGGGGCGCCTGCCGGTGGGTGGCACGCCGTGCGGACGCGTGTCGCCCGGCCGCAGGACCTGGGTGTGCGCCGACGGCGAGGTCCGGCTGTTGACGGCGAAGCCGGCCGGGTCGGTCAATGTGCTCAGCTCGACCATGTTCACGCCGCCGAGCGAGTCGCGCAGCACGATGACACGGTCTCCGAGCTCTCTGGCGCTCGCCGGCCGGTCGGCGGGGTCCTTCGCCAGCATGGCGCCGACCAGCCCGCGCACCGGCGCGGGCACGCTCTCGGGCAGCGGCGGAGGCGGGTCGTTGAGGTGGTGGAGGGCGAGCGCCACCTGGGTCGGGGCCGTGAACGGGGGGCGGCCCGCCAGGCACTCGTACGCGACGACGCCGAGCGAGTAGATGTCGGTCGAAGGGGTGAGCGTGCTGCCCGACGCCTGCTCCGGGCTGACATACTGCGCGGTGCCGAGCACGGTTCCGGTCTGTGTCACCGGCGCGGCCTCAAGGGCGCGGGCGATACCGAAGTCGGTGATCTTGATCAGCCCGGATTCGGTGACCAGCAGATTTCCGGGCTTGATGTCCCGGTGGATGATCCCGGCCCGATGCGCGGCGGCGAGCCCCTTGGACGCCTGGCAGATCACGTCGAGCGTGACCTCCGGGCTCAGCGCGCCGCTGCGGGCCAGGATGGCGGAGAGCGGCTCGCCCGGCACCAGCTCCATGACGAGGTAGGCGACGCCGTCCGTCTCGCCGTAGTCGAAGACCTGGGCGACGCCCGAGTCGGTCAGTCCCGCCGTGATCCGCGCCTCGGAGCGGAACCGCTCCCGGAACGCCGGGTCGGCCGCGACGTGCTGGCGGAGCAGCTTCACCGCGACCTCGCGGCCGAGCAGCTCATCCTCGGCCCGCCACACCTCACCCATCCCGCCCGTCGCGATGCGGGAGGTGAGGTGGTAGCGGTTTCCCAGCGTGGGATTGCCGGAGGTCATCTACTGAAGCACCGCCTGGAGCACGTCATGCGCGATCGGGGCGGCGGTGTGGCCGCCTGTGGCGTCGTTGCCGGCGCTGCCGGACTCGACGAAGACGCAGATCGCGACCTTGGGGTTGTCTGCGGGCGCGAACCCGATGAACCAGGCGTGCGGCGCAGGGGCGTTGCCGGCTTCGGCGGTGCCGGTCTTGCCGGCGACGGTGATTCCGGGGAGCTGCGCGGCGGTCGCCGTACCCTGCTGCACGACGGCGATCATCATCTGCTTCAGCTTGTCCGCGACGTCGGTGCCGACCGCCTCGCTGAGCTCGGACGGGTCGGCGGACTCCAGTTCTCCGCCGTCCGGGCCCGTGATCTTGTTCACGAGGTAGGGCTTCATGACCTCGCCGCCGTTGGCGATGCCTGCGGCGATCATGGCCATCTGGAGCGGCGTCATCTGGTTGTTCCGCTGGCCGATCGAGGCCTGCGCCAGGGCCGCCAGCTCCTCCTGGGGGCCCATGTCGCTCTTGGCGACGTCAAGCGGAGTGGAGATCGTCTCTCCGACGCCGAACTTGGCCGCCTGGTCGCGCATCTTCTCCCAGCCGAGCTGCATGCCGATCTTGGCGAACGGCGTGTTGCACGACCGCTCCAGCGCGTACTGCAGCGTGACCTGGCCGCCTCCGCACGCGGCGCCGCCGTAGTTGGGCAGGCCGACGGTCGTGTCCGGCAGATCCAGGACCTGGGGCGCGTCCACCGTCGTTCCCGGCCCGGCACTGGAGTCGTCGCCGAGGTACGCCGCCGCGGTCACGACCTTGTACGTGGAGCCAGGAGGGTAGGTCTTGTCGGTCGCCCTGTTGAGCAGCGGCTCGGTGTCGTCCTTGTCCAGCTTGTTGTACGCCTTGGCGACCGTGGCCTTGTTGGGCGCGGCCAGGTCGTTGGGGTCGTAGGTGGGCATCGAGACCATGGTGAGGATCGCGCCGGTCCGCGGGTCGAGGGCGACGACGGCGCCCCGCTTGCCGCGCAGCGCGTTGTACGCGGCCTCCTGGGCCTTGGGGTTGATCGTCAGGTCGACGCTGGCGCCCTTCGGGGGCTTGCTGCTGATGAAGTCCACGGCGCGACGGACCAGCAGGTCGGGGTGGCTCCCGTCGAGGTAGCGGTTCTCGGCCAGCTCGATGCCCCTGGCGCTCTCGGGTGCGAAGAACCCGAGCACGTGGGCGTACATCTTGCCGTCGGGATATTTACGCTCGAACCGGAAGGTCCCGCCGGTGTCCACGGTCTTGGCCAGAGTGACCTTGCCGTTGTTGGCGGTGATCCAGCCACGGTCGTTGGCGTAGCGGGCGAAGAACGCCCGCGCGTTCCTGGAGTCGGTTTGCAGCTCCTCGGACCTGACCGCGCCCAGATAGTTGACGTTGACCATGAGCAGGCCGAACATCACCAGGCAGGCCAGGGCGGCGCGCTTGAGCGTGCCGTTCATCGCTGAAACACCTGAGTGAGTCCTTCGTCCTGGATGGCCTGGGGCGGCGGCCGGCGAGCGGCATCTGACATGCGTACCAGCAGGGCGATAAGCATCCAGTTAGCCAGCAGCGCGGACCCGCCGGCCGACATGAACGGCGTCACCAGTCCCGTCAGGGGGATCAGCTTGGTCACACCGCCGACGATGATGAACACCTGCCAGGCCAGGATGAAGGACAGACCGCCGGCGAGCAGCTTGGAGAACGGATCGCGGGCGGCGATGGCCGTTCGGAGCCCGCGCTGGACGATCAACGCGTACACCATCAGGAGGGCCATCAGGCCGGTGAGGCCCAGCTCCTCGCCCGTGGCCGCGAAGATGAAGTCGGAGAACGAGAGCGGGACGAGCTCCGGATGGCCCTGGCCGAGCCCGCTGCCGAGGATGCCGCCCGAGCCCAGAGCGAAAAGGCCCTGCAGGAGCTGGTAGCTGCCGCCGAGCTCGCGGTCGTACAGCTCCTGGCTCTCGGGGTTCAGCCAGACCTCGAATCGGGCCTCGACGTGGCTGAAGACCTGCCCGGCGACGATCGCGCCGCCGACGAAGAGCAGCACCCCGATGAGCACCCAGGAGGTCCGCTGGGTCGCGACGTAGAGCATCACGATGAACGTGCCGAACAGCAGAAGCGAGCTGCCCAGGTCCTTCTGCAGGACCAGTACGCCAAGGCTGATCGCCCAGGTGATGAGCACCGGGCCGAGGTCTCGGGCGCGGGGCAGATCGATGAACAGCAGGCGGCGCCCGGCGAGCTTCAACGCGTCACGCTTGCTGACCAGGTAGCCGGCGAAGAAGACCACGAGGGCCAGCTTCGCGAACTCGGCCGGCTGGATGGTGAAGCCGCCGATGCGAATCCAGATCCGGGCGCCGTTGATCTCATCGCCGATCAACGGCAGGAGCGGGAGGACGAGGAGTCCCAGGCCGACCAAGCCCGCGGTGTACGTGAGGCGCTGCAAGGCGCGATGGTCCTTCAACACGATCAGGGTCGCGGAGAACATCACGACGCCGAGCGCCGTCCACAGTAGCTGACTGGTGGCGGACGCGCCGCCCACGCCCGTCTGCTCGATCCGGTAGATCATCACTAGACCGAGCCCGTTGACCAAGGTCACCAGGGGCAGCAGGAGGGGGTCGGCCCAGGGGGCGAACCTGGCGAGCACGAAGTACGCGGCGAACATCAGCCCGCCGAGGCCGAGACCGTACGTCAGCATCCCGGCGGGGATCTTCTTGTCGATCCCGAGGCCGACGCTCGCGTACGCGGCCATGACGACCCCCACGGCGAACGCGAGCATGCCCAGCTGCGCCATTCGCCGTTTCGCGGTCATGGGGACGGGCGCGGCGTCTACGGCACTCACTTAGCCGACCCGGTGGGGGACGGCGAGACGGCCGGTTTGGGGGGCGGCGTCGTGGTGACGAAGGTCTCCGCTCGCGCGATCCCCGACTTGAGATCGTCGACCGGGATCCCCGTGCGGAGCAGATCCTGCTGCACGTCCGAGAGCGAAGAGACCAACACGGGCGCGGTGTGGACGACCGTCTTGAGGGACAGCGAGCCCAGCTGGACGTCGACGCCTTGGAAGACCACGACCTTGTCCCCGTCGGCGCCGACGTAGAACTGTTCCTGGGACCACTGGTAGCCGAAATAGCCGCCGAGCCCGAGCACGGCGGCGCCTCCCAGCAGCATTGTTGTGACGAGGGGCCAGGAGCGGCGTTTCCTGGCCGGCCGCGCGGAGGCACGGGCCTGCGGCGCGGCATCGTCGTCGAGCTCCACGTCCACGATCACCGGCTGTGGAGCGGTGACCGTGGTCGCCCGCCCCGCCGGGGTGTCCGGCGGCGCTGACCGCACCCGGCCCGAGCCGGCAGCCCCCACGACCGCCGCCGCGGTGACCGGTGGTCGCACCTCGTCCACCTCGATGACGTCGGCGACCACGCATGTGATGTTGTCCGGCCCGCCGCCCCGGTTCGCCAGGTCGATGAGCTGCCGGACGACGTCCTCGGGGTCGTCGATCGTGCTGAGCGTGTGATGCAGGGTCTCGGCGCTCACGACCGTGGAAAGGCCGTCCGAGCACAGCAGATACCGGTCACCCAACTGGGCCTCCCGGTCCTGAAGGTCGGGATCGACCTCGCCGCTGCCGTCGAGCGCGCGGAGCAGGATCGAGCGTTGCGGGTGGCTGGCGGCCTCTTCCTGCGTGATGCGGCCGTCGTCCACCAGCGACTGAACGAGTGTGTGGTCGTGCGTGATCTGGTAGAGCTCCCCATTGCGCAGCAGGTACGCGCGTGAGTCGCCCACGTGCACGAGGGCGAACCGGGGGCCGTTCCAGAGCATCGCGGTGAGTGTGGTGCCCATGCCCTTGAGGCTGGGGTCCCGCGCCACCATCGCATGGAGCTGATGGTTGGCGTCCCGGACCGCCGCCTCGATGTCGCTGAGCAGGTCACCGCCGTAGGCGTCCTTGTCGAGGGACGACAGTGCGGCGATGGCGACCGAGCTGGCCACCTCGCCGTGAGCATGCCCGCCCATGCCGTCGGCGACGGCGAGCAGGCGGCCGCTTGCGTACGCCGAGTCCTCGTTCCCTTCGCGGAGGAGGCCGACGTCCGAGCGGGCGGCGTAGCGGAGTGCGATTGTCATTTGCGCAATTCGATGACGGTCTTGCCGATGCGAATCGGAACTCCGAGGGGCACCGGGGTCGGGCGGGTCACTTTGGAGCGGTCGAGGTACGTGCCGTTGGTCGATCCGAGGTCTTCCACGATCCACTGGCCGTCCTGGGGGAAGAGCCGGGCATGCCGGCTGGAAGCGTAGTCATCGCTGAGCACCAGCGTGGCGTCAGTCGCCCGGCCGATGGTGATAGGCATCTCCGTGAGGTTGATGATGGTCCCTTCCAGGGGGCCACCCGTGACGACCATTTGACGAGGTTCCCCCCTCTTGGGCTTAGAGACCGGTTTTGCCGGTTTGGTTGGCTTCCTTGCGGGCGCCGCCGAGGCCGTGCGTGGACCGAACAAGTCTGTCCGGATCACACCGACCGCGGCAATCACAAAGAACCACAGCACCGCCAGGAAGGCGAGCCGGATCAGCAGCAGCGTGAGCTCGGACATGAACCGTTTGTCTACCTCTAATCGCGCCGGAACACCAGAGTCGTACGACCCAGTGTCACCCGCGTCCCATCCTGCATCTCGATCCGGCGAACCGGCTGGCCGTTGACGAAGGTGCCGTTCGTGGAGCCAAGGTCGACCAGGACGACCAGTTGCCCCTCCACACGTAGCTCGGCATGATGCCGTGATACGCCCGGATCCACCAGTCGTAGATCGCAATCGGTCCCTCGGCCGAGCAGCGTCACCGGGGTGGTCAGCTCGTAGGATCGCTGGCCCTGCGGATCGTCCTGGGTGGAGACCAGCAACCGCGGACGGCCGCCGAACGCGCCCGGACGGGCGGCGGGCAGGTCGCTCACCGGCTGGCGGATCTCGTCCTGCTCGACCGTCGCTCCGCGAATGACCCCCGACCGGATGCGGAACAGCCCGACCGCCAGATCGTCGGCGGTCTCGAAACGCACCCGGACCGGTCCCACGAACGAGTACCCCTGCTCCTTGGCGTACTCCCTCGCGAGATTGGCGAGCTCGTGGCTGATGCTGTCGGCGTACACTTCCAGCCGCTCGCTGTCGGTCGTCGACAGCTCCACCACGAAGTCGTTGGGCACAAGCGTGCGCCCCTGGGCGACGATCGCCGCCCGCTCGTCCATCTCCCGCTGAACAGCGCTGGCAACCTCGACCGGCTGAAGGTCAGACTTGAACGCCCGTGCAAATGCCCCCTCAACCAGGCCTTCGAGCCTGCGCTCGAAGCGCTGAAGGACTCCCACCGGGTACCTCCCTTCTTGCCTATCTATGGTCGCGACCGCCCAGGTGCCGACCGGCTGGCTCATTCCCCTCCGCGCGCACCTGGCTCATTCGCTCCGTTGTCTAGAAGGATCGTATCCGGGTTCGGTAGCACCGGCGGTTGCGTGCTAACCTTTCCAGGCACCCAGCGATGGGGACACCCGCAAGGGCAAGTGGCGGAATGGCAGACGCGCACGGTTCAGGTCCGTGTGTCCGAAAGGACGTGGGGGTTCAACTCCCCCCTTGCCCACTTGGGGTTGGGGTCGGCTGGTCGCGAGTGGAACTCGCTTCCCGCGGACCCCTTCGTCATGTTTACCGGGGGGACGACCCCCCGGGCCCCCCGATGTGAGGGGCTTCGCCCCCCACGCCCCCCTGCTGTGGCTGAGCTGGTTTCAAAAAGCGCTTTGGCTCGGCCGGGTGCAAAGAGTGTTGTGGCGGGGCTGGGTGCAAAGGCCGCTGGCACTGCTGTGGCGGGGCTGGTTGCAAAAAGGTGCGGGATCTTCTTCAGGGTTGCGGCGTGGCGGGTTGCAAAGACCGCTGGCTCTGCTGTGGTGGCGCTGGTCGCAAGAGCTGCGGGACTCTGCTTTCCCGTTGAGGTGCGCCTGATCGCGAAGCCGGCGGGTCTGCCGTGGTCGGCCTGATCCTTCGGGGGGCGGGAGGACGCCAGGCGTTCGCGTGGTCGCACAGGGCTGCCTCCCTTTGGTCGGAGTATCGATCAAGCTAACGGGTGAGTGGACAGGATTGAAGCCTCGGACGGGAAGTCCGGGGCTTTTCGTTCGATCCTGTACGGCTCCCGCCGGAGACATTCTGTTGATCTCTACTTTCATCCTGCTTTCGTGCGGCTTGCAGGCATGCCCAAAGAATCAACCAGTTGTCTCAATATATGAGCAATATTATCTTAAATGACAAGATGAGACTAGCGTTCCGGGCCATGAGGACACCGAATCGCTGGGCGATGCTGAGCCTGGGCATGGCCGCGCAGGCCGCCGGATGCGTGTTCATGAACGGGCTGCCGTTCCTCCTGCCGACCTTCCAGGAGGAGAAGGGGCTCACCCTCGCGCAGGCGGGGATCCTCGTTGGCGCCCCGAGCGCGGGAATGCTGTTCACCCTCATCGCCTGGGGCTGGCTCGCGGACCGACGCGGTGAGCGTCTGGTCATGACGAGCGGCCTGGCGCTGGCGGCGGGGTTCCTCGTGATCGCCGCCTTCACGGAGAGCGCCGCCATGCTGGCGGTCCTGCTCGCGCTCGCCGGTGCCTCGGGGGCCTCGGCGAACGCGGCGAGCGGTCGGGTGGTGCTGGGCTGGTTCCCTCCCGAGAGGCGCGGCGTCGCCATGGGCTGGCGGCAGACGGCGCAGCCCCTGGGCGTCGCCGTGGCCGGAGTCGTCGCGCCGCCCGCCGTCAACCTCTGGGGTCTCACCGGAGCTCTGCTGGTGATGGCCGCGATCTGTCTGGTCACGGCCATCGCCGTCGGCGTCCTGGTCGTCGACCCGCCCAGGTCCGGGACGGGAGCGGGTGCGCGGACGGCCTCGCCGTACTCGAATCCGGCGCTGTGGCGGGTGCACGGCGCGAGCATGCTGCTGGTCGTCCCACAGTTCGCGACCGCCGGGTTCGCGCTGACCTACCTGATTTCCGTCCGCCAGTGGGATGCGACGTCGGCGGCCCAGGTCATCGCGGGCGCCCAGTTCGCCGGGGCGGGCGGGAGGCTGCTGTGCGGACGCTGGTCCGACCGGGTGGGCAGCCGGGTCGGACCCATGCGCCGCCTCGCCGCGGTGAACGGCACCGTCATGGCCCTGCTGGCGGTGGCCGTACAGGCCGAGAACGTGCTGGCCGGGCCGCTGCTGGTAGCCGCGCTGGTCGTGTCCATGAGCGGGAACGGCCTCGCCTTCACGGCGGTCTCCGAGCTCGCGGGATCGTCCTGGGCCGGCCGGGCGCTGGGCGCTCAGAACACCGGCCAGCACGCCGTAGGGGCGGCCACCCCGGCGGCGATAGGCGCCCTGATCACTGGTTCGGGCTTCGCCACCGCCTTCGCCCTGGCGGGCGCCCTCGCGATCGCCGCCGCCATCGCGACACCCCAATGACCTCTTCCGGCCCCTGCACGGGCACGCTCCGGCAGGGGTACGCGTCGAAGAGCCGGTGGCGAAGGCCCGCGAAGCAACGCCGACCTTGGACGACCTCGCCGGTCTCGGTGGTCAGGTGGGGAGGAGCTGGCCGATCAGGGTGGGGAGGCTGATCATGCCGATGACCTCGCCGCTGTCGTTGGTGACCAGACCCACCTGGGCGTGAGCCTCCTGGAGCACCGCCACGGCGTCCGGGACGGTCGTGCTCGCCGCCACGCGGGGCGCGGGAGTGGCCAGCTCCTCCGGCGGACGTCCCGGATGGATCAGCACGTCGCGGACGTGCAGCACGCCCACGACGTCGTCCGGCGCGACCACCAGCATGCGCAGCTCACCGCTCGCGGCCGCCGTGTCCCGGACGAGCCGGTCGTCCGCGCCCGCGGGAACCGAGCTCGCCTGCGTCAGCCGCACCATCAGCTGCTGGACCGGCTGTGACTGGACCCGCAGCGCGCGGATGAGCAGATCGTGCTCCTCCCGGTCGAGCATGCCCATCCGGCCGGACTCGGCGACCAGCATGGCGAGCTGGTGCGGGGTGCGGGTGGTGGCCAGCTCGTCCTTCGGGCGGACCCCGAACAGCCGAAGCAGCCCGTTGGTCAGGCCGTTCAGCACCGCCAGGACGGGCCGCACGATCCACGCGAAGCCGCGGAACGGCAGCGCCAACCCCAGAGCGGCCCGCTCGGGGTGGGTGAGCGCCCAGGACTTGGGCGCCATCTCACCGACGACCATGTGCAGGAACGTGACCAGGCCGAGCGCGACGACATAGGCGATCGGCGTGCGCAACGACTCCGGAAGGAGCACGAGCACCGGTTCGAGGAGATGTTCGATGGCCGGTTCGGCCACCATGCCGAGCCCGAGAGAGCAGAGCGTGATGCCGAGCTGGGCGCCGGCGAGCATGAGCGACAGCTCGCGCCCGCCCCGCACGGCCGCACGCGCGGCGATCTTGGTGAGTCGCCCCCCGGAGGCCGCCAGCTCTTCGAGCCGGTGCCGCTTGGCCGAGACCAGGGCGAACTCGGCGGCCACGAAGAACCCGTTGGCGACCAGCAGGATCAGGCCGAGGAGGATGGCGCCAAGGCTGTTCATGCGGGCCGTCCCTGGAAGAGAGCGGAGAAGAGGCCGGGGGCGTAGTCGGCGCCGGTGTCGTGGACGACGTCGGAATCCTCGGCCGCCCGCTCATCGCCGGGCACGCGTTCACGCGGCGAGAGCCGTACCCACTCGGGAACCCGGCGGCGCACGGACAGGACGGTGAGAACGGCCTCCTGCTCGGCGGGCTCGTCGTCGAACGGATCGATCTGCGGCATCACCTCGACGACGACCTCGTCACCCTGCTCGGACATGCGCCCGAGACGGGCGAGGATCAGCCCGGCGATGGTCTCGTAGTCCTCGCTCTCGGGCAGCCGGATGTCCGTCGCCCGCTCGACCTCGTCCAGGCGCAGCGTGCCCGGCACGTCCCAGGCGCCGTCCCCGTGCGGGATCACGCCAAGGGGCTCCGGATCCTTCTCGTCCACCACCTCGCCGACCAGTTCCTCGGCGAGGTCTTCGAGGGTGACCGCGCCGGCCAGCCCGCCGTACTCGTCGATGACGCACGCGAACGTCTCCTCGGACGTGCGCATGTCCTGCAGCAGCGTGGGCAGCGGCAGGGTCGCGGGGACGAGCATGGGGACGCGCGTGATGCTCGCGATCGTCCCGTCCTCGGGAGAGCCCGCCTTCAGATATTCGAGCAGGCCGGTCACGCCGACCACGTCGTCGCCGTCCGTGCCGAGCACCGGGTAGCGCGAGTGACCGTGCTCCCGCACCGCGTCGAGCAGATCCTGGACCGGCTTTTCCGCGCGCAGCGAAACGACCCGTGGGCGGGGCACCATGACGTCCTCCGCCGTACGGTCGCCGAAGTCCAGGGCGCGATCCAGCAGCTCGGCGAGCCGCGGCGGGAGCTCGCCCGCCGCGGTCGACTCCGCGACGATGCGCGACAGTTCCTCGGGCGTGGCGCCGTGCTCCAACTCCTCGACCGGCTCGATGCCCGCCAGCCGGACCAGCCTGGTCGCGGCCGAGTCGAACAGGTGGATCACCCGTCCGGCCACCTTGAGGTAGATCAGGGTCGAGCCGGCCAGGAACTTCGCGACCGGCTCCGGCCGGGCGATGCCCAGGTTCTTGGGCGCGAGCTCACCGAAGATCATCTGTATGATCGTCGCGATGGCGACGCCGATGGCCACCGCGACGCTCCCGACCATGCTCGCGGGCACTCCGGCGCTCTGCAGCGGACCACGGATGACGTCGGCGATCGCCGGCTGGGCGATGAAGCCCACGAGAAGGGTGGTGACGGTGATGCCGAGTTGCGCGCCGGAGAGCATGAACGAAAGGCGTCCGGTCACCTCCAGCGCTCGCCGCGCGGCGGTGTCGCCCTTGGCCGCCTGCTCGCGCAGCAGGCTCCGGTCGGCGGCGACGAAGGCGAACTCCTGCGCGACGAAGTATCCGGTCGCGAGAGTGAGGAGCAGTACGGCCAGCAGGCCGAGAACGGCACTCATTGAGCGCTCACTCGCAGCCGTTCCCCGGCCGGCCGAGGGCCTGGGCGGGGACTTGTCAGTGCGTCATGGGATCCCGTGCCGAGGCACGGGCAGGTACTCCACGGGTCCGAAGCGGACACGACGATCCTTTCAATAGACAATTACCACCGTAACGGGTGAGCCCGTGTGGGTGATTCCGGCGCCACCTTTACTGGCTGCCTACAGCGCCTCTGAGTACTTTTCCACAGGAAACCTTGGCGGCAAATCTGCGGTCACGCGGGGCGACGGCGTAACGTCAAGGTAGTGGCGGTCAACGCCAAAGCAGGGGTAATGACGCGAAAGGGCTGAAGGAGAAATCGTGGCCGAGGACGACGAGCCGACCCGAGCCCTGAGGAGGCCGGGCGGCGACGCGCGCGCAGCCGGGCAGCCCGCCTACCCGGTCCCCGGCGGGACGCGCCAGAGCCCCTCGACACCACAGACACCCCCGACGCCACCGGCTCCGGCGTTCCGGGACGCCGGGGAGGACAACGAGGTCCGTTCCGCGCCGTCCGCGCCTCGCGGCGGTGGCCGGGTGTACGGCAAGCCGCGCTCGGGAGACTCTCCTATCCGCCCACTGCCCGGAGACCGGCCGATGCCAAGCGAGATCAAAAAGGACCGGCGACCCAGGCGGATCTTCAAGACCCTGTTGATGATCGTCGCGGCTCTGCTCGTGATCTTGATCATCGCGTCCGTGGTCGGATATTTCTGGATCGGTTCGAAGCTGAACAGCGTCGACGAGTTCACCGACTACGACGGGCGGCCGGCGGCCACCCCAGGTGAAGACTGGCTGCTGGTGGGCTCCGACAGCCGGGCAGGTCTGTCCGCCGCGCAACGCAGGAAGCTCGCCACGGGCAAGGCGGTCGGCAAGCGCACCGACACGATGATGCTGCTGCACATCCCCGACGGAGACGGCAAACCCACGCTGGTCAGCCTGCCGCGCGACTCCTACGTGCCGATCAACGGCCACGGGAGCGACAAGCTCAACGCGGCGTACGCCTTCGGGGGGCCCAAGCTCCTGACACGCACGGTCGAGCAGGCCACCGGGATCCGGGTCGACCACTACATGGAGATCGGCTTCGGCGGCTTCGTCGGTATCGTCGACGCCATCGGCGGGGTCAACATCTGCGTGAAGCAGAACATCAAGGACCCCAAGGCCGGGATCAACCTGAAGAAGGGCTGCCAGGACCTGGACGGCGGCACCGCGCTCGGCTACGTCCGCACGCGGGCGACCGGCGCGATCCCCGACTTCGAGCGGACCCAGCGGCAGCGCCAGTTCTTCTCCGCCGTCGTGCAGAAGGCCGCCGGCCCCGCCACCCTGCTGAACCCGTTCACGTCCGTGCCGCTCGCGCTCAGCGCGGCCGAGTCCGTCGCGGTCGACCCCGGCACCGGCCTCTTCGACCTGCTCTCGGTCGGCCTCGCCATGAAGGGCGGCCCGGTTACGACCGCCGTCCCGATCGGCTCCCTGCCCACGATCAACGGCGCCTCCGTCGTGAAGTGGGACACCCAGAAGGCGCTGCGCCTCTTCGAGGCCCTCGCCCAGGACAAGCCCATCCCCAAGGACACGATCACCAAGTAGATCGCCCGACCCCCGTGGCCTGCGCCTGCCCGGCGGCTTCATCGAACGCGCCACCGGCAGCCCGTATGCCGCGTTATCCGCCGCCTATGTTCGCCGGGGTGCCCGGTGGCTCCCTCGAGTGGGCCGCCGTAAGGGTTCCGTAAGCCGGATCGGGGACGCTCCGGCCGCGTCCTCGCGCTCTTTCTGATGTACGGCTCGCGCGAGCCGTACATCCTTGGAGGGGAGGGGCGTGCGGAGTGCGGCTCCGCGCGCGACGGGCATGAAGATCAAGAAGATCCTGCATCATCCCGCTACCTGGGTGGTCGGAGCAGTCGCCGTTGGAGCGTTCGCGGTCGCGTTGTATCTGTTCCAGCCGTGGCGGCTGTTCACCACCGTGGAGGTGGACGAAGCGCTACCGGCACCCGCCGCTGCCGCCACTCCCGCGGCTTCCGGCCCGACTGGTGCCTCGCCCGCCGCCAGGCCGGAAGGCGCCGATCCTACGGTCGGCGTGCCCGCCGCCAGGCCCGAAGGAACCGGCGGCCCGTCAGCTGCCCCGCCCGCGACCGCGAGTGCCTCGCCTGCCGCTCCGGCAGGGCCGCGGGTGCTCTCATCAGGGACGTTCATCTCTCACGAGCACGACACCACCGGCATGGCAAGAGTGCTCGAACTGCCCGATGGCGAGCGAATCCTGCGGATCGAGAACCTGGACACCTCTGACGGGCCTGACCTGCGAGTGTGGCTCAGCGATCAGCCGGTGCGGCCGGGTGACTGGCATGCCTTCGACAACGGTAAGTGGGTCGAACTGGGTGGATTGAAGGGCAACCAGGGGAACGCCAACTACACCATTCCGGCGTCGGCCGACCTGGACGAGCTGACCAGCGTCACGATCTGGTGCCGCCGTTTCAGCGTCTCCTTCGGCGCTGCCGCCCTGACGCCATAGGCCGGCCGCATCCATACGGCCACGTGAGCCCGCATCCGCAGGGCCAGGTGTGCTCGTATCGACGCGGCCGAGTGTGGCCCTATCCACACGGCAGGTCGTGGTCTCTCCTCGAATAGCGCTGACGGGCGGTCGGAGGCCGGTCAACGTCTTAGAGAGCGCTGCGGATCCAGGCCGCCTTGTGATCGTCGTACACCTGAATGTTGTCGACCAGCCAGTCGTCGCCGCGTCGTATCAGTACGTAGCGGCGGCGCTGGCCTTGGTAGAGGGCCCAGAAATCCGCAGGGCCGCCACGGCGTCCGATCCCTGCCGGCCCGGCTGATCTTTCTGCACACGGGCAGCCTAGGCTTCGCGCAACAATGGGGTCTTGTGGGGATTTCTACGGAATTACACGTGATCGGACGTCCGCTGCTGGACGATCAGCTCGCTCATCCCACGGTGAGAGGGATCGCCCGGGGCGATCTCCCCGAGCCGGTCTTCCGGTCCTGGCTGGAGCAGGACTATCTCTTCCTGCTGGACTACGTCCGGGTGTTCTCGCGCCTGGCTTGGCAGGCTCCGGACGGACACCTTGGTGACCTGGTCGACTTGGCCCACTCCACGTGGCACGACGAGCTCACCCTGCACCGGACGCTGGCCGCGGAGTTCGGCGCCGACCTGGACGGCGCGAAGAAGGGCCCGGCGTGCCAGGCGTACACGTCCTTCCTGCTCGAGTCGGCCGCGAGCTACGCCGAGGGGCTCGTCGCCCTCTATCCGTGCATGTGGGGCTACTCCACGCTGGGCCGGATCCTCGCCGAGGACCCGCCGACCGAGCCGCGCTACCGGGCCTGGGTGGACACATACGCCGATCCCGGATTCGCCGCGCTGGCCGAGCGCATCGCCACCATGATCGACGAGACTGACGTAGACCCGGCCCGCGCGAAAGCCCTCTTCACCCAGGGCATGGCCCATGAGCTCGCCTTCTGGGATTGCCCCTGAAGTTATCCACATCCTGTGGAAAAGATGTCGAGGCGAGGCGTTGCCGCCCGGGGATCGGCACCTGTCAGGTGGGCTTACCGTCCTTGACGGAGACACTCCGCAGCCGTTTTCGTCCTGTGCCTGGGCTTCGGCGGCGGATTACTGTGGGGGGATGCCGGAGCTTCCCGAGGTGGAGTCGCTCGCCGAGTTCCTGCGCGAGCGAGCCGTGGGCCGCACGATCGTGGGGGTCGACGTCGTGGCCTTCCAGGCGTTGAAAACCGTCGACCCGCCCGTCACCGCGCTGGGCGGGCTCACGATCACTGGGGCGACCCGGCATGGCAAGTTCCTTGATCTCGACTGTGATGGCCTGCGTTTCATCACGCATCTCGCCCGTGCGGGTTGGTTGCGCTGGCGGGAGGACCTGTCGGGCGCCAAGCCGGTTCGTCCCGGCAAAGGGCCTCTCGCGGTGCGGGTACGGCTCGCGCCCGATGAAGAGGGCACGGCTCCCGGATTCGAGCTGACCGAGGCGGGCACCCAGAAGCGGCTCGCCGTATATGTCGTGAGAAATCCGAAGGACGTACCGGGGATCGCGAGCCTCGGCCCTGATCCACTCGCCGACGACTTCACGCCTGACGCGCTCAAGGGCATTCTCGGCACCAGTCGCACTCAGATCAAGGGCCTCCTGCGCGACCAGAAAGTGATCGCCGGTATCGGCAACGCGTACTCAGATGAAGTGCTGCATGTCGCCAAGATGTCGCCGTTCAAGATCGCCGCGACGCTGACCGACGAGCAGATCGCTGTGCTTCACGAGGCCATCATCACGACCCTTCGCGACGCCGTGGGGCGCGCCCGCGGGCTGGCGGCCAAGGACCTCAAAGCCGAGAAGAAGTCCGGCCTGCGGGTGCATGGCCGTACAGGGGAGAAGTGCGACGTGTGCGGTGACACGATCAGAGAGGTCTCCTTCGCCGACTCCTCGTTGCAGTACTGCCCCACCTGCCAGACGGGCGGCAAGCCGCTCGCCGACCGCCGCCTGTCCCGCCTGCTCAAGTAATGAGCCTCGGCAAAGTCGATCTCGTGACGGTCGCTGGGGATACGTCGAGCGCCGCCCGCACGCGACGGACGGCCGGGCCCGGGTGCTAAGTCTCACCCCGAAGGGGCTGGCCATTTTCGAGCGGGCCGACGTGCTTTGGGGTCAGATCGAGGGCCAGTGGGCCTCCCTCGTCGGAGCCGATCGGCTCGACCAGCTTCACGAGGATCTCCGTGCCTATGTGGACTCCTTCGGCGGGCGGGCCCCGCTTCGTCCCGTCTGGTAGTCGTCTCTCCGCCACGCTGTGACAATGGGTGCATGACGTTGCATGAGATCGACGCGAAAGCCGTACCGGACGATGGGGCTCTGCTCGATGTGCGGGAGCTCGACGAGTGGCGGGCCGGGCACGTGCCGGACGCGCTGCACATTCCCCTGAGCGAGCTGCAGAACCGGGTCGGCGAGGTGCCGCAGGGCCGGCCGGTATATGTGATCTGCCGGGTCGGCGGGCGGTCCGCGCACGCGACGGCGTGGCTGAACCACATCGGCTGGGAAGCGGTCAACGTGGACGGCGGCATGCAGGCCTGGGCCGCCTCCGGCCGCCCGATGGTGAGCGAGGCCGGCCAACCGCCTTATGTCGCCTGACGGGCACTCCTGAGTCGCGCTGCCGCACGCTGGGATTTTGGACATACGGCGCGTTGGTGTGATAAATCCGGTACATCATTTGAATACCGCGGGAGCTCGGGCGTAACCGGGCTGAGAGGGCGACTCCTCCACGAGGCGTGTCACCGACCGCATGAACCTGTCCGGGTAATGCCGGCGTAGGGAGTGTGTGATGACGTCCGCCGTAGTGGGTCCCAAGCATGCGGAAGCCCCCTTCACCCTGGATGAGGAGGCCCCCAAGACGCTCGGGGTCCTCGACCAGGGCGCCTTCTGGGCCAATCTCGGGGTCAGCCTCCTCGGTTTCTCCTTCGCGCTCTTCCTCATCAACCCGCTCTTCGACGACAATCCGCTGTCCTTCGTGGCCGCCCTCGTCGCGACCGTCGTCGGCAGCCTGATCGGCACCGCCATGGTCGGCCTGGCGGCCGTTCCCGGCGCGCAGACCGGGCAGCCGGCCATGGTCCTCCTGCGCGGGCTGTTCGGCGCGAAGCTCTCCTATGTCCCGACCGTGCTCAATATCGTCCAGATGCTCGGCTGGGGCGCCTTCGAGTTGTGGGTCGTCGCCATGGGTGCACAGGCGATCTTCGGGACGACGATCCCGTACGCGGCGTGGGTGATCGTCGCAGGCATCCTCACGACGGCGCTCACGATCTATCCTCTCGGCGCGATCCGGATCATCCGGCGGTTCGTCACGATCGGTGTGGTCATTTCGATCGCCTGGTTCGCGGTGGCGTTCTTCCGTGAGGCTCCGGCCCAGACGAGCGGTTCGTGGAACGCGTTCGCGCCGGCCGTGGACTTCGTCATCGCGCTGTCGGTGTCGTGGGTGCCCGTGGCCGCGGACTACGCCAGGCACTCCCGCTCCAGTCGGGCGGCGTTCACCGGGGTGGTCAGCGGCTACACGATCGCCCAGGTGGCCTGCCTCGCGGTCGGCGTCTACGCGGTCGCGCTCGCCGGTCACGACGCGGTGCTCGCGGATGGGATCGCGGTGTTCCCCCCGTTCGTGGCGGTGCCGTTCGGCGCCCTGTTCTTCGGCATCCTGGTCCTGCGTGAGACCGACCAGTCCTTCGCGAACGTCTACTCCACGACGATGTCGTTGCAGAATCTGATGCCTCGGGTGGACCGGCGGATCTTCTCGGTCGGAATCGGCGTCCTCACCGTCGCCGTCGCTCTCGTCGTGGACGTGCGGTCCTACGGCACGTTCCTGAGCATCATCGGCGCGGTGTTCGTGCCGATGTTCGCGGTACTGGTGGTCGACTACTTCCTCCTCGGCGGGGCGTTGCGCTGGAACACCGCCGAGGACGCGCCGTCGCGCTGGCTGATGGTGCTCCCGTGGGTGCTCGGGTTCGTCACCTACTGGATCGTCACCGTGACGCCCTCGGTCGCCTGGTGGGACACGGCGTGGGCGAAGGTCCGCGACGCCATCGGCTTCGTCCACCAGCCGTGGATGAGCGCCGCCCTCGCCGCGTTCCTCGTCTCCGCGCTGGTGACGCTGCCGCTCGGCGCCCTCACCCGCCGCCGCGGCGCCACCGCGTAGCCCGCTACAGCTCAGGTTTCGGCGTTTCTGGTACGGCTCAGGCGTTTCTGGTACGGCTCAGGCTGTTCGGGTGGCGAGGGCGACGCCGGCGCCGCTGATCACCAGGCCGGCTACGGCGGGCCGGCTCAGTGGCTGATCGACCAGCGCCCAGGCCATGACGGCCGTGACCGAGGGCGTGAGGAAGAACAGGCTGGTCGCCCGGCTCGCCTGCGACTTGCGCAGCATCACATAGAGCAGGGTGAACGTGGCGATCGAGTTCACCACGGCCAGCCAGGCGACGGCGCCCAGGAACGGCCCCAGCGAGGTTACGTGAGGTGTCTCCACGGTGATCGTGAGCACTCCCAGGATCGGCACACTGGCGAGCAGCTGTACGGCCTGACCGCTACGCAGGTCCATGCTGGCGCAGAACCGCTTCTGGTAGAGGGTCCCGAGGCTGAGCGCGATCAGGCCGATGACGCACAGCAGGATCCCGACGCCGGAACCGGAAACGCGTTCCGCGACCGCGAGGATGACCCCCGCCCCGCCGAGTCCGAAACCGGCCCACTGCTTGACCGTTACGCGTTCTCCCAGCAGCGGTACGGCCAGCAGCGCGGTGAGGATGGGATGCAGCCCCTGGACGAGGGCGGCGAGCGCACCTGGGATGCCCAGCGACATCGCCGTGTAGAACGCGCCGAACTGGACGGCCTGCAGCAGCAACCCGGCGGCCACGACGTGGCCGAGCGCCCGGCCGCGAGGCCACGGAGCGCGTACGGCCATCGCGATGACGGCCAGCACGATCCCCGCGAGTATGAACCGGCACAGCGTCAGAAGCAGCGGTGGGGCCGAGCCCAGCCCGATCGAGCCGGCGACGAAGGCGGTGCTCCACAGCACGACGAACGTGGTGGGAGCCGCGATGCCGGCCAATCGGCTCGCGGGCGTCGGCGGGGGCGTCGTTGCCGTTCTGGCGAGGATCGTCATGCCTTCTCCTAATAACCGGGCAAGGTGGTTACTACGATCTATTGGTCGTCGATAACCTGTCAAGCTGGTTACTATGAGATGGTGTTCACATTCTGGAGCGGCAACCTGGCGCTGGATTTCGCGGGGACGATGGCGCATCGGGACACGGATCGCATCGATGTGATCGACACACCTGATCTACTCGCCTCCTGGGTGGTGGCCGCCGGGCTGCTGGACGAACCGCCCGCAGTCGATGACCAAGGCCTGGAGCGTGCCGTACGGCTGCGCGAAGCGATCTATCGACTGGCTGTGGCACCGCTGCGGGGATGGGAACGGGCAGGGGACGACGTCGCCGTGCTCAACGCCTCCGCCGCCACCACTCCTGTCCGGGTAATGCTCGATCCCGTCGAGCGGCCTGCGGACCCGTCGGAGCCAGTGTCTGCGGCGCAGCTCATGCCAGGCACCGGGGGGCGGGCCGAGGGACCACCTGATTCGGCGTCCGCCGCGCGGCTCGTGCTTGATCTGGGAGAGGAAGCTGCGGGATCGCCTGGCTCGGCGTTCGCCGACCGGCTCACGCCAGGCGCCGGAGGGCGGGCTCCGGGATCGCCTGGCTCGGCGTCCGTCGCGCGGCTCGTCCCCGATCCGGGAGAGCGGGCTCTGGGGAGGGAAGGGGCGTCCGCGATGCGGCTTCGCCGTACTGGCGGGCTGGAGAACGTGCTGGCCTCAGTCGCCCGGTCGGGGGTGGAGCTGCTCGGCGGGCCGGACGCGGCGCGGATCCGTCAGTGCGAACGCGAGCCCTGCACGCGCCTCTACGTCGATCTCTCCCGAGGGAGCACACGCCGCTGGTGTGACATGCGCGAATGCGGCAACCGGGAAAAGGCCGCGACCTTCCGCTCCCGGCGCCGTCCCACGGCGGGAAACGCTCCCTAAGCCGGTCCTGCGCCCTAAGCCGGTCCTGCGCCCTAAGCCGGTCCTGTGACGTGAGCCGGTCCTGTGATCTGGGTCCGTGCTGTGAGCTAGCCGATCCTGTGAGCAAGGCCGATTTTGCCGGCTAGGCGGATCCTTCGAGCCGGAGCAGGTGTTCCTTGGCGGCCGGGCCACCGGCGTAGCCGCCGATGACACCAGGTGAGTCCACCGCACGGTGGCAGGGGACGAAGACGCACACAGGATTGGCCACCAGGGCGTTCGCGACGGCGCGCAAGGCCCGCGGCCGCCCGATCCGGTCGGCGATCTCCTGATATGTCGTGACCACTCCGTACGGCACGGCGGACATCATCTGCACGACCGTCCGGGCGAACGCCGTGACCAGCTGGAGGTCGACAGGTGTGGAAAACGTTCGGAGCCGACCGGCGAAATAGGCGTCGAGCTCGCGGCGAACCGGGTCCAGCCGCCGGGGATCGGGACCGATGAACGAGCCGATGGCCCGGTAGATGCGTGCGAACACGGCGTGCTCGTCGTCGTAGCTGCAGGCCACCACGCCGCGCCCGGTGACGGCGAGAACGATGCGGCCTACCGGCGTGTCCGTGGTCCCGAAAGCGATCTCTGGAGGGGACTCGCCCACATATCCCGGCGCGGTCACGCGCAGCAGAGCTTCGAGGTCCCCTGTGGACATGGCCCCACTTCCTCTCGCTCCGCTGGGGGCAGCGTATCGGAGGCGCCCCCAGCCGCGACAAAAGCCCAAGATCACGGCGCAAAAACAGGCACGATAGGGGGCATGGGTGACGCGGTCGGCGATGACGAGGACGAGGACGGCATCGCCCGTTCCGTTGTCGCGAGCTCAGCCAACGCCATCGTCGCCCTGGACCGTGACCTTTCGGTCCTGAGCTGGAACCCCGCCGCCGAGCGGTTGTTCGGGTGGAGCGCGGCGGAGCTCATGGGCAGACGCGCCCCGATCGTCCCCGGCGAGCTGATGGCCGAGCACAACGCGGTGCTGGAGCGGGTGCGGACAGGCGGGCACGTGTCGCTGCGCACCAAGCGCTTCACCCGTGACGGCAGCCTGCTGGACGTCCGCGTGGACACCAGCGCGTTGCGCACCGAGGCGGGCGCGTTGCTCGGCTACGTCAGTGTCTACCACCTGGCGGAGGACGACGAGGCCGCCCGGGGCCGGGTCGTCCGTCGGGCCCGGCTGGTCCGCCGGCTGACCGATGTGGTCGGCGACATCAACGCCGAGCTCGACCTGTCCGTTGTGCTGGACCGCATCGCCGCCAGTCTGACCGAGCTGACCGGGGCGGACGGGGGCGGTTTCGTGCTGATCGAGGGCGATCGGCTGCGCCTGGTCAGCGCGGACCAGTTGCCCGACTCGATCCGCGGCGCCACCGCCGACCTGCACACCAGCCTGGTGGGCAAGCTGCTGCGCACCGGCAAGACCGTGATTCTGGAGACCGGCCCGGAAGGGTTGCAGGACCTGATCTGGGCGCAGTTGCCTGGCCTGCACACCGTCGCCGTGGGCATCGCGGCCGTCGGCGGGCGTCCTTATGGAGCGCTCTACGCCCTGTTCGCCAAACGCAAGGCCGGCCACGTGGAGCTGGAGCTGCTGGAGCTCCTCGCCGGGCATGCGGGCATCGCCGTCGGCAACGCGATGGCCTACCAGGACGCGGTACGGCAGCGCGCCCACGAGCGGGCCGTCTTCGACGCCAGCGCCGACGGCATCGCGGTCCTCGACGGCATGGGCAGGGTCATCCAATGGAACCCGGCGGCGGCCGGGATGACCGGTTTCACCGCCGATCAGGTCATCGGCGGGCCGCCGCCGTTCCCGCTGCCCCAGCCGGGGGAGAAGCTGACCATCCAGCTGCCGTCCGGACGCTGGCTGGACATGCTGTGCGCGGAGATCGACGAGACGTCCGAGATCGTCGTCGACTTCCGCGACGTGACCAGGGCCAAGGAGTTGGAGGAGGCCAAGGACCTGTTCCTGGCCACGACCAGCCACGAGCTGCGGACCCCGATCACGATCGTGCACGGCTTCGCCAGCACGCTGGACTCACGCTGGGACCATTTGTCCGACGCCGAACGGCGCTCCGCCGTACACACGATCGCCGAGCGGGCGCGTTCACTGGGGCAGCTCATGGATCACCTGTTGCTCGGTGCCCGAGCGGGTGCGGAGGAGCTCGAGGTGAAGGCCGAGCCGTTCGACCTCGGGCAGCGGGTCCATGCCGCCACCCTCGGCCTGCCCGTGCTGTCCGACCGCCATCGTGTCGAGGTCGACATCCCGAAAGGTCTGCCGCTGGTCAAGGGGGATTCGCTCGCGACCGACATCCTGCTCGGCCAGCTCCTGGAGAACGCGTTCAAGTACTCTCCGGACGGCGGGCTGATCCGGGTCGAGGCCTGGGCCGAGGACGACCACGTGGTCCTGGTGATCGACGACGAGGGGATCGGCATCGCCCCGGCAGACCGGGAACGGATCTTCGAAAGGTTCGTACAGGCGGAAAGCGGTGACCGTCGCAGGTTCGGCGGTGTCGGCCTGGGGCTCTACATCGTGCGGAGCCTGGCCCGCGCGCAGGGAGGCGACGTGACCGCCCTTCCCCGGCCGGATGGGGGCACCCGTATGCGCTTCGTATTGGCGCGGGGAGCAGGCCCCGTTACCTGATCCGACACACCGGTGCGGTAACGACGTAGTCACGGAAGAGCTGATCTATTGTCCAATGTGCACAAGCTGTAATCGCGACACGGTTTCCGCAACCGCTCAATGGGGCATTTCGGCCGTACTGGAGTGTGTTTTCCGCAGGGGACAGGAAAACGGGGAGGTGAGTGCGTCGAGCGTCGTCATGCTGCCGTATGCACTGTCAAGCGTCGCGATAGCACGCCAGCGCCTCAGTGCGGATCTGCTGGCGTCCGGGGTGTTCGCCGCAGTCGTTGACGACGCGGTCCTGGTCATGAGTGAACTGCTCAGCAATTCGTTGCGGCATGCGCATCCTCTCCCATCCGGCCTGCTCAGAGTCTCGTGGACCTATTCTGAGATCGAGGTCGAAGTGGCGGTCAGTGACGGCGGAGCGGCCACCGAACCGCGCGCCGGCCGGCCCACATTGTCTTCTTTGGGCGGCCGGGGACTGGGCATTGTGGAATACCTCGCCGAGCGTTGGGGCGTACGGCACGAGGGCGAGCTGACGACAGTATGGGCGACAGTGCACACTCCGCCTAGTGTCCAAAATGGCGCCACAAGGCAGCCCGAAATAACGGCCCTGCGCGAAGTCGGCTAGGCGGGCCTGACCAGAACCCATCGTTCGCCCGTCGCCCAGGCAGAGCTGATCAGAAGATAAACGCCCGCGGCGAGCGGCAGCACCGCGGCGGCGAGAATCGTCCCGAACGGCAGAAGAATCATCAGCCGTCGCATCGGAGCATCCCGGTCCACTCTCCGCGACGCCGGCCACGCCACCAGCGTGAGCAGAACGAATAGGCCCAGAAAAACCGCCGCCGGAGCACTGAACAGTCCCGCTCCGGCCAGTACGGCGCTGAAATGCTCCCCGAGCGGCACGCCGAGCATCCCCTGCGCGAGCAGCAGGTTCGGATGCCCCGCGATCGTGGCGGCGGTGAAGAGCCGATAGGTCACCATGAAGAACGGCGCCTGAGCGAGCGCGGGAAGGAACCCTGAGATCATCGTGGTGCCCTCCCTCGCGTAGAGCGCGTTGACCTTGCGACTCAACCGCTCAGGGTCGCGTCCGAATCGCTTGCGGAGCTTCTGGAGCTCCGGCGCCAGTCGCTTCTGGATCCGCTGGATCCGGGCCTGGCGGACGGCGAGCGGGAGCAGCAGCGCTCGCACGCCGACGGTGAACAGAACGATGGCAGCCGTCGCCCCTGTGAGGTGGACCAGGCCGCTGAGGAGCTGATATGCGGGGGTGAGAATGAAATCGAACAAGAGAGTAGCCCTTCGTCGAGATGATGACAGGACGAAGGCGCTCGTGATCACCTCGTACGGCTCGCGCAAACCGACCATCGCATGGACGGGCACGCCGGACGGCTCGCTTAGGCCGGCAGGCCCAGGAACGAGTATGGACGGCCCGCCCTGGCCGGCCGGCGTTGGAACAAGCACACCAGATGGCTTGTCCGGGCCGGCCGGCGTTGGAACAAGCACACCGGACGGCTTGTCCGGGCCGGTAGGCGTTGGAACAAGCACGGCCGCCCGTTCGGGCCTGCCGGCGCAGGAACCAGCACGCCGCAGCTGTATGGGATCAGACGAGCGCCGGGCTCCCTGACGGGGCTCGGGGACGGGGACGGCCCGCGGTGTCGGGATCGCGCAGCCGTACGAACACGATCTGGTCTGGGCCTCCGCGCAGCACGGCGGAGGCATGGGGTCGCGGACGCCCGGCCAGTCGGCCGAGAATCCACATGGACACCAGGATGACGATCCCGGCCAGGCCGACAGCGGTCAGCACGCCGAGTCCCGGAGACCCGGCGAGCAGATCGAACACGACCTGGAGTGCGGTCATGTCAGCGAGACAGCTTGCCGACGAAGGTGACCGCCGCGACGACCAGGGCCGCGATCAGCGCGAACACCAGCAGGAACTTCAGCGTCGCGAACAACGCGGGGATGATGAACGAGAAGACCAGCCAGACAGCGAGAATGATTCCCAGGACGGTCATGACAGTTCGGGCCATGGCCACACCGTACGTCGTCCGGCCGTCACTCGCGAGGGAGATCACCTCCAATTCCCGATCAAGCATGACCGTTTCACGTGAATCAGGGAGTCTCGTCGTAAACGTTTTAGGTCGCCGGAACCTTTAAGTGGCAGTGAGTCTCTTACGGAGTGATGACGGACATCCTGGTGCGGCCGCATGCGGGCCTACCGTTGGAGCTGGGGAAAGGAGTCACATGACCGGCAATCCCGCCGCGCGGATCCTGGTGGTCGACGACGATCCCACCGTGGCCGAAGTCGTGGCCCGCTACCTGGAGCGTGACGGCCACGTGGTCGAGTGCGTGAACGACGGCGCGGAGGCGCTGCGCCGAGCCCTGGCCACCCCGCCCGACCTGCTCGTGCTCGACTTGATGCTGCCCAAGATGGACGGGCTCCAGGTCTGCCGGAAGCTGCGGGAGCGCTGGCCGGTCCCGGTGATCATGCTGACTGCTCTCGGCGAGGAGATCGACCGGGTGGTGGGCCTTGAGACCGGTGCCGACGACTACGTGACCAAGCCTTTCAGTCCACGGGAGCTCGCCCTGCGGGTCCAGTCCGTGCTCCGCCGGGCCCGAGGAGCGCTGGTGCCTACGGGGACCGGTGTGCTGCGGGACGGCGACCTGGTCGTCGATGTCGGCGCCCACGAGGTGCGGGTCGGCGGCAAGGAGATCACGCTGACCGCCCGTGAGTTCGACCTGCTGGCATATCTCCTGCGGAACCCCAGGCAGGCATTCAGCCGGGCCGCGCTGCTCGACCAGGTGTGGGGCTGGTCCTTCGGAGACTCCTCCACCGTGACGGTCCACGTCCGCAGGCTCCGGGAGAAGATCGAGTCCGATCCGACCGACCCGCGGCGCATCGTCACCGTCTGGGGCGTCGGCTACAGATACGAGCCGTTGTCATGACCCTGCCGGTGGGTTGCGGGTATGAGCCCTCGTCGTGGTCGGGCGGGGCGTGGATCACCGATACGAGGGCCTGTGGCGACCGGGTGGTGCGTTGGCCGCAGGTGCGAGGCGTTCCTATGACCCGACCGGTGGATTCCACGTAGGAGGCGCTGTCGTGATTCTCCAGATTCTGGCGGTCTGCACGGGACTCGGGCTGATCATCGCGGGTCTCGGGCTCGCCGCCCTGCGCCTTCTCCGCCGCCGGTCCATCGGCGTCATGCTCGCCGTCGTGGCCGTGGTCACGGTGGCCGCGACGCTGGCCGGGGTCGTGGCGATCACGTTGGCCATGGTCATCGACGGCCGCCCGAAAGACATCGTCCTCACCGTGGTCGTCATCGCCGGGCTTGTCGGCATGGGCGTCGCCCTCGTCATCGCCCGGCGGGTGGTGACGGCCAGCCGGTCGCTCGTGGCCGCCCTGGAGTCCGTCCCACCGTCCGGCCGGTTCACGCCGCCGGAAGAGGCGTTGCCCGCCGAGCTGGAGACGATCAGCAAGACGCTGGAACAGGCCTACGAGCGGCTTCGTCTGGGCCGGGAACGGGAGCGCGCGCTGGAGAGCGCTCGCCGTGAGCTGGTCGCCTGGGTCAGTCATGACCTGCGTACGCCGCTGGCCGGGATGCGCGCCATGGCCGAAGCCCTTGAGGACGGGGTCGCCGACGACCCGGACACCGTGAAGCGATATCACGCCCAGATCCGGCTGGAGGTCGACCGCCTCTCCGGCATGGTGGACGACCTGTTCGAGCTGTCCAGGATTCACGCCGGCTCGCTGAGGCTGTCCCGCAGCCGGGTCGGTCTCGGCGACCTCCTCGCCGACACGCTCGCAGGAGTGGAGCCGCTGGCCCGGGCCAAGCATGTCCGCCTTTCGGGGGAGGCCGAGCTCGGCCTCCCCGTCGAGGCCGACGCCGGAGAGCTCGGCCGGGCCGTACGCAACCTCGTGGTCAACGCCATCAGGCACACTCCGGCCGACGGGACGGTGTCCGTACGGGCCGTCGCCGATGGCCGGATGGCCACCGTGTCCGTGGCGGACTGTTGCGGAGGCATTCCGGAGGAGGATCTGCCTCGCGTGTTCGACGTGGCCTTCCGCGGTGAGAGCGCCCGCACGCCCGGCCCGGATGGCGGGGCCGGGCTGGGGCTGGCGATCGCTCGTGGCATCGTGGAAGCCCACGCCGGGGCGATCGCCGTGGCGAACGAGGGTCAGGGTTGCCGCTTCGAGATCCGCCTGCCGCTGTCGAGTGAGAGCCTCTGTGCGGACACTTGACCGGCGCTCTAGCCCTCCTCCGAGTCAGGCTCCGAGTCAGGCTCCGGGTCCGGCCGGTCCAGGTCGTTGTCGCGGGTCGCGAACGCCTCCGACATCGCCCGGAACGTCGGGCACGGCCACCGCCACATGCAGCTCCTGCAGCGCAGGATCGGATGCGCCGCGTCGCTCGTGATGCCGCCCGCGTCCCTCGGCTGGTGGAGGTCGAGCAGCCTGATGCCGAGCTCGGAGAAGCTGAGCAGCTCCTCGCGGGCTCCCGCGAGGAACTCGAGATCCTCCCCCGACAGGCGGGTCTTGATCGGAACATAGCCCTCACGGTTGATAAGCGACCTGAGCGGTCGAGTGGTGTTACGCCACGAGTTCGCCTTCTCCGTCAGGATCTGGATGTTCTCCAGCCGCTCACGTAGTCGTCGTCGCTGTGGATCTTCGGGAAGTTCAGTGTTCATGTACTGTCGGGCCCGCCGTACTCGACGCCCGCCCTCCTTCGCGAAGTGACGACCGGACGCGGAGGTTCCGGGCCTCCCCCTCTTCCGGCCAAGCCGGTGTCGCACAGCGTCAAGTCTCGCGCACTCAGCGTTTATGCGCTGCCGAAATCGGGAACAAAGGGCGGACGACTCTTCGGTAATGTTCGTGGAACGTGACCCGGAGCGCATACGGCGCTAGTGTGCGCGCTGTGGAGCTCAAAGTCGCGACGCAATCCAACGCCGGTCATGCCGTCATGGCCATCGCCGGTGAAATCGACCTATATACCGCGCCCCGGCTGCAGGCCGAGTTCACCCGGCTGCTGGAAACCGGGCCGGACCGCGTGGTCATCGATATGTCCGGAGTCGAGTTCTGCGACTCCACGGGCATGAACGTGCTGCTCTCCGCGCTCAAGCGGCTACGCGAGCGCGGTGGCATGCTGGAGGTGGCCGCTCCGCGTCCTGCGGTACGGAAAATCCTCCAGGTGACCGGCCTGGACTCGGTCTTCACCGTGCACGAGACCGTGCCCGCGGGCCTCACGGCCGAAAAGCCCAGCTAGTCATGCCCAAGGGGGATATGTGACCGATCTGGTGCCCCGGTCGGCGGACACCGCGGTCGTCATCCCGGCCAAGGACGAGGCCGACCGGATCGGCGCCACGGTGACCGCCGCCCTCAAGCTGCCCGGCGTGGATCTCGTGGTCGTCGTCGACGACGGCTCAAGCGACGAGACCGGCCGGGTGGCCAAGGCCTCCGGCGCCCGCGTCGTACGGCACAGCAGGAACAAGGGCAAATCCGCCGCGATGGAGAGCGGGGCGGAAGCCGTACGCCTCTTTGACGAGGACGTCCCGCGGCACCTGCTCTTCCTGGACGCGGACCTGGGCGAGACCGCCCAGGAGGCGGCCCCGCTGATCACACCCGTCCGCGCCGGCGAAGCCGACATGACGATCGCGGTCTTCGTCACGCGAGTGAAGCTGGGCGGTCATGGCATGGTCGTGCGGCTGTCCCGCGACGGCATCCGGCACCTCACCGGCTGGGAGGCCACACAGCCGCTCAACGGGCAGCGCTGCCTGACACGCGCGGCGTTCGAGGCGGCGCAGCCGCTCGCCCATGGTTTCGGCGTCGAGACCGGCCTCACCATCGATCTGCTGCGCAAGCGGTTCCGGGTGGTCGAGGTCGAGGTCGACATGGCCCACCGCGCCACCGGCACCGACTGGCGGGCCCAGGTCCACCGGGCCAGGCAACTCCGCGACGTGGGCCGCGCCTTGGCCGCCCGCGAGCCCAGCGTCGTCAAGGGCATGGACGCCCTACGCCGCCCGACCCGACCGTGATCCCCGACACTTTCCCGCGCCGCGGCGGGCAGTCACACGCGAGACGCACCTGATCACCGGGCTTTCCACGCCGCGGCAGTGAGCCGCGCGGGCTGTACCTGACTGTGCCGGTCCGTTCGTGCCGGTCCTTTCCTGCCGCGGCGTGCAGAGCCGCGGTGGCCTGATCGTGCCGGTCCGTTCGTGCCGGTCCTTTCCTGCCGCGGCGTGCACAGTCGCGGTGGCCTGATCGTGCAGAGTCGCGGGAGCACGAACCTGATCGTGCAGAGTCGTGGGAGCACGAACCTGATCGTGCAGAGTCGCGGGGCGTTCAACCTGATCGTGCAGAGTCGCGGGGCGTTCAACCTGATCGTGCAGAGTCGCGGGGCGTTCAACCTGATCGTGCAGAGCTCACACAATGCGGCTGGCGACCTCGGGGGTGGCTCACCTGGTCATTGTGACTTCTGTGATGCGCCGGTGAGCAGTGGCGGGCGGGTGCCTGATCGTGTGGCGCTTGCCTTGATCTCACGATCCGGAGGCGGTCCGGATGCGATCCAGGGGGTGCCGGAGGTGTGGTGGAATTCGGAGGTGAACCCGTCGCGGCCGCTGGCCATCGTGTGCCTTGCCGCGTCGATCCTGTCGACGATCGCGATCGCCTTGCTCGGGCCGTCGGCGATGGTTCCTCCGCTTGCGGGGCGCGCCTGGCAGCCGCCGTACTCGCTGAACGCCCATCCGGATGGGCACCTGGTCATCTTCCTGGGCGCGCTCGCCATCGTCCTCGGGGCCATCGGCCTGGCGGCCGGTCTCGCCACGCTGGCGCCGGATCGCGCCGGTCCGTCGCTGCCCGACGCGAGGTGGCTGCTGGTGGCCGGCTGCCTGGTGGCCGGAGTGCTGGCGTTCCTACCGCCCTTCGGGTCGGCCGATCATCTGAACTACGCGGCGTACGGGCGGATGGCCGCGCTCGGTCACGACCCATACGTCACCGTGCCGTCGGACATGCCGACCGATCCGGTGATCGGCACGGTCGAGGAGTGGAAGGACACGCCGAGCGTCTACGGGCCGGTCGCGACAGCCGTACAGGCCCTGTCGAGCCTGGTCGGCGGCGACTCCGTCCGGTTGACCGTTTTCGGGCTGGCTTTGTTCAACGCGGCGGCGTTCGTCGCCACGGCGCTGTCGCTCCACCACTTCACCCGGCGCGATCCGGTACGGCAACGCCGCGCCGCCCTGCTCTGGACGGTCAACCCCCTGGTGATCTACCAGCTGGCCGCGGGCATGCACCTGGACACCCTGGCGATCGCCTTCATGATCGCAGCCCTCGTTGTGGGTGCGGCGAGCCCCGCCAAACGCGTCTGGCAGGGTGTGCTGCTCGGCCTCGGGGTGGCGGTCAAGGTCACGGTCGGGCTGGTCGCTCTGGGGCCCGCCTGGGAGCTGAGGAAGAGGCCGGGACGGCTGGCACTCGTCGCGGGCACGGCCACGCTGACCGTGGTGGTCGCCTACTGGTCGGCCGGGCCGAATTCGCTGGACCAGGTGCTCAACGCCAGCAAGTCGGTCTCGTTCGCCACTTCGTGGAAGCTGTTTCAGCGGCTGCTGCAGGCGCTCTTCGGCTCAGGGGCGTACCGGGTGTGGATCCAGATCGGCTCACTGCTCCTCCTGGTGACGCTCGCGTGGCTGTTGCTCCGGGCCCTACGCGGAGCCGCTGCGGGCGTTCCCGTGACGGGCAGCGGCGTGATGGGCAGTGGCGTGACGGGCGTGGCCGACGGGGGTGTATCGGACGGTGCTGTGGCCAGCGGTGGTGTGGCGGACGGGGGTGTATCGGACGGTGCTGTGGCCAGCGGTGGTGTGGCGGGCCGTGGAGAGGCCACGAGCGTCCCGGTCACGAGTGGCGACGTCACGGATGGCGGTGTCACGGGTGGCGGCTTGGCGGCCGGTGGCGGTTTGGTGGGCGGCGGGTGGGAGCTGGATGCTCCGCGGGTGGCGGTGGCCTTCGTGGTGGCCTGGCTGTTCGCGACGCCGTACGCGCTGCCCTGGTATGACGGGCTGGCGTTCGCGTTGCTCGCGATGATCCCGGCCACGGCTCTGGACGGGTTCATGGTCGCGCGGCTCACCGTGCTGTCCCTGGCCTACCTTCCGGCGCGCCAGGCCGACCAGCCCACGGATCTGGGCTGGCTGGTCAGCGTCGTCAGGTCGCAGGTGGCGCCGTTGATCCTGCTGGGGCTGACGGTCGGCCTCGTCTGGTGGGCTCGGTCGACCGGCCGGACGCGGACAGCTGCAGAGCACGCACAGACGCGGCCAGTGTGAGCGGCACGGCGACGGTGAGGGCCATCGCGGGAATCGCGATCCCCGAGTCGTTGATCAGGAAGCCGACCAGGCCGGCGGTCAGCGCGCCGAACAGCCCGGCCCGCAGCGCGGGCGCGTAGCCGTACGCCAGGTTGAGCGCGGCGGCGCCCACGTTGGACGGCCGGGACAGCACAAGGAACAGGAAGGCCAGCGCGACCATGGACAGCAGGGTCAGCGGCAGGTTGCCGAGCGTGCTGAGCATCGCGCCGAGCTTGCGGCCCACGACAGAGCCGCCCTCGCCCTCGATCAACTGCTGGACGAACGCGCCGAGGTGGGTCCGCCGGTCGGCGGGTCGCAGCCAGTCGGCGGTCGCGATGAGCCCGATCAGTACGGCTCCCGCGAGCCCGACGACCGCGAGCTTGCCGATCGACACCCGTCGCCCGGAGACCATCAGCATGAACACGGCGAATCCGAGCACGAACGACGGCACCCCGCCGAAATCCGCTCCCCACTCCGGCCAGCCGTCCGCGAAGATCGCGAGAAGGCCGTACACGAGGCAGAAGATCAGCGCCGGTGCCCGGCGGCCACGCTCGATGAGGGCCTGGGCGATCCCCGCGAGCGCCATGATGGTGCCCGTCGAGTAGATCGCGAAGGCCATGTTGCCGAAGCCGTAGAAACGCCCTCCGGTGACGGGCTCGTAGCCGGTCACCGCGTTCACCTGCAGCCGAGATCCGGCCATGACGTCGATGAGCAGGGCGAGGGAGCTGACCCCGGCGACCACGGTCAGCGGTCCGAGCACGTGGGCACGCCACGGCCCCGCGAAGGCGACACCGGCGATCAGCCCGGCGAAGGCCAGGATCGTGGCGACCAGCGCGAGCATGGGGTGGGGGACGCTCCACCACGGCACCAGTTGCGCGAGGAAGGTCGACACCGGGATCGCTCCGCTGACCACGGCCACGACCTGCGTGGCGGCCAGTATCCGCGTCCTGGGTTCGCCCTCCCCGCTGCCGCGCAGGCGGCGGACCACGATCGCGGCCAGCCCGTAGAAGAGCAACTGGAGGGCGACGAGTGAGATGAAGAACGGCTCTCGAACCTGCTTGAGCACCTGGCTGGCCAGATCGGCGTCGGCCAGCCGCGTGACCGTGGCGTCGACGGTCGCGGGACCGGCGCCGCCGTCGGCCCAGGCCCGGCCGACAACGCCTTCAGGGGTGTCCAGGCCGAGCACGCCGAGGACCGTCGCGGTCTGATCGGTGATCGTGACCAGCGCGTCCTGCCGGGTCGAGGTCGCCGTCAGCAGCCCATGCCGGTACGGCTCTCGCCCCGACTCACCAGAGCCGGCCTCTGCGGCTGGCGGGCTGCTCGCGTTGGTGCTGGGAGTGGCGGTGCCGCCCGGACTCACGGTGGCGCTGGAGCCGCCGGCGGCTGGGCCGGCGGTGGTGGAGCCGCTCGTGGTGATCGTGGAGCCGGTGGCGTTGGGGCCGCTCGGGATGGCGCTGGAGCTGGGTGTGGTGGGGCTCGCGATCGTGGCGCTGGGGCCGGTGGCGAGGGCCACGTGGAGGTGGGCGACCGTGCTCGCGTCGGAAAGGCCGGCCACGAGAACCGTGGAGCCGGAGGGCACCCGCTGAAGGATTTCGCCCACGGTGCGGTCGGCCCCCGATACCGCCTGCTCGCGCGCCTCGTCGCTCAGTGCGAGCCGTGCCTGAATCCAGGCGCGGGAAATCTCACCTGCCTCGGCGAACACGAGGTTGTACGGCGAGAAGTCGGCCAGCTCCGCCGGGGTTGCGGCATACTTCTGGATTTTTCCGGACTTGTCCGCTGCGCCGAGGGCCGCGCCCGGCCCTATGGCGGCGATCTTGCCTCCGGCGTCCGCGACCGTCTGGCCGAGCAGACCGATCCGGGCCTTGAACGACCCGGCCTCCTGGAAGGCCACCAGGTCCGCCCAGCCGGGAATGCTCGCCGAGCCCGAGCTGTCGGCCGCGACGGCGGGCTCCGGCGGAAGCGCGCATCCGGCTCCCGCCGATTCGGCACGCTCACCAGCCGGAGTCCCGGCTCGCTCATCAGCCGGGGCCGCCGATCCGGCTCGCTGACCGGCCGGGGCCTGTGATCCGGCTCGCTGACCGGCCGAGACCGTCAACCAGCCGGCGATCGGGCAGGTGATGCCGAGTCCCTCAGGAGGGATCGTCCGGGTGGACAGCGACGCCGCGCCGCCCTTCGCGACCAACCCCCACAGGTTGGGCGTCCTGGCTTGGTCAAGGTCACTCCACTGCAGCCCCGGGACGCCGATGACGACCACCCGCCCAGCCGGAGCCGCTGTGGCCACGCTCGCGGCGAGAGCCGTACCGGAGTCTGCGGGAGCGCCCGCAGCGAGTCCCGTGCTCGGGTGTGTGGAAGTCGTTCCCCGATCTGCGCCCGCAGCCAGAGCCGTACCCGAATCTGCGGGAGCCGTTCCCTGGTCGGTGGTGAGAGCCGTGCCCGGGTGCGCGGGAGTCGTTTTCTGGGGAGGGATCGCGGCGAGAGCCGTACCTGCGGGGAACAGGGGGAACAGAAACGCGAGCACCAAGACCGGCAGGAGGAGCAGGTGTGGGTGTGATCCGGCGGATCGGGTGGGCGGCTCGCGGCGCTGGATCTCGGACGGTCTCACAAATTCCGTGCATCGGCGTCCACGCTTCGGAGCTTCCGGAGTCACCGTTCGCCCCCGCGCCCGCACGCCGATCCTCCCTTGGTTTCGTCCCCATGCCGGAAAGGCAGAGGATTCCAGCCTTCCACAGGGTGGTTTCCTGTTTCGCAGGCCCGTGCCCGTGGCTTCCAGATGTCTTACGCCGGACGCGGCCAAGGGCTCCCGATAGAACGCCGGTGCCGACGTGCTGGATGTTCCGTCGCGAGGCGGGTGGGTGAGGACTGCTCACCTCGTGCTACGAGTGGCGCCAGCCTACACGCCGTACCGCTCAGGCAGCGGTTCGTCTGTTCCCCAACGCCTTCCGCCCCGGGGCGATCGCCCTTGTGTGGCCGCTCGGCTCGTGGCTGCCACGCCGACGGATGACCTCCCGCACGGATTGATCCCCTCACTGAGGCATTTACCGCGCCGGATCCCTGGCCAGGTCACGGGTCCTTTGGATGAAATCGACGGGTCCATTTGGAGCCGAGGCGGGCTCGTGGGGGCTTCGTCCCCGGGGTCCGCAGGCGTGGGCGCGTGGGCGTGTTCCGGTAGCCTGCCTGGTCGTGACGGACCGCGAGGTGAGTGTGGCGAAGCGCCCGGTGTGGCAGTGGCTGCTCGCCTTGTCGATCGTCGCCGTCGCCGCGGCCCCGCTGGTCGCGTACTGGCTGACGAATCCGGACGACCAGCGCCTCGTGGACCTGGACGTCTACCGTACGGGCGGGCAGGCCCTGCTCCGCGGCCTTCCGGTCTACGGCGTGATCACTCCGGCGCCGCAGTTGCTGCCCTTCACCTATCCGCCGATCGCGGCCATGCTCGCCGTGCCGCTCGCCGGGATGTCCTGGCCGGTGGCGCAGTGGGTGTGGACGGTCGGCATCGTCATCGCGCTGGCCATCGCCGTCCGGTACGGCTTCCGCCCGCTCTTCGCGGCGGCCGGCGATTCGCGATGGCCTGCCCTGGCGAGCCTCGCGCGCGGCGGCTTGGCCCGGCGGGCGGGTTCTCTCGCCGTCCCCGTGCTGTTCGCGGTGGTCTCGATCGCGTGCCTGTATCTGATGCCGATCAGAGACCAGGTGCGCTTCGGGCAGGTGGATCTCTTCCTCGTGACGCTGTGCCTGCTCGACTGCGTCGTTCGAAGGCCGTGGTGGCCGCGGGGCATGCTGATCGGGCTGGCCACGGCCGTGAAGCTCACGCCTGGCGTTTTCCTGATTTATCTGGCGATAACGGGATTTTCGTGGCGGAAGCCGTACGTGCAGGATCCTGAACAGCGGCGCGCGTTCTTCTTGGCGGTGTTCACCGCGGGGCTGCTCACCCTCCTGCCGTTCCTCGTCATCCCGGACGACGCGCGGGATTTCTGGTTCTCCGCCCTGCCGGACTCGAATCGTCTCGGAGCCAACGCGGGGACGACCAACCAGTCGATCCGGGGCATGCTGATCAGGCTCTACCTGCCCGACTCGCTGACCTCCGCGATCTGGCTCGTCGCCGTCGCGGTCGTCGCGTGGTACGGCTTCCGCGCCGCGCGCCGGGCGTTCCTCGACGGGGACCGGCTGACCGGTGTGGCCCTGACCGGGCTGATGGCGGTGCTGCTCTCGCCGGTGGCGTGGATCCACCACCTGGCCTGGACCGTCGTGGTGCTGGCCGCCCTGGCCGGCACGGGGCGCGACAGGGTCCGGCTGCTGGTCGCGGGCGGCGTCTGGCTGTTCTACGTGCTGCCCATCCCCTGGTGGGGTGTGTCGCTCAAAGCGCTGGAAATCCCCGTGATCAGCCCCGTCCTCGGCAAGATCGTGCAGAACGCCTTCGGCCTCGGGGCGATCGCCCTCGTGTGGCTGCTCGGCTCGTGGCTGCCCCGCCGGCGGACGACCTCCCGCACGGATTGATCTCTCACTCGGGCATTTAGCGGACGGCCGCGTGACCTGGTCATTACG
>JBIOWF010000061.1:0-2240 GCA_044868295.1 Microtetraspora sp. | reverse complement strand
GCAGGCGGCGGTGCACGAGGCCCGCGGTGACCGGTCTGCCGCACTCACCGCACTGGAACGCGCGGTGACACTGGCCGAGCCTGAGGGCTACGTGCGGCTCTTCGTCGAGCAGGGCGGTGCGCTGCCCACGCTGCTCAGAGCGCTGGCCAGGCGACCGACCGCGCCGCGGTATGCTCATCGGCTTCTCGCGGCGACCACGACCCAGCCGGTCGGGCGTGAGCCGCAGCCCCTGGTGGACCCGCTGAGCGTGCGCGAGCTCGACGTCCTTCGCCTGCTGGCCAGCGAGCTCGACGGGCCCGACATCGCGCGTCAGATGGTCGTCTCCCTCAACACCGTGCGCACGCACACCAAGAGCATCTACGCCAAGCTCGGAGTGAACAGCCGCCGCGCCGCCGTCCGCCGGGCGGAGGAGCTCGACCTGCTCTCCCGCACCGCCGGCGCCTGACCCCCACTCAGAACCATGGAGAGCGTCTTCATCAGTGTGGGCGTCCTCAGCGTCTTGACGATCGTGACGATGAGGCAGGACTTCGCCGGCGCGGGAGGCGCGGATGCGACCGCGCTGGCGACGGTCGGCAGTGCCCTGGTTGCCCTCCAGGAGTGGACGTTCGTGCTCGGGCCGGGCTTCGTCGTCGGTGTCGGGAACGGTCTGCTGCTCGGTTACCTGATGTACCGCTCCGGCCTCGTGCCCCGCGGCCTGGCCGTGCTGGGACTCGTCGGCGGCCCCCTGATCGTCCTCTCCGGCGCTGCGGTCATGCTCGGGGTCATCGACGCAGGCTCCGCATGGCACAACGTGGCGGTCATCCCGGAGTTCTTCTGGGAGCTGTTGCTCGGCCTCTACCTGGTCATCAAGGGCTTCCGGCCCTCGCCGGTCACCGCCGGCATGGACACGAACGGTGCGGTCGCATGATCACCGTCGACGCCTTCACCAAGACCTACGGTGGCTTCACCGCCGTGGACAAGGCCGGCTTCACCGCGGAGGGGAACCGGCTTCCTCGGTCCCAACGGGGCCGGGAAGTCCACGACCATGCGAGTCATGGTCGGCCTGATCAGGGCGACATCCGGTTCGGGCCGCCACCACGCGGACCTGCCGAACCCCGGCCTCGAGGTCGGCGTGCTGCTCGATGCGTCCGTGCAGCACGCCGGGCGCACGGGCCGGGAGATCCTCACCATCGCGCAGCGGCTCATGGGGCTGCCGGTCATCGCGATCCTCGCCGTGGCGGGGGAGTGGAGCCAGCGCAGCGGGCTGACGACCTTCGCGCTGGTCCCGCATCGCAGCCGGGTGATCACGGCCAAGGCGGTTGCCTGCCTCGTGGTCGCGGTCGTGTCCATCCCGGTCGGAGGTTCTCATCGGCCCCCTGTCAGCAAGGGACGCACCGACAGGAGTATCCCAGGTTCAGGCCACGAATCCGCGCTTTTCCATTCGTTGTTCCTGTCCGTCCGCCCCTAAGCCGATCCGGCGATCACAGGTCGAGGACGAAGCGCAGCGCCTGGTCGATGGCATGTGGTCGGGGTCCAGCATTCCCCTGCGGGACACCAGTCGTTCGGTCGTTCTTGCGCAGGTCAGCTGGCAGCAGCCATGGCCATCCTGCGGGTAAGGCCAAGGTCATGGTGTCCATCGCCGACGACCTCCTCGCGAAGCTCGACGCGGAGGCCAAGCGACGATCCACCAGCCGCAGTGCCCTCCTCGCGGCAGCAGCCCAACGTGAGCTTGCCCGCCAGGACAACGGCCTCGTTTCCGAGTCACCCGCCACCACGGTCGGCCGACTCGAGTTGTCCCGCGAGACCTAGGGGTGCTGAGATCCGCTCGCGGATCGATGACGCCCGGCCTCACGGGGACGTTCGGCACTGGACGTCACGCGTTCCCGTGCTGGGATGGAAGGACAGGGTGTCGGCCAACCTCGGGTTGGAACTGGTCACCGTGGACTACTCCGCCCTGCCTGGCGGCACGTCCGCAGCCGGAACCGCGATGGCATCCCTTCTCGTCTCGGGGCGGTGACGCCGTCAGCCCAGAGGAGGCGCGTCGTCATGACGTCACAGCGCACCGACCGGTCGAACATTCCTGGCGCCCGCAAGCCACAGTCCGCTGACCCCGCGGGCCGTTCGAGCGCCCGTCTGGCCGTGGCGGTCCTGCCACCGATGGCGTGGGGCCTGCTCGCCGGACTCTGGACGCCACGAGGTCCGCTGACGACGGCGCAAGCGCTGGCGACGCTGGTGCTCAGCCTGCTGGTCGGTGTGGCGGC
>JBIOWF010000060.1:0-2923 GCA_044868295.1 Microtetraspora sp. | reverse complement strand
AGCCGGCGACGAACTGCTGTTCGTGGCCAACCAGGAGGTGGAGCAGGAGCTCGCCCAGCTGCTCTCCGCACACTGAGTTCGTCATCGTACGGCTGCCGCCCCACAGGGAGGCAGCCGTACGCTTGCGCGGCGACACCAAGGCTTTGGCTTGGCGGAACAAGCCCGGGCGCGAGGGCTGACCTGACCACCTCGCCGCCTGGGCGGACCAGCTCGCGGGCTGGACGGGCCGGTTCGCGCCGGAGTGGACCAGCTCACAGGCCGGACCGACCAGCTCGCGGACGGGCTGGTTCGCGGGCGGGGTGGACTAGCTCGCGGGCTGGATGGGAGTGCGGCCCCGGGCGAGCACCCACACCATGGCGGCAAGTGAGGCGACCTGGAGCGGCCAGCCCAGCACGATCTTGGTGATGCCGAGCGTGGTGACCATGTCCCCCCAGTAGAGCGGCAACTGGACGACCACCCGCAGCAGGCACGGCAGCATCAGCAGCCAGGTGAGCCTGGAACATAGCCGCACCAGTGCCGGGTCTCTGTGCCAGGCCGTCGGATCGCCCGTGACGGAGCCGATGAGGAAGCCCACGATCGGCCAGCGGGCGATGATCGACAACAGCATCCCGCCGGCGTAGGCCGCGTTGTAGAGGATGCCGGGCAGGAAGACGTCTTTCGCCTCACCGGTGCGGGACGCGAAGAACGCGCCGATGCCGATGCCGATCAGGCTGTTGATCACGAACTGTGGCGTGGTCCGCTGTACGAGCCGCACCAGCAGGAGGATCAACGCCGCGCCGAAGCTCACGATGAGCGAGAGCTTCAGTTCGCTGGTCGCGACCCACATCCCCGTGAAGGAGATCGTGGGCAGTGCCGCCTCCACGATGCCTCTCTTGCCGCCCAGCGCCTTGGTCAGCTGGGCGCGAACAGCCGCTTCGGCGGTCTCGTGCGCCTCCAAAGTGGAGGCCGGCGCTTCCCCGGCGCTCATGCCGCCTCCTTGCCCAGGGGCTCGGGGGTGCGTTCACACCGTGTGCCGTGCAGAGTGGCTCGCTCGCCGAGCTCGCTCATACGGTCTCCTCAAGCGATCATGAGCCAGCCGCGGGGCAGAGCTCGTAGCGGGGATTGAACATGACCTTACGGCCGTCCTGCAGGCTCACCAAGCCTTCGGCGCGCACGATGCGGCCGGGCTCGATGCCGACGATCTTCCGGCGGCCCAGCCAGACGAGGTCGATGACGTCGGAGCCGTCATAGAGCTCGGCCTCGAGGGCGGGCGCGCCGCCACGTGGTCGAAGGGTCACCGTTCGCAGCGTACCCGCCACGCACCACCGCTGCCGCTCACCGCACGAGGCGATGGGCGTGGCACCGCGTCGTCCCAGGTCTTCTCGGAGCTCCTCAGCCTCCAGCTCCGCCTGTGTCGATGTCAGCCGCTGGAAGAAGCCTCGTAGTCCGCCCTTTTTGGCAGGCTCCGCCGTGCTCATCTGTCACTCACCGATCCTTGGCGGGCTGTGTGGCAGCACCGACTCCGACGCCTTCGCGGGCAGGCCTCGCGGACCACTCCGCTTGCTCGTCGGTTCGCTCTGTACTCATGGTTTCTCAAGCGTAGGCGATGGTTTCTCAAGCGTAGGCGATGGGGTTTCCACGCAGCCTACGTCAGGTTTCACCGGATCTCGGTGATCTCGGGTCCGCGTTCGAAGGGCTTGAACTCCTCACGCTGGGCCGCCTGCTGCTCCTCCATCGCCTGCCTGGCCTCGGCGGGCAGACGCAGCTCGATCGGCTCCTTGGGAGCCTTCGGCTCGTCGCCCCGGACGACCACGATGTCGCGGATGACGTTTTCAAGGATCTCCGCCGCGCCCGCATCGAGGGCGGCACGACCGCTGATGGCCGCCCGGAGGAACCACCGGGGGCCGTCGATTCCGATATAGCGGACCGGCTGAGTGCCCTGGCCCTGACTCGGGATCTGCGCGGCCAGCTCAGGACCGAAGGTCCCCTCCTGTTCCTCGACGGTGCCGCCCGCCGCCTCCACCTCATGGGAGAGCTCGGTACGGACCTCGTCCCAGACGCCGCTCCGCTTGGGCGCGGCGAACGCGTTCACCTGCAGCGCGCTCTCCTCAACCAGGACGACGGCGCCGACGATCTGCTCGCCCGCGACGCTGAGCTGAACCTCGAAGCCGGGACCGATGGGCAGGTGCAGACCGCCCAGGTCGACCCGCTCCCCTTCCGGGTAAACCTCCTCCGCGTCCCACGGTCCGGATTCACGCGCGGGAACGGCAGGCTCCGTCTCGGCGACGACCTGTGCCGTCTCCCCCTCCGCGCGCCGCCTGCGTCGGAACATCTTCCTTCACACTCCTCTGTCGGCCGGTGGGCCGCTCTATCTGCCGGTGGAACCGAACCCTCCGGTGCCGCGTGCCGAGCCCGGCAACCGGTCCACCTCGTAGAAGGCCGCCTTCTCCACCCGCTGGATGACCAGTTGGGCGATGCGGTCGCCACGCTTGAGCCGAACCGCGTCCTTCGTGTCGGTGTTGAGCAGGGTCACCCTGATCTCACCGCGGTAACCCGCGTCCACCGTCCCGGGCGCGTTCACCAGTGTCACGCCGAGCTTGGCGGCCAGCCCCGATCGGGGATGCACGAAGGCCGCGAAGCCGTCGGGCAGCGCGATGGCGACCCCGGTGCCGACCACGGCCCGCTCCCCGGGCAGCAGCTCGACGTCCTCCGCGGCGTACAGATCGGCCCCCGCGTCACCGGGATGGGCGTACGACGGGATCGGAAGCCCCGTGTCGAGCCGTTGGATCAGCACCTCAACACTCATGACGCCAGACCCTACCTGTTGTGCTGGGGGGACACCCCATCTCCGGCGCCAGAGGGCGGTGCCGGCGCCGTACGCCCCTCGGATTCGGGGACCGGCGCCGTACGCCCCTCGGATTCGGGGACCGGCGCCGTACGCCCC
>JBIOWF010000059.1:0-45976 GCA_044868295.1 Microtetraspora sp. | reverse complement strand
GCTGTCCGTTGACGAACTCGACGCCGGGTACGGCACGGCACGGGTGCTCTTCGGGGTCTCTCTGGAAGTCTCCGCTGGGCAGCTCGTCTGCGTGATGGGCCACAACGGGGTGGGCAAGACGACCCTGCTCAACACCGTCATGGGGCTGCTCCCCGCGAGCGGCGGCTCGGTGACCTTCGAGGGCCAGGACGTCACGCGCCTGCGGCCGCATGAGCGGGTACGGCTCGGCATGGGCTATGTGCCGCAGGGCCACGAGACGTTTCCGCAGCTCAGCGTGATGGGGAATCTCCAGGTGGCGCTGGAGGCGGCCCCGCACAAGGACGCCTCCGCCGTCGAGGAGGCCCTGGAGATCTTTCCCCGGCTGAAGCCGCTGCTGAAGCGCCCGGCCGGGTTCCTCTCGGGTGGCCAGCAGCAACAGCTCGCCATGGCCCGGACCCTGGTCACCCGCCCCAAGCTGCTCATCCTGGACGAGCCGACCGAGGGCATCCAGCCCTCGATCATCATCGAGATCGAGGAGACGATCGAGCGGTTGCACGCGGCCGGGCTGGCCATGCTGCTCGTGGAGCAGTACCTCGATCTGGCCATGCGGCTGGCCGACAGGTTCGTGATCCTCGATGCCGGTCATGTCGTCCGCTCAGGTCTCGCCGCGGACCTCCGGGGCGAGGACGTGCACCGCCTCCTGGCGGTGTAGCCGGCCGGCTACGAGAGGTTCCGGGCCATGACTTCGGGGGGACCGGGCGGGCCTTCGAGGATGGCGGGCAGGCTTTCGGAGGTGCCGGGCGGGCCTTCGGGCGCACATGGCCAAGGCTCAGGGCGGCGATTTACCATGGAAAATGAGGAAGCGATCGAACGCCGGAACGCCTTCGCCCTCGCCGCGCCCTGTGAGTGCGTGTACCTGGCCTTGCGCATGGCCGACCGCTTCCTCGCCGTGAGTCCACCGTTCTCCCGGCGGCATCGTTACGCCGCTCCGTGGGCGTCCAGGGAGCCGGTGGGGCCGTTGCGACAGGCCGCGAAGCACGGGTTCCTACTGCGTGTAGCCCTCGACCTCGTCAACCGGGCGCGGGGCGGCGTAGTCGGGGTCCTCGCCCGCGTCTCGGCGGGCGCGGCGCTGCCGGAGCAGGTCCCAGCACTGGTCGAGCGCGTCCTCCAGCGACGCGATCCGCGCGTGCTCGTCCTCCGAGTCGACCTCGCCCGCCGCCAGCCTCTCACGCAGCACGTGCTCCTCGTCGATGAGCTCGCTGATCCGGCCGAGGATCTCGTTGTCCTTCATGTGACTTTTCCGCTTTCCGAAGGGAGCGGCTTCTCGCCAAGCCGCTTCCAGAACAGAGGCAAACGAGTCAGGGACGGCATTCCCCCTGTCACTTGACGGCTACGGTCCCCTGCCGAAGCTTTTGTTGGCCGCCCCCTTCACCTCGATCCACACTATCGTGATAGAAATCGGGACTCATGGGTGGAATAGCACTGGTAAGGCGGCCCGGGCCGCGGGTGGCCGACGGCATCGTCACCAACATCGAGCGTGAGCCTGTCGACGCCGCGCTCGCCGCGCGACAGCACGCCGCCTACGTCACCGCCCTCCGCGACAACGGCTGGCGGACGATCGAGGTCGAGCCCGCCGACGAGCTGCCCGACAGCCCGTTCGTCGAGGACACCGTCGTGATCAGCGACAACCTCGCCGTACTGACCCGTCCTGGGGCGCCCGAGCGGCGACCCGAGGTGGCCGGGACCGCGAAAGCCGTACGGGACCTGGGGCTCGCGGTGCTGACCATCGACGAGCCGGGCACTCTCGACGGCGGCGACGTCCTGCAGGTGGGTGACACGATCTACGTCGGCAGGTCGGCGCGGACCAGCGACGAGGGCATCGCCCAGCTGGCCGCCGCGCTGCCCGCGAAGAAGGTCGTGCCGGTCGGACTCACCGGCGTGCTGCACCTGAAGTCCGCCGTCACCGCGCTCCCCGACGGCACGCTCATCGGAGACCCCGATTACGTCGACCTCCCGGACCTGCTGGTGCCTCCGGAGGAGTCGGGCGCGCACGTGGTGCTCCTCGGCGGCAACAGAGTGCTGATGGCCGCGTCGGCCCCGGAGACGGCCGACATCCTGCTGGAGCAAGGGCTCGACGTCGTGACCGTCGACATCAGCGAGTTCGAGAAGCTCGAAGGCTGCGTGACCTGCCTGAGCGTGCTCATTCCCGACTAGACGACGTCGACGCCGCAGCGCCGAGTCGTTCCGGGGGGCATCACCGCGACTCGATCGCGGCTGTCGCCGCACCTGCACAACGACCGGGGGTACGGCTGTCGCCGCCGACGAGCTCCGGTCTGGATGTCCACCGCCTCCTCGCTGGTCGGGGCCGCATCCGACGACCACGCATGGTCACTCTTGGTATTTAATTTGCTCCTATGGGTGACGGCGTTCTCATTGGGCGTGTGGAAGAGCTGTCCACGCTGGACCGGATCGCGGCACGCGGAAAAGGGTTCGCGCTGGTCGAGTTGATCGGGGAGCCCGGGATCGGCAAGTCGAGATTGGCGGCGGAGGCGTGCCGCCGGGCGGAGGAGGCCGGTTGGTCGGTGGCCTCGGGCCGGTCGGGGGAGTTCGAAGGCGACCTGCCCTTCGGCGTGTTCGTGGCGGCTTTGGACGATCGAATCGCCGAGCTGGACCGGCCCGTTCAGGACAGGTTCTCCGAACTGGCGCGGATCTTTCCGGCCCTGGCGGGAGATGGGGTCCAGGGTGGTCTGGCCGCAGAGCGTTATGTCACCTATCGGGCGGTTCGGCGGCTGTTGGAGGCGCTCGCCGGCGCCCGGGGGCTCCTCCTGGTCCTGGATGATCTCCACTGGGCTGATCGGGACTCCGCCGAATTGCTCGGTTACCTGCTGCGACGCCCACCGGCGGGGCGGATCACGATGCTCGTCGCCTATCGAAGCCGGCAACTGCCCGGCTCGCTGGCCGTGTCACTGGCCGGTCCGGCCACCGGCATGCCGGCCGAGCGGATACAGCTCGGGCCGCTCACCCGCGAGGAGGCCGCGCGTTTCATCGATCCCGCGGCGGGCCGCCTGCGCCAGGGGCGGCTGTACGAGGAAAGCGGCGGAAACCCGCTGTACCTGGAGATCTTCGCGCGGGAGGGGACACGCGAGCACGGCTTCGCCGGTCTGCTCGCCGAATATGACGGGCTCTCCACGCAGGCCCGGCTGACCGCTCGGGCGGCCGCCGTGCTCGGGGAACCACTGGAACTGGAATATCTGGCCGCCGCGGCCGACCTGGAACCGGCGGTGGTGAGCGCCGCCACCGACGAGCTGTTCGCCGCGGATCTGCTGCGTGTCGACCCGCTCAGCCACCGGGTGGAATTCCGGCATCCGCTGGTGCGCTCCGCGCTGTACGCGTCCACGAACCCGCTCTGGCAGGCCGGCGCGCATGCCCGGGTGCTCGCCGAGCTGCGGGCCCGGCAGGCGCCGTTGCGACTGCTCGCGCCGCATCTGGCCCGATCGGCGCGGACCGGGGATCGGCATGCGGCCGAGCTGCTGCTGGAGGCGGCGCGCCGCCAGCAGGCTCAGGCCCCCGCGGCGGCGGCCCAGCTCCTGCGCAGCGCCCTGCGCGTGTTGCCGGACGAGGCCGTCGCGGCCCAGTCAACTGCGCACCTTGATCTGGCCAAGACACTTCTGACGTCGGGAGAGGTCGTGCCCGCCCGGGAGGTGCTGCATGAATTGCTCTCCAACCTGTCGGGGGAGCGCGCGACGGCAGCGGAGCAGGCCGCGCTCCGGCGGGAGGCCGTGGCGCTGTGCGCTCGAACGGAGCGGATGTCCGGCCGTTACCAGGAGGCTCATGCCCTCATACGCCGGGAGATCGAGGCCGGAGGGGCGCGGTTTCCCGGCGATGTCCTGCTCCATCTGGAGCTGGCCGGCAGCCATATCGACCAATACGACTTCGGGGCGGCCCTGCGCGCCGCTCAGGAGTCCCACCGTCACGCCGTGCGGGTCGGTGAGATCGCCGACCAGGTGGCCGCCCTGGCGATGGGCGCCTACTGCAGGGTCAATTTGGGCGAGGCGACCGCGGCGGTCGGCGAGCTCGAGCGGGCGGTCCGGCTCTATGACGGGGCGAGCACCGGTGAGCTGGCCCGGCGGCAGGAGGCGGCCGCGCAGCTCGGCCTGACAGAGTTCTCGCTACATCGCTTTCCGGACGCGCTCCGCCATCTGGATCGGGGGCTGGAGCTCGCGAGGGCGACCGGTCACAACCACGTGCTGCCCGACCTTCTCACACTGCGATGCCATACGCTCGCGTGGCTGGGCCGGTTGGCCGAGGCCACGGAGGCGGCCGAGGACGCCGTTGACGCGTCCAGGCTGAGCCGGAGCCCGACCCAACTGGCGATGTCCCTGCTGGCGGCGGCCGAGACGGCCCGCCGAAGCGGTGATTTCGCGGCGGCGCGGGCGGCGATGCGGGATCTGCGGGCCGCGGCCGAACCACAAAACGCATGGGCGGAGCCCGTCGCGGCCCTGATCTGTGGCGTGGCGGCTTTCGAAGAGCGGCAGGACGCGCCGACGGCCGGGGAGGTTCTCCGCTGCGGCCCCGAGGCGATGCTCCTAGTGGCGTACCAGTATCGGGCGGGCATCTGCGACATGCTCACCGCCGCGGCCCTCGCCCGGGGCGACCTCCACGCGGCCGAGTCCTGGATGCGGCAGGCGGAGGCGGCGGCCCCGCCCGAGCTCCCCGCCAGCCGGGCGAGCGCGTTGCTGGCCGGGAGCCGACTGCTGGTCGCGAAGGGGACACCCACGGCCCTGGCCCAGGCACACCAGCAGGCCGTCACCGCGGCGGGGCTCTTCGACGACGTCGGCGCGGTGGTGAACGGCGGGCGGGCACTCGTGATCGCCGCGACCGCCGCCACCGCGGCGGGGGACCGCGTCACCGCCCTGGCGCTGCTGGAACGCGCCGCGGAGGTCGCCACCGCCACCGGTGCCGCGCGGTTGCTGCTGGAGGCCCAGCGGCTGCGGCGCAAGCTCGGCCAGCGGGTCGGCACCGCCCCCGGGCCACGGGCGGGCACTGAGGGGCTCACCCGGCGTGAGGCGGAGATCGCCGGACTGGTCGCGGCGGGCCTGAGCAACCGGGCCATCGCCGCGCGTCTGGTGCTCTCCGAACGGACGGTCGAAACCCACGTCTCCAGGATCTTCGGCAAACTGGGCGTCTGCTCGCGAACCGCGCTGGCCGCCCGGCTTCCCACGTACGGTACGTAGCTTTCCGGTGCGGCGGGAACGTACGTACTTTCCGTGATCCTTCTTGCGCACCTCACGGCCACCATGGGGCGTGCCTCCGAAATCGCCGGAGGCCGACAGGGTCCATTGGGCACCACGAACCCCCCCAGCCCGAGAGGTGTGGCATGAGCTCCATTCTGACCAAGATGCAGGCGAGGCATTATCGGCAGGGCCGTCTCGAGCGAATCGCGCTCGCGGTCGTCCACGACATGGAGTGGGCGGAGAAGCCCACCACCGCCGAAGACTGCGCGCACATGTTCGCCACGATGAGCCGGGTCGCGTCCGCGCACGTCTGCATCGACGCCGACAGCGAGGTCCGCTGTGTCGAAGACCGCGACACCGCGTTCGCGGCGCCCCGGGCCAACGCGCGTGGGCTGCACGCCGAGCTCGCGGGGTTCGCCCGCCAGAGCCGCGACGAATGGCTCGACCCTTACAGCATGGCCGTGCTCACCCGGGCCGCCGGGCGATTCGCCGTCTGGTGCCGGATGTACCGCCTGCCGGTCCGCAAGCTCACGCCGGGTCAGGTGCGGGCCGGGGAGAAGGGCATCTGCGGTCATTGGGACGTGACCCTGGCCTTCCCCGGCTCCGGTTCCCACACCGACCCCGGCAAGGACTTCCCGTGGGACGTCTTCATCCCCATGGTGGAGGACGCGTACAACGGCGCACCTGGCGGCGGACTCCCGGATGTCCCCACCTGGCGACGCGTTCTCGCGTACGTCAGAGGCAGGAGGATGCGGGGCGGCTCCGATGTCAAGGCCTGGCAGACCATGCTGAGGGCTCGTGGGCACCACATCGATGCGGACGGGGTGTACGGGCCCAGGACGGCCGCCGCCACCGAGGAATTCCAGCGTGCTCACGGCCTCACCGTCACGGGGGAGGTGGACAAGGCGACCTGGGACGCGTCTTCGGCCTAGCCCGCCGTCCACCTCCCCATCCGGTCCCGGTCCGATCGACCCGCCTGAGTCTGCTAGTCTGCTTGGCATGCTGCGCGGGCTGCTTCTTAGCTGCCGCGACGAGGGCCTGTAGAGGCCGGCTCCCTCGTCGCGGAGCGAGCCATGCGCGTCGGCCTGAGGGTTTTCCCGGTGGCGGCCCATCTCATCTTCCGAGGTCGCCCCAGTCGACGAGGAGCACGATGTATCCGCAGCAGCAGCCCAGCCCGATGCCCTTCCATCGCTATGCGCCGTTCGAGCCGATCCGGCTGGCCGACCGCACCTGGCCCAGCAAGGTCATCGACAGGGCCCCCAGATGGTGTGCCGTCGACCTGCGCGACGGCAACCAGGCGCTGATCGACCCGATGGACGCCCACCGCAAGCTCAAGATGTTCGACTTGCTGGTACGCATGGGCTACAAGGAGATCGAGGTCGGCTTCCCGGCCGCCTCCCAGACCGACTTCGACTTCGTCCGGCAGATCATCGAAGAGGACCGGATCCCGTCCGACGTCGTCATCCAGGTCCTGACCCAGGCCCGGCCCGAGCTGATCGAGCGGACCTTCGAGTCGGTCCGCGGCGCCAGGCACGCCATCGTCCACCTGTACAACTCGACGTCGACGCTGCAGCGCCGGGTCGTCTTCGGGCAGGACAAGGAGGGCATCACCGCGATCGCGGTCGAGGGCGCCAAGCTGTGCAAGAAGCTGGCCGCGCAGATGGACGACACCGAGATCTACTTCCAGTACTCGCCCGAGTCGTTCACCGGGACCGAGCTGGAGTACGCCGTCGAGGTCTGCGACGCGGTCAACGACGTGTGGCAGCCCACCCCGGACCGGAAGGTGATCATCAACCTGCCGGCGACCGTCGAGATGGCCACGCCGAACATCTACGCCGACCAGATCGAGTGGATGCACCGCAACCTGGCCTACCGCGACTCGATCGTGCTGTCCCTGCACCCGCACAACGACCGCGGTACGGCTGTCGCCGCCGCCGAGCTGGGCTACATGGCGGGCGCCGACCGCATCGAGGGCTGCCTGTTCGGCAACGGCGAGCGCACCGGCAACGTGTGCCTGGTGACCCTGGGCATGAACCTGTTCTCCCAGGGCGTCGACCCGGAGGTCGACATCTCCGACATCGACGAGATCCGCCGCGTCGTCGAGTACTGCAACCAGCTGCCCGTCCACCCCCGGCACCCGTGGGGCGGCGAGCTCGTCTACACCGCCTTCTCCGGCTCCCACCAGGACGCCATCAAGAAGGGCTTCGACCACCTGGAGCGTGACGCCGCCGTGGCGGAAACCCCGGTGGACCGGTTCACCTGGGCGGTGCCGTACCTGCCGATCGACCCCAAGGACATCGGCCGCACCTACGAGGCCGTGATCCGGGTCAACAGCCAGTCCGGCAAGGGTGGGGTCGCCTACATCATGAAGGCCGACCACCACCTCGACATGCCGCGCCGCCTGCAGATCGAGTTCTCCCGCGTCATCCAGGCGCAGACCGACGCCGAGGGCGGCGAGGTCACACCGGCCGCGATGTGGGACGCGTTCACCGACGAATACCTGCCCAACCCGGCCAAGCCGTGGGGCCGCCTGGGCCTGCTGGCCCACCGGAACACCTCGGCCGTGGACGACAAGGACGCCATCAGCGCCGACGTCCGGGTCGACGGGCAGATCCGCGAGATCGAGGGCGTGGGCAACGGCCCGATCTCGGCCTTCTGCGACGCGCTGTCCCGGATCGGCATCGAGGTACGGGTGCTCGACTACAACGAGCACGCGATGAGCGCGGGCGCCGACGCGAAGGCCGCCTCCTACGTGGAGTGCGAGGTCGGCGATTCGAGTGGCGCCTCGCAGGTCCTGTGGGGTGTCGGCATCGACGCCAACACGACGACGGCCTCGCTCAAGGCGATCATCTCGGCGGTCAACCGCGCGACCCGCTGACTCTCCGACTTCCGCGTGACCACGCACGGGTCTCCCCGGCGGACCGGCATGACCTGCCCGGCCTCCGCCCGCGATCAGGCGTGAACATCTCCGAGTTGGTCTCCGGCCTGCCCACAAGGCGTTCGTGGCCGTGTGACTCGTGACCATGTGACAAGGGCGGCATCCGTGTGATCCACGGGTGCCGCCCTTGGCGTTCTTGCTGGAATCGGGCGAATGGCCCCGCCCCCGCGCATCTCTGGAGTGATCAAGCTCTGGCGTGGTCTACCGAACCGTGCGACTCCTGCGACGGGGGGCATCGTGGTGTGCTCGGTGGGTGAACCAGGTCGCGGCATCCCGGCGGGACAGTCCGACGATCACCGTGATGGCCCCGATCAGGCCCATGCCCACGGAGCCGATCACGCCCATGACCGCATTGATACCCAGGTACCAATCGTGCACGATCAGGAGAGTGATCAGATGGATCACACAGATGATCCCCTCAAACGTGCGGGTGATCGTGCGTACCCATCCGCGGCGCGAAGCGCAGCAGGAGGCCAGCACGCCGAGGAACACGGCGAAGGGGAGGAGCCCGAGCGCGAGTGACACTCCCTCCCCTGTCAGCCCCGCAACGCCGAAGGCGGTCACTGCCATGAGAGCGGCCTGAACATAGAGAGAAGCCCGTGCGATCTTGACGCCTTGCGGCATCTTTTCGGCCGGGAGCCGTCCCGGCTCCGGTTCAACTGATTGTCGGGCTGTCTCGACGAAATCCGCAGACGTCTGATGGCCGTGCGGAACCGCCGGAAGGCGCGGAGCGTGGTGATTCGAGGCACGCCGCTTGGTGGCGTCATCGCTTTTCTCAACGACGGCGGTGGCGGGCCCATGCTGTCGCAGACGGTCGCCGGTGCTCGGCGGCATCGGTGGCATCGGCCCACCGGGCGCCTGTTCGGGCAGTCGTGCCGTACCGTCGGCCCGGGGAGGGCGCACGGGTATGACCTCGGGGGCGGGATGTCCCGTGACCGCCGTCGCGCCCGTCGTCATGAGTGTCGGCTGTGGCGAGGTGGCACGGCCTTGTACGTCGTGCGCCACGCTTTCGGGCAGCCACAGGGCCTGAGTGAACACGTCACCCACGACGCCCGCGTCGGTGGCGCGGTCGGCCAGCTCCTCCAGCAAGAACGCCACCGAGGGGCGCTGCTCAGGCTGCTTGGCAAGGCATGGCGCCACCACGGCCCGCAGTCTTGGGGGAAGGGCGTCCAGGTTCGGCTCTTCGTACACGGTGCGGTACGCCAACGCCTGCCACTGGCCAGTGCCGAACGGCCCAGCCCCAGTGGCGGTGAACGCCAGCATCGCCCCCAGGCAGAACACATCACCGGCCCGTCCCACGGGCGCACCGGTCAGCTGCTCCGGTGACATGAATCCGGGTGTCCCCACCGCCTGGCCGGTCTGGGTGAGCATGGTGCCCTCGAGGGCGACCGATATCCCGAAGTCGATGACCCTGGGACCATCGGCGGCCAGCAGGACGTTCGACGGTTTGAGATCCCGGTGCACCACACCGGCCTCGTGGATCGACGACAGCGCCTCGGCCAGCCCCGTCCCCAAGGCCAGGACGGACCTCTCCGGCCATGGGCCGTGTTCCGTCACCGCCTCGGCCAGCGAAATCCCCGGCACATAAGCCGTTACCAGCCACGGCGGTGATCCCGTCGGATCGGCGTCGACCACTCCCGCGGTGAAGAAGCCATTCACTGTGCGGGCCACGGCCACTTCGCGGGAGAACCGGCGCTGGAACTCCCGGTCGCCGGCCAGTTCCGGGCGTACGACCTTGACGGCCACCGCCCGCCCGCTCCTCGACCGCCCCAGATAGACGCATCCCATGCCGCCCATGCCCAGCCGCGCTTCGATCCGGTACGGCCCCACCTGCGGCGGATCCCCTGCCTGTAGCGACTCGAACTCCGCCACCCCGTCACTCCTCAGCGATCACGTCCCACGCGTGTTCAGCTAGCACTTTATGCGCAGATCTCATCGATTGTCCCTGAACAGTGCAACCACGCCACCACCCTCACGAACGACACGAGGCCGGCCAGCGTCACATGGTTGCCCCTGAAGTAACTCTGGCGGCGAAAGCCGAGGGAGATTGAAATGTCCGGGGTCAAATGCCGATGAGGCCGGAGAGGCAGGTCATGTTGTGGTCGAAGAGCTCGGCCCGATGGGTGATCACGTTGTTGAACTGGCCGAACAGTTCGAAGTTCACCATGCCGAACAGGCCGGTCCAGGCGATGATCGCCCGGGTCACCGTGTCGTCCGACACGTCCGGCATGAGCGTCCGCACCACCGCGGCGTCCGACGAGAGGATCTGGGGAGGCGTCGGGCCCAGGTCCGGCGGGGTGAGCGCCCCGGCGCGGTGGGCGTCGGCGATGATCCGGCCGTAGACCGCCGTGTCGCGGGAGGCGGGGCCGATCGTGTCCTCCGGCGCGCGGTAGCCCGGCACCGGTGAGCCGTAGAGCAGGGCGTATTCGTGGGGGTGTGCGAGGGCCCAGTCGCGTACGGCCCGGCAGACCGCCAGCCACCGCCCGCGGAAGTCGTCCCTGGCGCACGCGGCGTCGGCGCTCTCGACGGCCTCACCGATCGCGTTGTAGCCGTCGATGATCAGTGCGGTGAGCAGGTCATCCCGGCTCGGGAAATAGCGGTAGATCGCCGAGGAGACCATCCCCATCTCCCTGGCCACCGCGCGCAGGGACAGCCCCCCGGCCCCCTCGGTCGCGAGATGGCGGCGGGCGATGTCGGTGATCTCCCTGATCAGCTCCGCCCGCACTCGTTCCCGTGCCGTACGGCTCGCGCTCACTGCTCCTCCTCGCCCGACGGCCCCGGTCGGTCCGTCGGTCTCATCGGCTGCCTCGCGCATCAGGTTATCAGAGCAGGGGAAGGAAACGAGAGCGCTGCTCTTGACGATTGCCGCTCTCGTGAGAGAGCATTGCTCTCGAAGTGAAGTGATGGACTCAAAGGGGCTGTGTCATGGGAAAGCACGTCATCGTCGGAGCGGGTCAGGTCGGCGGTCAGCTCGCGCGTCTGCTCGCGGCGGATGGTCACGAGGTCGTCGTCGTCACCCGATCGGGCGGCGGGCCCAAGGGCCCGGGCATCACGCTCGTCGCCGCCGACGCCGGGGACGCGGCCACGGTACGGAAGATCGCAGAGGGCGCCGACGCCCTCATCAACTGCGCCAACCCGAAGTACCACCGCTGGCTCCAGGACTGGCCGCCGATCGCGAACTCCCTGCTGAAGGCCGCGGAGGCGACCGGCGCGGTCCTGGTCACCCTCGGCAACCTGTACGGCTACGGGCCCGTGAACGTCCCGATGACAGAGGATCTGCCGCTCGCGGCGACCGGCACAAAGGGGCGGGTGCGGGCCGACATGTGGCGGCAGGCGCTGGCCGCGCACGAGGCGGGCCGGGCCCGGGTCACCGAAGTGCGCGGCTCCGACTACTTCGGCGTCGGCGCCTCCGACCAGTCGCTGCTGGGCGCGCGGTTCGTGCCGCCCCTGATCGCGGGGAAACCCGCCATGTACATCAGTGACCCCGCCGTTCCGCACAGCTGGACCTACCTGCCCGACGTGGCCCGCGCCCTGGTCACGGTCGCCACCGACGAGCGCGCATGGGGTCGCGCCTGGCATGTCCCCACGAACCCGGCGATGTCCGCGCGGGCGATCGCCGAGCGGGTCGCCGTCCTGGCCGGAGCTCCCACGGCCCGGATCAACCGGATACCGAGGTGGATCCTGGATGTCCTCGCCCTGGTGGTGCCCTTCATCCGCGAGACGAAGGAGACCCGCTACCAGTTCGACCTGCCCTTCATCGTCGACTCCTCCGCCTTCGAGACCACTTTCGGCATCGGCCCCACCCCGATGGACGACGCGCTCAAGGCGACCATCGATTGGTATCGCGACGGTGCGGGAGCCGTACGCTCGGGAGCATGAAAATCGCAGTGATCGGGCTCGGGGCGATCGCGGAGAAGGCGTACCTGCCGGTCCTGGCCGCGACGGCGGGGCTCGACCCGCACCTGTGCACGCGGAACCGGGAGACGCTCGACCGGCTGGGGGACTCCTACCGGATCCCGGTACGGTTCACCTCCGTCGAGGCCGTGATCGCCGCCGGGATCGAGGCGGCCTTCGTGCACGCGGCGACGAGCGCGCACGTCCCCATCGTGGAGGCCCTGCTCAACGCCGGAGTCCACGTATATGTGGACAAGCCGCTCGCCGACAACCTCCCCGACTGCGAGAAGCTGGTACGGCTCGCGCGGGACCGCGAACGGTCGCTGATGGTCGGCTTCAACCGCAGGCACGCCCCGGTGTACGCGGCGCTCCGCGACCTGCCGAGAGACTTGATCGTCATCCAGAAGAACCGCACCCGGGCCGTCGACCCGCGCGCGGTGGTGTTCGACGACTTCATCCACGTGGTCGACACCCTCCGGTTTCTCGCCCCTGGAGAGGTCACGGGCGTGGGCGTCCGCACCCGGGTCCGCGACGGGCTGCTCGAACACGCCGTGCTGGAGCTGCGCGGTGACGGCTTCACCGCCATCGGCATCATGAACCGGGTCGGCGGCGCCGCCGAGGAGACCTGTGAGGTCATGGGCGGCGGCTCGAAGCGGAGGGTGACGAACCTCGCCGACGTGACGGATCACAGGGACGGCGAGATCCTGACCCGGCGCGGTGACTGGGTTCCCGTGGCCCGCCAGCGCGGCATCGAGCAGGTCTGCCACGCCTTCCTCGCCGCCGTCCGCGACGGCCGCACGGTGTCCGCGCAGGACGCCCTCATCACCCACGCCATCTGCGAGGACGTCGTCACGGACGCGCTTCGCGTGGGGCCTTCCGGCAGGTGACGCCGGCCGACGCGCGTAGGCGTCGAGTCCCGTACACGTCGAGGAGCCGAGGTAGGCCTCGAGCGGCTGGGCGTGCGTCGTGTGGGAGGCGGCGCCGTCGGCTGCTCCAGGGCAAGAGCTCATCGTCGAAGGCCCGTGTCCCGGTCGTAAGGGTGGATCCCCCGTGACCATGACCGGCCGAGAACTCATCGTCAAGGGCCCGCGCCGGGCCGGATCCGGTCCGGCGCGGGCTTCCCGGCGGCTGTCGGAAACAGCGTCCGACAGCAACAGAGACCGTCAGGGATAGAGGCCGCGCATCCGGTGGGCGTCGGCGACGCGGCCGACACCGATCACGTGGGCGGCCTGGCGCAGCGAGATGCCCCGCTCCCTCGACAACTCCAGGACCGCGGCGAACGCGGTCTGCATGAGGTCGGCCAGCTTCACCTCGACCTCGTGCGAGCTCCAGGAGTAGGCCTGCATGTTCTGCACCCACTCCAGGTAGGACACGATGACGCCGCCCGCGTTGGCCAGGATGTCGGGCACGACCGTGACGCCGTTGTCCGCGAGGATCGCGTCCGCCTCGGGCGTGGTCGGGCCGTTGGCCCCCTCGACGATCAGGCGGGCCTTGATCCCGGCGGCGTTCGCTCCGGTGATCACACCTTCCAGCGCGGCGGGGACCAGCACGTCCACGTCCAGCTCCAGCAGCTCGGCGTGGCCGAGGGCGTCCGCGTGGCGATAGCCGTACACGCCGCCTGTCGCGGTGACGTGCGCGCGCAGGTCGGCGACGTCGAGCCCGGCCGACGAGAAGACGGCACCGCCGGCGTCGGAGACCGCGACGACACGGCATCCGGCGTCGGCGAGGTACTGCGCGGCGAGCGCGCCGACCTTCCCGAAGCCCTGCACCGCCACCGTCCTGCCTTCGGGCGAGGGCAGCGCCGCGAGCGTCGCGATCTGGACGCCGCGGGAGGTCGCCCCCGCCCGGCCGAGTGAGCCGCCGAGCGTCGTCGGCTTGCCGGTCACCACGCCGGGGACGGAGTAGCCGGTGTTGACGCTGTAGGTGTCCATGATCCAGGCCATGGTGCGCTCGTCCGTGCCCACGTCGGGCGCCGGGATGTCCTTCTCCGGGCCGATGAGCGGGAGGATCTCGTTGGCGTAGCGCCGGGTCACCCGCTCCAGCTCGCGTGGGGTGAGAGTGGCCGGGTCGACGGCGACGCCGCCCTTGGCCCCGCCGTACGGGATGCCGACGAGGGCGCACTTCCACGTCATCCACATCGTGAGCGCGGTGACCTCGGCGAGGTCCGTGGACGGGTGGAAGCGGATGCCGCCCTTCGCCGGGCCGCGCGAGAGGTTGTGCTGGACCCGGTAGCCGTGCACGACCTCCAGGCTGCCGTCCTCACGCCGGACGGGCACGGACACGGTGAGGGATCTGCGGGGCGTGGCCAGCATGCGGTGCAGGCCGTCGTCGAGGCCGAGGAAGCGCGATGCCTCGGCGAGTTGGAATTGGGCGGCGTCGAGCGCGTGCTGCCCGGGGGTCGGGACCGAGTTCCGAATCCCCGACGTCGTTGTCGGGAGGTCCGTGATGGTCATTTTTTGGAGCGCTCCTCCAGATAGGTGGCCGGAGCGACGCCCCGGGCTCCGTCGCCGCCCCGTCGTCGTTGACGGTGCGATGGCGTACGGGTTCCGGAAGCGACGCCTTTTCTCGATCACATCGTGCGTGGCGTGATCGTGGAATATGCCAATAGGGCGATTTTCATGATGACACTTCGCCGTCTTGGAGAGGCGGGGCCCGCTCTACAAGAGATCTGCAGTACACCTGTAGGTGTGGCACAACTAGTGATCGGACCCCTTCTCCGTCATGTCGACGCGACCAGCGCGACCATATGGGTTGAGACGAGCGAGCCGTGCACGGTCACGGTTTCGGCCGGGGACGCGCGGTCGCGGGAGCGCACCTTCACCACCCACGGACACCACTACGCCATCGTCGACGTCGACGTCCGGGACGCCGTGCCGTACACGGTGGATCTTGACGGGGAGCGGGTGTGGCCGGTTGAGGGCCTGCCGCCCAGCGTGATCAGGCCGGTCACCCGCCTCGGCAGGCTCGTCTTCGGCTCCTGCCGCACCAGCGTCCCGCATGACGAGGGCTACGTCCGCTCCCACGGTGTCGACGTCCTGCGCGCGTACGGCCTGCGTCTCATGGAGTCGTGGAAGCGGCGACCCGATATGCCTGAACTGCCTGATATGCCCGATCTTCTCGTCATGCTGGGCGACCAGGTTTACGCCGACGAGCTCACGCCGGACATGAGGCGATTCATCGCGTCGCGGCGGGAGGACGGCCCCGAGGAGGTCGTGGACTTCGAGGAGTACGCGGAGCTCTACCGGCAGGCATGGAGTGATCCGCCCGTCCGCTGGCTGATGTCGACGGTCTCCAGTCTGATGATCTTCGATGACCACGACATCAGGGATGATTGGAACACCTCGCAGGCGTGGCGCCGGCAGATGGCCGAGGTTCCCTGGTGGCGCCGGCGCATCGTGTCCGGCCTGGGCGCGTACTTCGTCTACCAGCACCTGGGCAACCTGCCACCACAGGTGCGCGCGTCCGATCCGGTGCTGGCCGGGCTGAAGGCGGGTGACGGCGGCGCGCTGCTCGACGACTTCGCGGCCCGGGCGGACGAGGACCCGGCCTCCGTGCGGTGGAGTTACCACCGGGACTTCGGCGGCAGCCGTCTGATCATGCTCGACAGCAGGGCCTCGCGGGCGCTCGAACCCGGCCGGCGGCGCATGCTCGACCCGGGTGATTGGGCCTGGTTCGAGGAGCACGCCACCGGCGACCTCGACCACCTGCTCATCGGCTCGTCGCTGCCGATCCTGCTGCCGGCCGGGATCCACCACGTCGAGAGCTGGAACGAGGCCCTGTGCGACGGCATCTGGGGCCGCCGCGTCGCCGACTGGTCCGAGCGGCTGCGGCAGTTCCTCGACCTGGAGCACTGGGGCGCCTTCCGTACGTCCTTCGAGGAGCTGGCACGTGTGGTCGGCGCCATCACGTCCGGCGTGAAGGGCCGCCCGCCCGCGACCATCCTGCTGCTGTCGGGTGATGTCCACTACTCCTACCTCGCCTCTGCGGGCCGGATCCACCAGATCGTCTGCTCGCCGATTCGCAACCCGCTGAGCCGTACGCTCCGGCTCGCCAACGTCGTGGCCTCGTTCGCGGTGGCCGGCCCGCTGGGCAGGTTCCTGGCGTCGCTGGCGCGCCTGCCCCGGCCCCCGCTCCGCTGGAAGATCGTCAAGGGGCCGTGGTTCCAGAACGCCATCGCCACCATCGATCTCACCGCCGACACCGCCACCGTCACGTGGCGCACCCACGATGCCGACCTCGCCTCCGTAAGGCTCTCGCCGTAGACGGGGACACGCCACCACGGGATGAGCGCGTCCCCGAGCAGTCGCCGCGACTGGGCGCGACAGTGCCGGCGGGGGCGCGTCCCACGCGGGTGCGCCCGGTGTCGCCGCCCACGCCGCACTGCGCCGGCCGGGGGGTGCCGACGCCTTTGCCCGAACCTCGATCGCGGCCGTGTTGCCCGAGCCTCGATCGCGGTCGTGAGTCGCTACCCGATCTCCTTCAGAACGGCGGCGAGTTGATCGACGGCCCAGCCGAGATCCTCCTCGGAGACGACGATCGGCGGGGCGAGGCGGATCGTGGAACCGTGGGTGTCCTTGGCGAGAACCCCCCGGCGCATGAGAGCCTCACAGACCTGGCGGCCGGTGCCGATCGACGGGTCGATGTCCACACCTGCCCACAGGCCGCGCGTGCGTACGGCGACCACGCCCCGGCCGACCAGCTCGCGCAGCCTGGCCTCCAGGAACGTGCCGAGCCTGCGAGCCCGCGCCTGGTATTCACCCGTGTTGAGGATCTCGATGACCGTGACCCCCACCGCGCACGCGAGCGGGTTGCCGCCGAAGGTGGAGCCATGCTGGCCGGGCCTGATCACGCCGAGGATGTCGGCGTTCGCGGCGACCGCGGAGACCGGGACGACGCCGCCGCCGAGGGCCTTGCCCAGGACGTACATGTCCGGGACGACACCCTCATGGTCACACGCGAAGGTCTCGCCGGTACGGCCCAGGCCCGACTGGATCTCGTCGGCGATGAAAAGGACGTTGTTCTCGGAGCAGATGTCACGGACCGCCGCGAGGTAGCCGTCCGGCGGCAACAGGACGCCCGCCTCGCCCTGGATCGGCTCGATCAGCACCGCCACGGTATCGGCGTCGATGGCCTCCCGGATCGCCTCGGCCGAGCCGTACTTCACGATCTTGAAGCCGGGGGTGTAGGGCCCGAACCCGTCGTGTGCGTCGGGGTCGGTGGAGAAGCTCACGATCGTGGTGGTGCGGCCGTGGAAGCCGTCCTCCATCACGATGATGTTGGCCCGGTCCCTGGCCACGCCCTTGACCTCGTAGCCCCACTTGCGCGCCACCTTGATGGCGGTCTCGATCGCTTCGGCGCCGGTGTTCATGGGCAGGATCATGTCCTTGCCGCACAGATCGGCCAGGCCCGTGGCGAAGGCCGCGAACTGGTCGTGGAAGAACGCGCGGCTGGTCAGCGTCAGCCGGTCGAGCTGCTCCCGGGCGGCCGCGATGATCGCGGGGTTGCCGTGCCCGAAGTTCAGCGAGGAGTAGCCGGCCAGGCAGTCGAGATAGACCTTGCCCTCGACGTCGGTCACCCACGCGCCGTCGGCCGAGTGGATGACGACGGGCAGCGGATGATAGTTGTGCGCGCTGTGGCTCTCGCTCAGCTCGACAAGCTCGGACGTCTTTGTCACCGGATCTCCAGGGTGCAGCACTTGGGACCGCCGCCCGCCTTGCGAAGCTCGGTCAGGTCGACGGGGACGACGTTGTGGCCGCGACGCGCCAGCTCCCGCGAGAGCTCGCCCGCCTCGGCGTTGATGACGATGTTGTGGCCGTCACTGACCGAGTTGAGCCCGAGCACCCCGGCGTCGGCCGCCGAGGCGATGACGGCGTCCGGGAACAGGCGGCGCAGCACGCGCTGGCTCCCGGCGGAGAACGCTCCCGGGTAATACGCTACGTTGACCCCGTCCAGCGGGAACAGCGCGGTGTCCAGGTGGTAGAACTTCGGGTCCACCAGCCGCAGGGTGACCACCGGCCGGCCGAGGAACTCCTGGGCCTCCATGTGCGCGGCCACGTCCGTGCGGAAACCGGTGCCGGCGAGGATGACGTCGTCCAGCGTGAGGAAGTCGCCCTCGCCCTCGTTCACGAAGGACGGCTCAAGCGTTTCGAAGCCGTGGTCGGCGAACCACCGCAGGTAGGCCGGGCCCTCGGGGACCCGCTCCGCGTGGGCGAACCGGGCGCCGTAGGCCCGCCCGTCCACGACGAGCCCGCCGTTGGCCGCGAACACCATGTCCGGCAGCCCGTCCAGCGGATCGATCACACTGACCGTGTGACCGAGGTCCTCGTAGGCCCGCCGCAGGTTCTCCCACTGCTGTACGGCTTTCGCGGAGTCGGCGCCTTCGGCGGGGTTCATCCAGGGATTGATGGCATACGTGACGGCGAAGAACTCGGGGCGGCACATGAGGTAGTGGCGGGTCGTGGTCGCCCTGCCGCTTACGGTGGTCGCGGGCGAGCTCGCGGGAACCATGTAATCAACTCCGGTGAGACGTGGTCGGCTGATCCCCAGCCTAGGAACGGCCACCCAATGGGCCAATGCCGCGACGTTGCGCGCGGACGGGGATCGGTTGCGTCGTTCACCGGATTCGCGGCGATTCGTTAATCAGCCTGGTGAGCACGATCGAGCTCTTCGTCCGGACGACGAACGGCTCGGCGGCGATGCGCTCGATGAGTCGCTCGACGTGGCGGACATCGGTGGCCCGGATGTGCAGCAGGGCGTCCGCCTCGCCGGTCACCGTGCACGCGGAGACCACCTCGGGATGGCGGGCGACCGCCAGGCCGATCTCGGCGGGAGACGTCTTGCCCCGGCAGAAGAGCTCGACATAGGCCTCGGTCGTCCAGCCGAGGGCCGACGGCTCGACCTTGGCGGTGAAACCGGTGATCGCGCCGGTTCTGGTCAGGCGGTCGACCCGGCGCTTCACCGCCGGTGCTGATAGCCCAACCTGCTGTCCTATTTCCGCATATGTCGCTCGGGCGTCCTCGACAAGGGCCCCGATGATCGCACGATCCAGGTCGTCCAGTGTCACATGGACCTGTATATCGGGCGCCCCAGGTTCTACGCCGATCCTGTCGGCACAATCCCCGCACGGCGAGCCTTCAGGACCCCCGCCGTCGCCTGAGGCACGCGGCTCTGCCACCGTGAGAACGCCAGATCTTAGGGGCTCCCACCCCGTTGTGGGGATCGAGACGTTGAAGGGGTCCGGCAGATCGATGGCTTCCCGAATTTCCGTGGCCGGCCGGGGCTTGTCGTCGGGGCCGGGTGTCCGCCGCTTCTACCTGGTGGGGAGGAGTTCAGCCGGAACCACGACGCAGCCTTGAAGCGATTTCGGCGAGAGTCGTACGTGATTGCGGTCACAATGGGTGACGTGGCGGACGTCAACTTCACTCTCGTCCAGCTGCGTTACTTCGTGACCGCGGCCGAGCTCGGCAGCATGACCGCGGCCAGCAAAGAGCTGATGGTGGCGCAGTCGGCGATTTCGGCCGCCATCGCGCAGGTCGAGCGGGAGCTGGGAGTCCAGCTGCTGATCCGGCATCACGCACGAGGGCTGTCGCTCACCCGGGCGGGCGAGCGGTTCCTCGCCGAGGCACGCGACTTCCTGAGCCACGCCGCCGCGCTCGCCGAGTCGGCACGGGGACTCGCGGGCTCTCTCACGGGCGAGCTGGCCATCGGCTGCTTCAACCTGATCGCCCCCTTCTACCTTCCCCGGCTGCTCCGCGACTTCGCCGACCGCCATCCCGGTGTGCGTGTGTCGGTGGCCGAGGGCGGGATCGCCGCGGTGCAGCGGGCGCTGGTCGACGGGCGTTGCGAGGTGGCCCTGCTCTACGCCATCGACCTGGCCCTCGATCTCGATGCCCACGTGCTGACGCAGGTCAGGCCGTATGTGCTGCTCCCGCCCGGGCACGCGCTGGCGGAGGGGGAGGCGGTGTCGCTGGCGGATCTGGCCGCCGAGCCGATGATCCTGCTCGACGTGCCGCACAGCCGCGACTACTTCCGCACGCTGCACGCCGCCGAACCCCGCGTGCGGTTCCGCACGTCCAACTACGAGACCGTGCGCGCGCTGGTGGGGCAGGGGCACGGCTACTCGATCCTCAACCAGCGGGTCGCGACCGACGAGACCTACGACGGCGGCCGGGTGGTGACCCGGGCGATCCGCGAGGACGTTCCGCCGCTGGACGTGGTGCTGGCGTCTGTGCGCGGGGTGCGGCCGACCGCCCGCGCGGTCGCCTTCGTCGAGGCCTGCGAGGCGTTCTTCTCCGGTCCCGGCGCCGGATCCTGAAGGCGCTGGATCCTGAAGGTCAGCGCACGTCTTTGAGCAGCTCTTCGAGGAAGGCCTGGGTCGCCGAAGCGGGCCGGGCCTCCACGCACAGCGTGTTCATCACCTGCATGTACGTGTTGGTCTCCTCGGGCTTGTCGAGGTAGAGGGCGCTGGTGAGCTGCTCCAGGTAGACCAGGTCGGGGAGCTCGGGCTCGACGAAGCGCAGGATCGTGAACGGCCCGCCCGCGGCCGAATGCCCACCACGGTCGAAGGGGACGATCTGTACGGTCACGTTCGGGTTCTTGGTGACCTCGATCAGGTGCTCAAGCTGGGCGCGCAGCACCTTCTCCCCGCCGAGCGGGCGGCGCAGCGCGGCCTCGTCCACGATCGCCCAGAACTTGACGGCGTCCGGCCCGGCCAGGCGCTCCTGCCGGCGCATTCGCAGGCCGATCCTGCGGTCGAGCTCGTCTTCGGGCGCGCCCGCGTTGGCGAGCATGATGACCGCTCGCGCGTATTCCGGGGTCTGCAGCAGACCGGGCACGAACTGCAGCTCGTAGCTCCGGATGATCGAGGCGGCCTCTTCCAGGCCCACGTAGATCTCGAACCAGGAGGGCAGGACGTCGCCGTACTTGTGCCACCAGCCGGGGGTGTTGGCCTGCCTGGCCAGGGCCAGCACCGCGGCCCGCTCCTCGGGATCCGTCACCCCGTAGAAGGTGAGCAGGTCCGCGACGTCGCGCTCCTTGAAGCTGACCCGGCCGCACTCCAAACGGCTGATCTTGGCGTGAGATGCCCTGATCTCGTGCCCGGCGTCCTCAGCGGTGATCCCGCCGGCCCGCCGTAGCCGCCGCAGGTGAGCGCCGAGCAGGATGCGCAAGACGGTCGGTCCACCCCGTGAGTGGAACGCCGACCGTATGTCGGCATGCGCGACCTGCACCGTATTCACATGGACTCCATTGGGCAGACTCTTGCCACGACAGTGAACCAGTGTCCCATTGCATCGACGTTACACCCAGATGATCATTGTCCCGCACCGACAGTGGCGCATATCGGTGAAGTGACGGTAAATAGCGCCAAAGTGTGTTGTTACGCACATGCATCTGTGCCTGCGCGGCACAGGGCACGCTACTTTACGAACCAGCGCCCGGCGAAGCACCGCCACAGGTCCGGTACGGCATGCCGAACCGGACCTGTGGCGTACCGGACCTGGGCGTCGGTCTCAAACCCGGGCGGGTTCGCGGACGGGGAGCGAGGCGGCCTGGGGCTCGTGCGAGACGTGGGGAAGCAGGCGGTCGAGCCAGCGCGGGAGATACCAGTTGGCCTTGCCCAGCAGGGCCATCGTGGCCGGGACCAGGACCATCCGGACGATCGTGGCGTCGATGAGCACGGCAGCGGCCATGCCGATGCCTATCGTCTTCACCGTGACGTCCGGATCGATGGCGAATCCGATGAACACCGCGACCATGATCGTGGCGGCGCTTGTGATCACTCGGCCGGTGGCCGCCAGGCCGCGCACCACGCTGCCCGTCGCGTCTCCGGTCGCCAGCCAGTCCTCACGGATCCGGGACAGCAGGAAGACCTCGTAGTCCATCGACAGGCCGAACAGCACAGTGAACATCAGGATCGGAACCCAGCTGGAGATTGCGCCGCCGTGCGGCAGGCCGACCAGCTTCGCACCCGCGTCGGTCTGTAACAGAGCGGTGATCACGCCGTACGCCGCCGCGACCGACAGAAGGTTCATAAGGGCCGCCTTGACCGCCACCACCGGAGACCGGAACAGCACGATCAGCAGCACCACCGACAGGCCGACCACGAACGCGACCACGATCCACAGCCGCTCGGACAGCCGCTCGGAGATGTCGCCGTACCCGGCGACCAGGCCGGTCACCATGACGCCGCCGGGCAAATCGGCCCGCAGCCGGCGGACCAGGTCCGTCGTCCGCTCGTCCTGCGGGCTGGTGGACGGCTCTACCACGATCACGGCCGCGTCGCCCTTCACCAAAGGAGGTGCGACGGCGGCGACGCCCGGCTCGGCGCGCAGCCGGTCGGCCAGGCCGTTCACGCCGGTGGAGGCGACCTGTCGGAGGTCGACGGCGATCACCAGCGGACCGTTGGCGCCCGGGCCGAACTCGGCCGCGACCAGGTCGTAGGCGATGCGGGTGGTGTTCGTCTCGGGCTGGCTGCCGGCGTCCTGCGGCCAGGTGCGCATGCCGAGCACCGGCGCGGCCAGGGCCAGCAGCACGACCAGCGCGGCCAGCGCCGACGGGATCGGCCGCGCACCGACGCGCCGGGCCCACCGCTCCGTGGCGCCGGGCTTCGCCGCGGCGGCCTGCCGTACCGTGCCGGGGTTGCCTGTGGTGACCTGGTGTACTGGGGTGCCCGGCTTGCCTGTGGTGACCTGGTGTACTGCGGCGCCCGGCTTGCCTGCGGCGACTTGATGTACTGCGGTGCCGGAGCGCTCACGGCGGGGGAGCACCCGGCGCCCGGCCAGCCCCAGCATGGCCGGAACAAGGGTGACCGCCGCCACCATGACGGCGCCGACGACCGCGAAGGTCGCGTATCCGAAGGAGGCGTAGACCGGTAGAGTGGACAGCTTGAGCCCGAAGAGAGAGACGAGGACCGTCACCCCGGCCAGGATGACCGAACTGCCCGCCGTCGCGGTCGCCTCGGCCGCCGCGTCGCGCGGTGACAGCCCCTGCCGCAGCCCCTCGACATGCCGGCTGACCAGCAGCAGCGCGTAGTCGATGCCGACGCCGAGGCCCACCATGGAGGCGACGGTCGGCGCCGAGGTGCTGATGTCGGTCACGGCGGCGAGCACTGTGATGATCGCCGAGCCGACCCCGACACCCGTCAGGGCGACGAGGATCGGCAGGCCGGCCGCGGTCAGCGAACCGAGCGCCACGATCAGGATCACCAGCGCGGCGACGATGCCGGCCAGCTCGGCGACGCCGTTCGGCGCGGAGAAGTTCTCCGGGACCTCGCCGCCGAAGGCGACCTGGAATCCCGCCTTCTCGGCGGGAGTCGCCGCGTTTCGCAGCGCGTCCACACCCTCGGACCCGGAGAAGTCGGTCACGGGAACCCTGTATTGGACGTCGAGCAGAGCGGTGTCACCGTCGGCGGACATTCGTGGCTGCCCGACCCCGGAGACGCCGCGCATCCCGGACAGGCGGGTGCGCACGTCGTCGAGCAGCGCGGTCGGCAACGTCCCCGAGCCGTGGATCACCACCCTGGCCGAAGCGCCCGACATCTCGGGTAAGTGCTGCTGCAGAAACCGGGTGCCGACCTGATATCGCATGCCCGGGATGTTGTAATCGTCATGCGGAACGCCGCCCGCCGCCCCGGCCAGGCCAAAGGCGACGACCAGCGCGATGAGCCATGCGGCAAGGGTGCGCCACGGATGGGCGGCGGCCGCACCACCGAGGCGGCCCAGAAAGCGTGACATGGGGGTGTCCTTCCGTCAGGTTTCACCCCCCACCTTCTTCAGGTGACTTGTCCCCCTCTTGGAGGCAGCTTGGAGACACGCGTCAACATGGAGACACGCGCCAGAGCCTCCTCCGCCTCGGCCGCCCAGTGCGGCGCCGCCCAGAGCCGGGAGATCTCGGCCGCGCGCGTGTAGTGGTCGGCGGCCTCCTCCGGCCGGTCCAGCATGAGCGCGAGGTCGCCGAGCACGTGGGCGACCGGCCGCACCGCCACGGACAAGGACGGCGTGCCGGCCAGCAGGTCGCGCAGGGGAAGGAGGACGTCCATCATCTCCCGCGCCTCGTCCGGGCCGCCGACCGCGACCACCGCCATGCCGCGCAGGGTCGCGTAGACCGAGTGGTAGAAGTCGCGCCGCAGCGGCGGCAACGTGTGCCGTATGGCCCGAGCGGCCTCGACCTGCCCGGCGTCCGCCAGCACGATCGCCATGAGATCCGCGACGGTCCTGCCGTACTTTTCGTAGAGCTGCTGGGCTATCGGCGCGTAGTCGGTCTGCCTGCCCTGGCTGAGCCGCAGGCAGTAGATCGCCAGGTCGTACGCGGCCACAGCGTGGATGGAGCCGAGCCTGACGAGGGTCTCGCACGCCTCGCCGTACATCTGCTCGGCCTGGTCGAGCCGTCCCGCCACGTGCGCGAGCGTCGCCTGGGCGAACACCCCCACCGCCAGCGCCTCGCTCATCCGGTAGGCGCGCGCGATCTCCAGGCTGCGCTCCAGATGGGCATGCATTTCAGGGATCATCCCGCATGCGGCCGCCGCCCGCGCGGAGACGAACTCGCCGAACCAGCGGTAGGCGACCAGGTCGTGCTCCGCGCCGAGCCGGGCCAGCTCCGCGGCCAGCCGGCCGCAGGTGTCGGCGTCGGTTTCGAAGTCCGTCTGCCTGATCTGCGCGGCCAGGTTGAGCGCGATCATCCGGGGGTCGTCCAGCGCGCGGGTCAGCTCGGCCATCTCGGCCACGGCCGCGGCGCAGCGCGGGTCGCCCTCGCCCTCCAGCTCGGCGGCGAGCGTGTCCAGCAGCCGGCACCGGGTGACCGGGTCCAGGCCTTTGTCGCGGAGCAGGCGCGTCAGCAGGTCGACCGTCAACTCGTCGACCATCCCGTACGGCCGGATCATCCACGGGGTCCCCTCGGCCCACGAGGTGAACGCCGCGACCAGCAGGTCGTCGCGGCCGGTGCCCCGGGCGATCTCGATGGCCCGCTGCCGGGTGTCGCGGGCGGACACGACGGCGCCGCCGCGCACCTGCGCCCGGACCAGCCGGCCGAGCAGGTCGACGCGGCCCGCGTCGCGGTCGCCGGTGCCCGCCGGAATCCGTTCGAAGCACTCCAGCGCCTGGACCAGCAGCTCGGCGGCGGTGTCGTGGGCATACCGCCGGGTGGCCAGCTCGGCCGCCCGGACCGAGTAGTCCACCGCCCGTTCCGCGGTGGCCGACGTGGCGGCGCGGGCGTGGTGATGGGCGAGCGCGGACAGGTCGTCGGGGTGCAGAGTCTCTAGCGTGGCGGCCACCCGGGCGTGCGTGCGCGTCAGCCGCACCTGGGACAGATCGTGGTAGAGGGTGTCCCGGACGAGCGCGTGCACGAACCGGACGCGCCCCGGCGACGGCTCGGTGAGCAGCCCGGTGAAGACACCCGCCTCCAGGCCGTCGAGTACGGCGTCCTCGTCGGCGTCGGCGGCGCCCACGAGCAGCTCCACCTCAGCCTCCCGGCCGACCACGGCGGCCAGTCGCAGCACGCTGACGGCCGCGGCGGGGAGCCGGGCGAGGCGTCGCCTGAGAACGTCGCGAACGCCGTCCGGCACGCCGGTCAGGGTGCCCTCGCTGGCCAGCAGCCGGGCGATCTCCCGCACATAGAACGGGTTGCCGCCGGTGCGATCGGCCAAGGACGCCAGAATCTCCGGATCCACCGGCCGGTCGCAGATCGAGGAGACCAGCGTCTCGACGTCGGCCGCCGACAGGCCGGCGAGCGGCAGCCGCAGCGGCGATCGACGGGCGAGTGCGGCGAGCGTGTCCTCCTGCGCCTCCGTCACGTCCGAGGGGCGGAAGGCGGCGACCAGCAGGACCCGCTCCCCGGCCAGTTCGTCGGCCACCGCCGTGAGCAGCGCCAGCGTCTCGGCGTCGGCCCGGTGCAGGTCGTCCAGCACGATCGCCAGGGCCCGGCCGCCGGGGGCGCCGTCCGCCGGGTGGCGGGAGACCTCGCGCAGCCACGAGCAGACCGCGCGGTGCAGCCGGAACCGGCCCGCCGCCGCGTCGTCCTCGCCGAGCTGCCCATCACCGAGCAGCGGGGCGAGCGCGGCCTCGTACTCGCCGAGCGGCACGGCCTGGGTCAGCGGGCGCAGGCACTCCACCCACGCCCAGGCCGGGGGAGCGCCCTCCGTCTCGGGGCAGCGCCCCGCGGCGACCTGCCATTCCGCCGGGTCGAGGCCCTCCATGAGGCGGCCGATCAGCGTGGACTTGCCCGCGCCGGGCTCGCCGGTGACCAGCGCGATCCGCGACACCCCCGTGAGCACGTCGGCCGCGGCGCTCGTGAGCGCGGCGAGGTCCGCCGCTCGCCCGACGAACATCGCGGGTGCTGGAGCGCTCCACGACGCCGTGCCGCCGGCGGCCACCGGTCGTCTCGCGGTGTCCGCCGTGAGCCTGTCGTCGACGGCGGCCGGATGAACCCACTCACCAGATCGGCCGGGGGCCTGGTCCTGGGATCGGCCCGGACCCGGAGTCTGGCCGGGAAATCGGCCGGGGACCTGGCCTGGAGATCGGCCCGGTACGGCAGGCGCGCCCAGTCCTCGGCGGGGCGTCTCGGAGCCGGGAAAGCGTGGTTCCGGACCGGTAACGGACGACGCGTGCAGTACCTCAATGCGCTGGGCGAGGATGGCCTCCTCCAGGTGGGCGAGGGCAGGACCCGGGTCGAGACCGAGCTCCTCCGCCAGGGTCCTGCGGGCGCGGCGCAGCGCGGCCAGGGCGTCGGCCTGCCGCCCGCTGCCCCACAGCGCGAGCGCCAGCAGCCGCCAGCCCTCCTCGCGTAGCGGCTGGGTGCGGGCGAGCATCTCCGCCATCGGGACGGCGTCGGCCGCCGGGGCCGAGCGGAGCGTCGTGGAGACGAACAGTTCGCGGGCCGCGAGCCGGACCTCCTCCAGCCGGGCCGCCTCGGCGACTGCCCACTCCTCGTCGGCCACCTCGGCGAACGCGTCTCCGCGCCACAGGGCCAGCGCGTCACCGAGGATCGCCCTGGCCCCGGCCGGGTCCATCTCGCTCAGGTCGCGGGCGTCGCGGGCGAGCCGCTCGAACCGCCAGGCGTCGACCGCGTCGGAGTCGAGCCGTACGGCGTATCCGGGGGCGGCGCTGACCAGCACCTGGGCCGGCGCCCGCCGTGGCCGGTCGGGCTCCAGGACGCGGCGCAGGTTCGCCACATAGGACTGGAGGGACGCGATGGCCTTGGCCGGCGGCTCGCCCCGCCACAGGCCGTCGATGAGCCGGTCGACCGAGACGACGTCGCCGCGGGCCGCGACCAGGAGCGCCAGGACGGCGCGCTGGCGCGGACCCCCGAGTTGTACGGCACCGCCGTTCACGTCGGCGTCGAACGCGCCGAGCACACGGAGCCGGATCACGACCGGAGCAGCCGGGCCGAGCGGCGGAGGGCCGCGTTCGCGGAACCGGCCGGCGTCATGACGAGTGCGGCGGCAGGCGTGATCACGAGCATGTGCACGGGGGACATCGTAGGCGTTTCCCCCGCATTCACCCAAGCGTCCTTCAAGCCGCCTCCAAGAGCGCACCCGGAAAGTCGGCGGCGAAGGCAACCAGTCGGTATGACTACGAGGAGACGAAGATGACCACCACAGATCAGGAGCGAGCCGACACTCACGACATGTTCGTCGTCCACCGGGTGTTCCGCCGGGAGTCGCGGATACTGACCGAGCTGGTCTCGGTCGCGCCCGCCGGGGACACCGCCCGCGCACGGGTGCTCGCCGACCACTTCCGCGACTACGCGATGGGGCTCCACCACCACCACTCGGCCGAGGACGACCTGCTCTGGCCGAGGCTGCTTGCCCGGGTGGACCTGGAGGCCGATCTGGTGCTGCGCATGGAGGCCCAGCACGAGAAGATCTCGACTGCCCTCGACAGGATCACCGAGCTCCTGCCCGAATGGGAGCGTGCCGCCGCCGTCCCGGTCCGGGACGAGATCGCGTTCGCTCTCGCCGCCCACCGCACGGCCCTCGTCCAGCATCTGGAGGAGGAGGAGACGCACATCCTGCCGCTGGCGGAGGAACACGTCACGGCGGCGGAGTGGGCCGAGCTCGGCGCCCGGTTCGCGACCGAGACCCCGAAGGACAAGCTGCTGCTCTTCCTCGGCTCCCTGCTTGAGGAGGCGACCCCCGAGGAGCGTGCCCACATGCTGGGCAACCTGCCGTTTCCGGCCCGGCTGGTCTGGTGGCTCGTCGGCCGCCGCAAGTACGCCCAGCGGGTCCGGCTGGTGCGTGGCCTCTGACGCGTACGGCTCCCGCCCGGCGAGCGGGAGCCGTACAGAAAAGCGCGCGCCGTACGGAACGCGGGAGACTCAGGCCGGATCGGCGTCGCCGGTGACCTGCTCGGCCGCGTCCTCGGGAGACTGCTCCAGGTCCTGGTCCGCCTGCGCCTGGGCCTGGGCGGAGGCCTTGTCCAGGCGGACCCAGCTGACCACGCTCTCGACCGAGAACAGGACCAGCAGGTAGGCGGTCAGGACCGCGGCGACGGCGGTCAGCTGCCCGATGGCCGCGCCCACGCCGAGGATGAGCAGGCGGCACTCCCAGCCGAGCCCGGCGCGGAACACCCAGGCGGGCGGCCAGATGCTCTGCCGGGTGCGGTACACCGTGTCGTACGTGTGATAGCCGATCACGTAGATCAGCATGAACAGCAGCCACTTGGGCGTGCCCTCGGCCAGGCCGAGCAGGATGATCGTGAGGAACTCGGCGCCCCGGAGCAGCGGCGGCGTCAGCCAGTCGAACCGGCCCAGGTGGTCGCGCGGCGCGGTGGGCAGGACGAGCGCGACCAGGATCAGGACGGGAACCAGCAGAACGGGCCCGTCCGTGAGAGCCCCCGTCACGGCCAGCACGACGATCGCCAGCAGCGCGACCAGTGTGGCGGGAACCGGTGGGAGGCCCGGGCGCAGCCGGCCCTTCACCAGGGTGACCAGGGGACCGTCGTCCCGGTAGGCGAGCAGGCGCTCGGTCTGGATGCGGCGGCGCTCCTCGTCCGGGTCCGGGACGGTGGTGACTTGCGGCTGAGTGATCATGCGAGCGACCTCAGAATGCGTCCGGTGAGGGTGTAGGTGGCCGCGACGCCGCCCCAGATCACCAGCGTCAGGAATGTGACGCGAGGGTCGAAGAGAGCCGCGGTGATCGCGATGGCGGCGAACCGCTCGCCGATGGGGAACACGATCATCTTGCGGGCCCAGTGCACGGGGCGGAACTTCCCGGCCCTGGTCCAGAGCTTGAGCAGGCCGCGCACGCCGGTGTTGCGGCTCGTCCGGCGGTGCTCCAGCGCCTCGCGGAGCGGACGGTCGTCGGTGATCTGCAGCGCGAGCGTGGGCAGCGGAACCGGTGTCCTGCGGCGGTTGGCCGCGCCGTAGGAGAAGTCCAGCAGATGCTTCACCGACTGGAGGGCGAGCGCCACCAGCGCCAGCGTCCACACGCCCTCGCCGTCGCCGAACTCGCCCGACACCGTGGCCCCCACCGCGAGGCCGACGAAGACCGCGTACTCCTTGAATCGGTCGAAGGTGGCGTCCAGCCACGCCCCGAGCACGCCGAACTTCCTGGCGTAGCGGGCGACCTGGCCGTCGACGCAGTCGAAGACGAACGCGAAGTAGATCAGCACGCCGCCCGCGACCGCGCCCACCCGGGTGCCGGTGGCGAACGAACCCGCGGCCAGCAGGCCCAGGAAGATCGAGATGAGGGTGACCTGGTTCGGGGTCAGCCCCCGGCGGGCCGCCCACCGGGCGATGAACCGCGAGTAGGTGCTGACGAAGAACGTGGTGAAGAAGCCGTCCGCGCCCTTGACGGCGTTGTCCAGGCGGGCACGGTCCTCGTCGAGCTCCGACATGGCCGCCAGCGCCTCGGCCGTGTCCTGCGGGCCGTACACGCGGCGGAAGAAGAGGTCGCGGCGGCCCCGGATGCCCACCGAGACGCCCCGGCGGACGAGGCCGAGCACGAGCAGCTCGGTGACGTCGTCCTCGGGGCCGAACAGGTGCGCCATGTCCGCGAGCTCACGGGCGACCTCCGCGACCACGACGGCGTGCTTCTGGTACAGGTGGATCGGGCCGAGCAGCGCCACGTTCGGCCGGGTGACGGCGTGGTGGGCGGTGCCGACCGACACCACACGGCCCCGGCCCGCGCGGGTGCGCTGCGGGAGGCCCTCGATGACCTTCTGGCCGATCTCCGGCTCGGCCTCGTCGATGGGCGCCTCCTCAGGCGCGTTCTCGTCCCGCTCCTCGCGCACGATCAGCGCGTAGGCGGCCCGCTTGGCCTTGGTGATCTGGTAGATCAGCTCGTCGTGGACGAGCGAGTTGGCGGGCAGGATGAGCAGGTTCTCCGTGGCGTCCTCCGCCACGTCGGCCAGCGCCCGCAGGTCTTCCGCCACGTCGGCGCTCTCGACCACGCGCCCGCCCTGCTCGCGGTAGGCCGGGGCGGCGCCGGGCCGGGCTATGGTGATCGGCTCCGGGTCCAGGAACGTGAGCTGCTCGCGCAGCCTGCCGTACACGGAGGGGGCTCCGGATGGCGACGCCAGCGTCAGGTCCGTCGGGAGGACGGGCTGGCCGCCGGATCCGGTTGGCTGGGATCCGATCGGGCCGGGCGATGAGCCCAGCAGGACCACGCGGGTCATCGAGTCACCGCCGTGGAAACCCTGGCCTTCAAGCCGGGGAGGAAACGGCTTACGGTCTGCACTGGTTCGTTCCTTCTGGTGTATGCGTAGCCATCGGCCCGTTGAAGCAGGCGGACGTGCCGGAAGCCGATGCCTTGGACGGTCCCGGCGTTGGTGGTGATGTTGAAACTGCCGCTTGACCGGACGGCGACTCGTCCGACATGGACTCCGGCCTTCTTCCCGGAGGGGACGACCGCGCGGACCGTGTCCCCGGTCGCGAACCCCTTGACCTGCTTGCCGCGGGGCAGCCGCAGCCGGGGGAATCCATACCTGTCCGCGCGTGTCCGGGCGTAGCGGCCGCGTCCGGTCGCGGCGGCGACCAGCACCGTTGACGGCCGGCTGTCCACGTGGTCGAGCCGGCCGACGTGCAGCGCGTCCAAGGTGTGGGACTTGGGGGAGCCGGTCCGTGACCGGTTCCATTTGGTCCGGCCGCCCGAGCCGGCGCGCACATCCAGCATGGTCCGCGTCAATGCCCGCCACAGCGCCCACCTGGTCGCGTTGACCGCGGCCGCGTCCCCGAGCGGGGCCTTGGCCTGGGCCAGCACGCGGGCCAGGACCTTCGGCCTGCCGGCCAGGAACTCCTCGACCGAGGCCGCGTTCTTCGCCTGGTTACAGGGGACGCACGCCACAGCCAGATTCGAGGCACGGTCCGAGCCGCCCCGCGATCGGGGATGGATGTGGTCGATGTTCAACGCAACGCCGCTCGTCCCGCAGTAGGCGCAGCGGCGCCCCCACTTCTCCAGCAGGTACTCGCGGATCTCGTACCCGGCCAGGGTGCCCTGCTGGTACTCGACGCCGTTCAATTGCCGTCCGGCCGCCATGGCGTGGGTGTCGAACGCGACCCGTTCGACATGGACGACGCGGACCGGCGCCCACCGGGTCAGCCGATCCACCCACGACACTGTGGTTTCTACTCGGTGGCGTAGCGACGGCGCCAGCCACCCCTTCGGCTTGGATCGGTTGGAGAAACGCGGGGCGCGGTATCGCAGGTTCCGCGACCGGCGCCCCCGGCGCAACACGGCGCGGGCGGACAGCCTGTCCCGGATTGCCGGACCCCGGTGGTCGAGCTGGATGGCGTACCTGCCCCTGCGGCTCCCACCGGCCACGGCGAACACCGCTATGCCGGTGTGCCTGCTGCCGGGGTCGATCCCGACCTCGACGCCCGCGATCGTGGAATCGGCGGCGGCGCGGTCGCGCAGCCGGATGACGAACGGAGTGTGCTGGACCACCACCGCCCGGCCCGACGCCAGCAGGCGGCGGGCACGGGCCGGGTGGCACGGGTCCAACGGGCGGCCTCGCCTGTCCAGGACGAACACGGCCGGGTGGCCCTCACGGGCCGCTCCCTCGGACGCCGAAACGCCCTCAGGGTGACGCCGAGCGGATCGGGTGCCGGCCCGCTCGATCTCCCCTCGCCCATGTTCCACGCCGGGTGCCGCGCGGCGGCGGCGTCCGCGTCCCGTTTCGTGCCCACCCTCGGGCGTGTCTGCTGACGCGGATTCCAGAGCAGGCCGCTGAGGAAGCACGGCCTGGTGGGTCTGCTGGCCTACGTGAAACGTAGCCAATCGAATGCACCTCCTTACAGGTGATCGGCCAGGGCTGGTCAACGCGGGGCTTCAAAGCGCATCGCTGCACTTCAAGCCCCCTCCTTCAGGAGGGGGTCGTTGACGGCACCCTTTCAAGCAGCGGGGGCGGTTCAATCCGGTTTTCGGCTCGGAGGCGCAGGTGAGTCCGCCAAAGGCCAAAGCTTAGTGACCTTTCGGTTAAGGGGTTGCATCCCAGGTTTACCGCACGGCCACCGGGTGTCCAGCGTGGAGGGGTTTCCGGGGGGTCAGAAACCGGTCCTCATTACCCGAATTCTTACCGAAATTTCACCATTTCGGAGCCTCCAAGGCGGGTCGCCGGAAGGTCATACGATGGCGGGGTGAGCCTCTACCGTGACGAAGGAGTCGTGCTGCGCACGCAGAAGCTGGGCGAGGCCGACCGCATCATCACGATCCTCACCAAGCGCACCGGCAAGGTCCGCGGCGTCGCCAAGGGCGTGCGCAAGACGACCTCGCGGTTCGGCGCGCGGCTGGAGCCGTTCTCCCATGTCGACCTTCAACTGCACAGCGGCAGGTCGCTCGACGTGATCACCCAGGTCGAGACCCTCCGCCCGTACGGCGAGGCGCTCGTGAGCGACTATCCGCGCTATACGGCCGGGACCGCGATGCTGGAGACCGCCGACCGGCTGACCATGGGCGAGAAGGAGCCGGCCCTGCGCCAGTTCCTCCTGCTCGTCGGCGGGCTGCGCACCCTGGTCGAGGGCGGCCACGAGGCCCGGCTGGTGCTCGACGCGTTCTTCCTGCGGTCGCTGGCGGTCGCCGGATACGCCCCGGCCCTGGCGGAGTGCGCCCGCTGCGGGGCGGACGCCGTCCGCGCCTTCGCGATCGTGGCCGGCGGGGTGGTGTGCGGCGCCTGCCGTCCCGCCGGGGCGGCCGTGCCCGCGGCGGAGACGATCGCGCTGATGATCGCGCTGCTCCGCGGCGACTGGCCGGCCGCGGACGTGTCGGAGCCGCGGCACCGGGCCGAGTGCAGCGGCCTCGTCGCCGCATACCTGCAGTGGCACCTGGAACACGGAATCCGCTCCCTGCGCCATGTGGAGCGGGTCTCCGAGCACGCCGTCCCCACCCATACGCTCGGTCCGGAGCACTGAGCCAGTTTGAGAGCGCAGGTCATCTAGAAATGGTCCGTCCCAGCGTGATCCGTCCCGCCATGGTCCGATCCCGCGTGGTCCGTCCGCCTTCCCCCCATCCGTCCGGGGCGGTGCCGCCGGCGATCCCGCGCGAGCTGGTGCCCCGGCACGTCGCGATCGTCATGGACGGCAACGGCCGCTGGGCCAAGGCGCGCGGCCTGCCCAGAATCGAGGGCCACAAGATGGGGGAGGCGTCGCTGTTCGACGTCATCGAGGGCGCCATCGAACTCGGCATCCCCTACCTGTCGGCGTACGCGTTCTCCACGGAGAACTGGAAGCGCTCACCCGACGAGGTGCGCTTCCGGATGGGCTTCAACCGTGACGTGATCAGGCGCCGCCGCGACCAGCTGAACGAGATGGGAGTCCGGGTGCGATGGGCCGGGCGGCCCGGGCGGCTCTGGAAGAGCGTGATCAAGGAACTCCAGGACGCCGAGGAGATGACCGAGCACAACAGGACGCTGACGCTCCAGTTCTGCGTGAACTACGGCGGCCGGGCCGAGATCGTGGACGCGGCCCTCAAACTCGCCGAGGACATCGCGGGGGGACGTGTGAAGCCGGGCAAGGTGTCGGAGCAGACCTTCGCCCGCTACCTCGACGAGCCCGAGATCCCCGACGTGGACCTGTTCCTGCGCTCCTCGGGCGAGCAGCGCACCTCCAACTTCCTGCTCTGGCAGGCCGCCTACGCCGAGATGGTCTTCCTCAACCAGCTGTGGCCCGACTTCGACCGCCGCGACCTCTGGCAGGCCTGCGAGGTCTACGCCAAACGCGACAGAAGGTACGGCGGGGCCCTGCCCAACCAGACGACCTAGGTGTATCGCCCGGACAGGTTCGTGGCGCGGCGGCGGGCCCGGTAGGCGGCCACGTGCATGCGGTTCCCACAGGTGCGGCTGTCGCAGTAGACGCGCGAGCGGTTGCGGGACTCGTCGACGAAAACTCGGGAGCACTCGGGCGCGGCGCAGGTGCGCAGCCGCTCCCACTCGTCCTCGACCAGGACGTGGGCCAGGGCGACGCCGCAGTCGGCGGCCAGGTGCTCGGCCACCGAGGCGCCGGGGGCGAAGTAGTGGATGTGCAGGGCGAAGCCGTCATGCTCGGCCAGGCGCGGTGTGATCCGCGTGCGGCCGAGCATGAGGTTGAGCTGGGAGATCGCGGCTCCCCGGTCGGCGGCGGTGAACACGTCCCGGAAGGCCTCGCGCAGTGTGCGCACCTCGTCCAGGTCGGTGGCGTTGAGGGACTCCACCCCGCTGATCTGCCGGTGCTGGACGAACTCTTCGAGGTCGTCGATGGTCGCCAGCCCGTCCCGGCCGTCCGCCTCCGGCAAGGTGTTGATCAGATCGACCGCCGTGGCGAGCGAGTAAACCATGTCATGACTGAATGGCATGTCAACTCCTGTTCGGACCCGGATTCAACCTGCTCCGGCAGCGTATCTCTCGCTCGGCGCTCGTGAGCGCCCCGCGCGTGCATCGAGCGGTCACAACGAACACAGAGGAGCCGCGAAGTGCGGCGTTTACCGTGAGATACGCATGATCAATATTGGTTTGTGTGTTCATTGTGGCCGAGGTCTTCCGCCGAGTACGTAGTACGGCCGGCGGCCTCGCGTGGAGGGCCGTCGGCCGTACGGGCGGGACGATCTCAGTCGTTGAGGTGCTGACGGAGGTAGGAGTCGACCTGGTCGAGGGAGACGCGCTGCTGGGCCATGGTGTCGCGCTCGCGGATCGTCACGGCGTCGTCCTGCAGGGTGTCGAAGTCGACCGTGATCGCGAACGGGGTGCCGATCTCGTCCTGGCGGCGGTAGCGGCGGCCGATCGCGCCCGCGTCGTCGAAGTCCACGTTCCACCGGCGGCGCAGCTGCGCGGCCAGGTCGCGGGCCTTCGGCGACAGGTCGGCGTTGCGGGACAGCGGCAGCACCGCGACCTTGACCGGGGCGAGGCGGTGGTCCAGGCGCATGACCGTCCGCTCCTCCATGACGCCCTTGGCATTGGGCGCCTCATCGACCGTGTAGGCGTCGAGGAGGAAGGTCAGCGCCGCGCGGTCCACACCGGCGGCCGGCTCGATGACGTACGGCACGTAGCGCTCGCCGGACTCCTGCTCGAAGAACGACAGGTCGGTGCCGGACGCCTTGCCGTGCGCGGTCAGGTCGAAGTCGGTCCGGTTGGCGATGCCCTCCAGCTCGCCCCACTCCGCGCCGGTGAAGTTGAACCGGTACTCGATGTCGACGGTCCGCTTGGAGTAGTGGGACAGCTTCTCCTTGGGGTGCTCGTAGAGCCGGAGGTTGTCCTTGTTGATGCCCAGGTCGACGTACCAGCGCAGGCGCTCGTCGATCCAGTACTGGTGCCATTCCTCGTCGGTGCCGGGCTTGACGAAGAACTCCATCTCCATCTGCTCGAACTCGCGGGTCCGGAAGATGAAGTTGCCCGGCGTGATCTCGTTGCGGAACGACTTGCCCTGCTGGCCGATGCCGAACGGGATCTTCTTGCGCGCGGACTGCTGCACGTTGAGGTAGTTGATGAAGATGCCCTGCGCCGTCTCGGGCCGCAGGTACGCGAGTCCCGACTCGTCCTCGACCGGGCCGAGGTAGGTCTTGAGCAGGCCGCTGAACTGCCGCGGCGCGGTGAACGCGCCCTTGTTGCCGCAGTTGGGGCAGGTGATGTCGGCCAGGCCGCCCGCGGGCTCGCTGCCGTGCTTGGCGACGTACGCCTCGACGAGGTGGTCGGCGCGGTAGCGCTTGTGGCAGGACTGGCACTCCGTCAACGGGTCGGTGAAGGTCTCCACGTGGCCGCTGGCCTGCCACACCTCGGGGGCCAGGATCACGCAGGAGTCCAGGCCGACCACGTCGTCGCGACCCTGCACGACGGCCTTCCACCACTCCCGCTTCACGTTGTTCTTCAGCTCGACACCGAGCGGACCGTAGTCCCACGACGCCCGGAGACCTCCGTAGATCTCGCTCGACGGGTAGACGAGCCCGCGGCGCTTGGCGAGGCTGACGATGGTTTCCATGACGTCGGTGCGACGTGCCATCAGTGAAACTCCATCCGGCTGGGTGTCGGCGTTGAGATCGAGCGCGGACCGATCGGACCGGCGGGCCGTAAGCCCGCCACAGGCGCGCCAAGAGGGGTCGGCACCTGCCCGCATCCGAGGTCAAGCTTAGGGGAATCCCGAGGCGGCTCGCTCAGGCCTTGCCGACTGTCCCCTCACGGGCGGGGTGCTGGACGCCGAGGACCGTCTCGAAGGCGCTCGACTCGTTGATCATCAGAGTCATGAGCGGGTACAACGCCATGCGCGCCGCGGAGAGCGCCCGGCGGTAGTAGCCGGCCCCTTCCCACTCGCTGGCCAGGACCCACAGGTCGGGCTCGTCGACCGACCTGCCGAGCTGGCCGCGCACGTATCCCGGCTGGGCGGCGAGCAGGTCCAGGATGTCCCGGGCCTGCGTGGTGAACTCCTCCACCTGGGAGTCCGGCACCGAATAGCGGATCAGAGCGAGCATGCCGTCCAGCATGCCACCTGAACCGGTACGGCTCGCGCCCCATGGGTGCGCTGGAACGGGGCACTTGACTAGGCTCGGGTCGTGGCAAGTGACTCCGACCCGAAGCGGCACTCCAAGGCTCCGGAACACCCGTTGGCGAAGAAGCGCGCGGGCGGCACGGGACCGGCGAAGCGGCCGCTGCCGCCAGGCGAGCAGTTCTTCACGCCGGGAGCGACCGGCTTGCGGCGCGCGGTGGAGCTGAAGAGCGGCACCCCTCTGGTGTTCCTCTTCCAGCTCCCGCGCTGGCTGGTCCCGGTCGTCATGGTGGTCCTGATGCTGGTCGGCGTCGTGGTGCCGGACTGGCGGGGGGCTCTGGCGGTTCTTCCGGTGCTGGCGTTCGTCCTCTGGCTGGCCTACCTGTCGTGGCCGACCCTGCGTATCGGCGGCCGCGTGCTGCGGGTGGCGCTCGCCACGTTCCTCATCCTGCTCGCCGCCGACCGTCTGGGCCTGATCTGACCACGGCCAGCATGTGGCCCTGGGAGTACGGTCTAGGTCATTTGCGGTTTTGACAACCGTTTTCATTTTGTCCCATAATTGCCACTGTGATGCCCGTGAAGTTCCAAATGCGCACCCTGGCCGGCCTGGTGGCCGGTACGGCGCTCGCCGCGACCACCTCCTGTGGCGCCGCCGCCTCCGGCACCTCCGGCACGGGGGACAAGCCGGCGGTGATGGCCGCCTTCTATCCCCTGCAGTGGCTCTCCCAGCAGGTGGGTGGCGCCGATGTGACGGTCGCCGGGCTGACCAAGCCGGGCGTCGAGCCGCACGACCTGGAGCTCACCGCCCGCCAGGTCGCGGACATCCAGGAGTCGAACCTGGTCGTCTACATCAAGGGCGTGCAGCCCGCGGTGGACGAGGCGGTGGCCGCGCACGCCCCCGACAGGTCCTTCGACGCCGCTTCCGTGGTGAAGACCCTCCCGGCCACGGCGGACGAGCACGAGGGCGAGACGGGCGACGGCGGGGAGCATTCCGGCGTCGGCTACGACCCGCACATCTGGCTCGACCCCAGCCGCCTGGCCACCATCGCCACCGATCTCGGCGCGCGGCTCGCCACGGCCGATCCGGCCCACGCCGCCGCCTACCGGGACCGCGCCGCCAAGGCCGCCGCCGAGCTGACCATGCTGGACAAGGAGTACCAGCAGGGGCTCGCGACGTGCACCGCCCGCGCGATCGTGACCAGCCACGCCGCCTTCGGCTACCTGGCGGACCGCTACAAGCTGGAGCAGGTCGGGATCAGTGGCATCGATCCGGATTCCGAGCCCTCTCCCGCCCGTCTCGCCGAGGTGGCGGATGTCGCCAAACAGAAGAATGTGACTACCATTTTCACCGAGGAGCTCGTCAGCCCGAAGGTCGCCGAGGTCCTCGCCAAGGAGGTCGGCGCGAAGACGGCTGTGCTCAACCCGATCGAGAGCCGGCCCGCGACCGGGGACTACCTGTCCGCGGCGCGCCAGAACCTCGAAGCACTTCGGACCGCGCTGGGCTGCACCTGACGGCACCCGCCACGCGGGGCGAGCCACGAGCGAGCGGCGATCACGGGGTCCTCGACTCCACGAGCGAGGAACTCCACGAGCGAGGAACTCCACGAGCGACGAAGCCCACGAGCGACGAAGCCCACGAGCGAGGAACGATGAGCAAGCAACGAGCGCCGCAGACCCTTCCGGGGAGGCTTCCGCGACCGGTGGATGTCGCGTTCAGGATGAGCGGCGGCCAGGTCACTCTGGACGGCCGGCTCATCCTGCGCGGCATCGACCTCTCCATCGAGCAGGGGGAGGTCGTGGCCGTGCTCGGCGCGAACGGGTCGGGCAAGTCGACCCTCATCCGCGCCCTGCTCGGCCTGACGCCGCTCTCCGGCGGCTCCACCGAGTTGTACGGCAAGGCGCCGTCGCGGTTCCGCGAGTGGTGGCGGGTCGGCTACGTGCCGCAGCGGCTCTCGGTCGGCGGCGGGGTGCCCGCCACTGTCCGAGAGGTGGTGTCGTCGGGGCGGATCTCCCGGCAGAGCCGCTGGCGCCCCACCAGCGCCGCCGACAGGGCGGCCGTCGCGAGGGCGCTGGACGCGGTGGGCCTCGCCGATCGGGCGGGTGATCCCGTACACGCCCTGTCCGGCGGCCAGCAGCAGCGGGTGCTGATCGCCCGCGCGCTCGCCGGCGAACCGGAGATCTTCGTCATGGACGAGCCGACCGCGGGAGTCGACGCCGAGAGCCAGCGCCTGCTCGCCGGCACCCTGGCGGCGCTGATCGGTGACGGCAAGACCGTTCTGCTGGTGGTCCACGAGCTCGGCCCGCTCCAGCCGCTGATCACCCGTGCGATCGTCCTGCGCGACGGCCGCGTCGTGCACGACGGCTCGCCGCCCGAGGCGGTGGGCGCCCACGCGCTGCCCGGCCACGATCACGTCCACCCGCACGCCGACGAGGGGCGCGGCGGGCCGCTGAGCGGCTGGCCGGACGTCATCGGCACCCGAAGCAAGATCAGCGAGCCGTCCGAGGCGGAGGAAGCGTGATCGATCTTCTGCACTACGACTTCATGCGGCTGGCGCTCGTCGCCGCCGTGCTCGTCGGGCTGGCCGCGCCCGCCGTCGGCACGTTCATCGTCCAGCGTCGCCTCGCGCTGCTGGGTGACGGCATCGGGCACGTGGCGCTGACGGGGGTGGCGCTCGGCTTCCTCACCGGCACCGCGCCGGTGCTGACCGCGGTCGTCGTGGCCATTCTCGGCGCCGTCGCGATCGAGATGGTGCGGGCGCGCGGCCGGACCAGCGGCGATGTGGCCCTCGCGCTGCTGTTCTACGGCGGCATCGCGGGCGGCGTGCTCCTCATCTACCTCGCGCCCGGCCAGAGCAACGCCACGCTGACGTCCTACCTGTTCGGCTCGATCAGCAGCGTCGACACGAAGGACATCTGGGTGATCGCGGCCCTGGCGGTGGCCGTGCTCGGCGTGGTCGCCGTCTTCGGCCGTGAGCTGTTCGTGCTCTGCCAGGACGAGGAGGTCGCCAGGGCCAGCGGCCTGCCGGTCCGCTTCCTCAGCCTCCTGATCGCGATCACGGCCGCGCTCACGGTGGTCATCGCCATGCGGGTGGTGGGCCTTCTCCTGGTGAGCGCCCTGATGGTGGTCCCCGTGGCGACCAGTCAGCAGATCACCCGCAGCTTCCGCGCGACGATGGCGCTCGCCATGTCACTCGGCGTGGTCGCCACGGTCGGCGGACTGACCTCGGCCTTCTACGTCGACGTCCCGCCGGGGGCGGCGATCGTGTTGCTCGCCCTCTGCGGGTTCGTGCTGGCCCTTGGGATCGGTAGATTCATACGGCGAAGCCGTACCGGGGAGTCGACACCATGAGCAAGAGCCGCGACGCTGTCCACGACATCCTCCGCCAGAGCGAGGGATTCAGGAGCGCGCAGGACATTTTCACCGAGATGCGGGCGGAGGGTGCCAAGATCGGTCTGACCACTGTCTACCGGGCGCTCCAGGCGCTCTCGGACGACGGCCGCGTCGACACTCTCCGCACGGACGACGGTGAGTCGGTCTACCGGGCCTGCGAGAGCGACGTGCACCACCACCATCTCGTGTGCCGCCGCTGCGGGCGCACGGTCGAGGTCGCGGGCCCCGATGTCGAGCGGTGGGCCGAGGCCGTCGGGGCCGAGCACGGCTTCATCGACGTCACCCACACCGTCGAGGTCTTCGGCACCTGCTCGTCCTGCGCGGCCGCCGCCCGCTGAGCCCCATCGGGGTCAGGTGCAACGCAGGCGGTTCGGCGGGACCTTGCCGCCGAGCAGGTAGGCGTTGACCGCCGTGTCGATGCAGGGGCTCTGGCCGTACGCTCCGTGGCCCTCGCCCGCGAGGGTGAGCAGGACCCCGGTGCGCAGCTGCCTGGCGAGTCTGGGCGCCCACTGGTACGGCGTCGCCGGGTCGTGGGTCACGCCGACCACCACGATCGGCTTGGACCCGGTGGCGTCGACGTGCTTGCTTTCGTCGTTCCCGGGCACGGGCCAGACGCTGCAGATCCCCGAGCTGATCGCGTTCGCGCTGAAAACGGGGGACTTCTTCGACAGCTCGTGCGCGGTCGCCACGGCCTGGGCGACGGTCGGCCGTTCGGCGTTGTCCGCGCAGACGATGGCGTTCAGGGACGACTGGAGGGTGGAGTAGCTGCCGTCCGGCTCCCGCCCGCCGTACTGGTCGGCGAGATTGAGCAGGCCGCTCGCGTCGCCGTGCAGGCCGTCCTTCAGCGCGTCGGTGAGCAGCGGCCAGGTCTGCTCGCTGTAGAGCGCCTCCACGATCCCGGAGCGCGCCAGGTTCTCCGTCAGGCTCCGGCCGTTGACCGGCAGGGGCTTGTGCCGCAGATCGACGAGCAGGTCCGTCACGGCCCTGTTCGCGGACTCGACGTTCTTGCCCAGGGGGCAGCCGCGGCGCTGTTCCACGCAGGCGTTCAGGTAGTTCTCGAACGCCCGCTGGAAGCCGATCACCTGGGTTCGCGCCGTTTCGAGCAGGCTCACGGAGGGATCCAGGGCGGAGTCGAGCACCATCCGGCCCACCAGTTCGGGGTAGAGCGTGGCGTAGACCGCGCCCAGATGGGTCCCGTAGGAGAAGCCGAAGTAGTTGAGCCACGGGTCGCCGAGGACGTCGCGCAGCATCTCCATGTCGCGCGCCGCGTCCACGGTGGCGATGTAGGGAAGGATCTTGCCCGAGTTCTGCTCGCAGGCTTTGGCGAACCCGGTGACGAGCCGCGTCTCCTCCGCGACGTCCTCGCTGGGCTCCGCGGCGAGGTATTCGTCCATGGCCTTGTCATCCAGGCACCTGACCCCGCTGCTGCGCTCCACGCCGCGCGGGTCGAAGCTGACCAGGTCGTAGCGCTGCCCGAGGGCCGCGAACGCGGGCGCGGCGTTCAGGAGCGTGTCCACCCCCGAGCCGCCGGGACCGCCGAAGTTGAACACGAGTGAGCCGATCCGCCGTTTCTGGTCCTTGGCCGGGAGGCGGATCAGCGAGATGCCGATGGTGTCGCCGTCGGGCTCCTCGTAGTCGAGCGGCACCCGCATCGTGGCGCACTCGAATCCGGTGGACGTCGCGACCTGGTCGCAGGGGCCCCAGGCCACCGGCCCGCTGTCGGTGGCGACCTCTACGTTCATGGTGCCGAACGGTTCGCACGCGCCCGCGATCAGCCCCACGGCGCCGAGCAGCACGATCCCCGACATGGCGACGTGCCACAGCCTTCGCGACATTCGCGTGCCCTCCGTAGTCGACTGTTATCGGAGGGTTACAAGATTTATACCGTACGGCTCGCGCGAGATCGGGCCGCGCCCCACCGGGCGCGGCGGCAGATAGTGCGGGTGACGGCGTAGGCCAGGACGGGGAGCGCGAGGAGGGCGGCCCGCATCAGCCAGGTCCCCAGCACGGGATCCCCGAGATAGCGGATGCCGGTGGCCGCCCACAGGACGCCGAAGAACACCAGCACGGCGACGCCGAGCGCGGTCCTGCCGGGCACGTCGCGAGGCCGGTCCAGCAGATGGTGCCATTCGCGGTCGCCGGTGAACCGGCGCTCGAGGAAGGGATAGACGAGGAGCACCCCGAAGAAGGACAGCAGGATCAGCGGCGGGATCCACAGGCCGACACTGAACGTGTGCCCCATCATGACCGTTTCCCACCCGGGTGTGAGCCGCAGGGCCCCGTCGAGCACGCCGAAGTACCAGAACGGCTGGGCGTCGACGGTCTCCCGAGCCGGTGAATAGGGGCCGCGCAACCAGATCGGATTGACTTTGGAGACGGTCGCGAGCAGTGAGATCGCGCCGAAGGTGAACATCACGGTCGCCGTGTTCTTGATCGCCAGCAGCGGGAAGAACGGCCCGCCGATGATCCTGTTGCGGGCGCTCGCCTCGCGCCGCATCTCCAGCCCGCGGCGCCGCTGCGTGTGCCTCTGGCGCCACGTCAGGATCAGCGCGTGAATCGGGATCAGCGCCGCCAGCAGGCCCGGGACCAGCAGCACGTGGGCGACGAACAGGCGCGGCAGAGCGTTCCGGCCGGGAAATCCCGAGCCGAACGTCAGCTCCGCCACGTAGCTGCCCGCGACGGGGATGGACAGCCGCAGGCTGTGCATGATCCGCAGCCCCGTGCCGGCCAGCAGGTCGCCGGTCAGCGAGTAGCCGAAGAACGACTCCGCCAGCGCGAACGCCAGCAGCAGGACGCCGATCATCCAGGTCAGCTCGCGCGGTTTGCGGAAGGCGCCGGTGAAGAACACCCGGATCAGGTGGGCGACGATGGCGAACACGAACACGGTCGCCGACCAGTGGTGCAGTTGGCGGATCAGCATGCCGCCCTTGACGTCGAAGGTGATCCGCAGCACCGAGTCGTACGGCCTGACCGGCTCGTAGAAGAACGTGAGGAACGTCCCGGTGATCACGAGCAGGAGGAACGAGTAGAGGGCGATCTCGCCCAGGAGGAACGACCAGTGGCTCGGGTGGAGCCGGCGCAGCCGCGGTGCCAGCGTCCTGGCGAACCCTACGCGGTCGTTCATGAACCCCATCAGATCGGCCGCCGCCTTCGACGCGGCCCTTCCCGAACGCCCCCCCAGACCCGGTCCCCCCATGACGCCTCCTGAGATCGCGCCCTTCTCTTCGATTGTGTACGGGGAACTCGGGGTGGACCGCCGCGGGGGGTGCAAAAAGGACAAATGGTCTAAACCAATTAACGAGATCGTAACTTACGATGAACGCTCTTGAATGCTGAGACAATTGGTTTATACCAGTCCTTGAGTCTTCGCGACCTTAGAAGGTCTTTACTCGGAAGGGGAGTGGATTAGACCTCACTATGCCGGTCTAGCTGGGTAAACGCCCTATCGGGCCAGGGGTGATGATTGATGCCGTTCTTCCTGTATAGAGTCGCGATTGCGGGGTGGATCCGTGCGTTAATGAAGTCGCCGAAGGAGCTCAAGTGCCCAAGTTTGTCTACGACTTCACCGAAGGAAACAAGGACCTCAAGGACCTGCTCGGCGGTAAGGGGGCCAATCTCGCGGAAATGACCAATCTTGGTCTTCCCGTACCCCCCGGCTTCACGATCACGACCGATGCGTGCCGCCACTACCTCGGTTGCGGCGGCATGCCGCAGGGGCTCGACGACGAGATAACCGCACACCTGTCCGAGCTGGAGGCGCGGATGGGCAAGCGCCTCGGCGACCCAGACGATCCGCTTCTGGTCAGCGTCCGGTCCGGAGCCAAGTTCTCCATGCCCGGCATGATGGAGACCGTCCTCAACATCGGCCTCAACGACCGGTCCGTCCTCGGCCTCGCCAAGCAGGCGGGCAACGACCGCTTCGCCTGGGACTCCTACCGCCGCCTCATCCAGATGTTCGGCAAGACCGTGCTCGGCATCGAGGGCGACCTGTTCGAGGAGGCCCTCGACGGCGTGAAGGGCGACCGGCAGGACACCGATCTCGACGCGGCCGACCTGCAGGGACTCGTCGAGACGTACAAGGGCATCGTCCGGGCGGAGAAGGGCCGGGACTTCCCGGCCGACCCGCGGGAGCAGATGGATCTCGCGATCAAGGCCGTCTTCGACTCGTGGAACGCACCCCGCGCGATCCTCTACCGCCGTCAGGAGCGCATCCCCGCCGACCTGGGCACCGCGGTCAACATATGCTCCATGGTCTTCGGCAACCTCGGGCCGGACTCCGGCACCGGCGTCGCGTTCACCCGCGACCCCGGCTCCGGGCACCAGGGCGTCTACGGCGACTACTTGCAGAACGCCCAGGGAGAGGACGTGGTCGCGGGCATCCGCAACACCGTCCCCCTCCAGGACCTGGAGCGGATCGACCCGGCCGCGCACCGCGAGCTGCTGGCGATCATGGCCACCCTGGAGAACCACTACCGGGATCTGTGCGACATCGAGTTCACGATCGAGCGCGGCAAGCTGTGGATGCTGCAGACCCGGGTCGGCAAGCGCACGGCGGGGGCGGCGTTCCGCATCGCCGTCCAGCTCGTCGACGAGGGCCTGATCGACATGGACGAGGCCGTCATCCGCGTCAGCGGCGCCCAGCTCGCCCAGCTCATGTTCCCCCGCTTCGCCGACACCTCCGACAACACGCGCCTGACGAAGGGGATGAACGCCTCACCGGGCGCCGCCGTGGGCAAGGCCGTCTTCACCTCCGCGCGGGCCGTCGAGCTGGCGCGCCGCGGCGAGGCCGTCATCCTCGTCCGCCGGGAGACCAACCCGGACGACCTCTCCGGCATGATCGCCGCCCAGGGCGTGCTCACCTCACGCGGCGGCAAAACCTCACACGCCGCGGTGGTCGCCCGCGGCATGGGCAAGACCTGCGTCTGCGGCGCCGAGGAGCTAGAGGTCGACGTCCGCGGGAAGTGCTTCACCGCGCCGGGGGGCGTCGTCGTCAACGAGGGCGACGTGATCTCCATCGACGGCAGCAACGGAGCCGTCTACCTGGGTGAGGTGCCGGTCGTCGCCTCGCCCGTGGTCGAGTACTTCGAAGGTAACCGGACCGACGACGAGCTCGTCGACGCGGTGGACCGGATCATGAAGCACGCCGACGCCAAGCGGCGGCTGGCCGTGCGCGCCAACGCCGACGCGCCCGAGGACGCGGCCCGCGCCCGGCGCTTCGGCGCCCAGGGCATCGGGCTGTGCCGCACCGAGCACATGTTCCTCGGTGACCGGCGTCAGCTCGTCGAGGACCTGATCCTCGCCTCGACGCCCGGGGCGCGGCAGGCCGCCCTCGACGCGCTGGAGCCGCTGCAGAAGGCCGACTTCCTCGGACTCTTCACCGAGATGGACGGCCTGCCGGTCACCATCCGGCTGATCGACCCGCCGCTGCACGAGTTCCTGCCCGACTTCACCGAGCTCTCGGTCAGGGTGGCGCTCGCGGGCGACGACGCGACGGACAAGGACCGCGATCTGCTGGAGGCGGTCAAGCGGCTGCACGAGCAGAACCCGATGCTGGGCCTGCGCGGCGTGCGTCTGGGGCTGGTCATCCCCGGCCTGTTCGAGATGCAGGTGAGGGCGATTGTCCAGGCGTACCTTGAGGTTCCGGAGTCGCAGCCGGAGATCATGGTG
>JBIOWF010000058.1:0-3201 GCA_044868295.1 Microtetraspora sp. | reverse complement strand
AAAACGCCTGTGGAGCCGGTGTAAGACCTCAAAGGCGAAAGCCCGGCGGGCAACTGGCTGTGAAGCAGGAAACCCGACCCGTGAGGGTTGGAATCCCCCGGATTTATCCGTGGGGAGGATGTCAACTTGCAGAGCGGCGACCGCCAACCGGACGCCGTCCGGCTGTACGAGAAGGCGGGGTACACCCCCATCCCCATCTTTCCGCCGTACGAGGGGCTGGCCTTCTCGATCTGTATGGCGAAGGCGGTCTGACGGAGGGGCGGCGCGATGGGGCAGGGCCGACAGCACTGTCCGACAGCACACGAAACGGGGACCCGGTCGTCTCCCGAAACGACCGGGGCCCCGTTCACGCGGGCTGCTGGCAAAATCGTGTCCCTCAGATCTTCTGCCTGCTCAGGATGGTCAGCTCGGCGCGCCGTACGGCAAGATCCGCAGATACTCCCTAGGCGTGTGACATCACGGGGGCCGGCTGCTCCGCGGCCGGAGCCGGAGCCGCGTGGTCGTCCACGAAGTTGGTCTCGTCGAACGGATCCCGGCCGGCCAGCACCTCGGCGGCCCGGGTCCGGTCGAACTCCTTGACCCAGGTGCCGATGAGGATCGTGGCGACGGCGTTTCCGGCGAAGTTCGTCATGGCGCGGGCTTCGGACATGAACTTGTCGATTCCCACGATGAGGCCGACGCCGTCGACCAGCTCGGGGCGGTGCGACTGCAGGCCGCTGGCGAGGGTGGCCAGGCCCGCGCCGGAGACACCGGCGGCGCCCTTCGACGCGATGATCATGAAGAGCAGCAGCGAGACCTGCTCGCCGATCCCGAGCGGGTGACCGGTGGCGCTGGCCACGAACAGGGTCGCCATCGTGAGGTAGATGGCGGTCCCGTCGAGGTTGAAGGAGTAGCCGGTCGGGACGGTGATGCCGACGACCGAGCGGTTCACGCCGAGGTGCTCCATCTTGGCGATGAGCCGCGGCAGCGCCGACTCGGAGGAGGAGGTCGACAGGATGATCAGGAACTCCCGGCCGAGGTAGCGCAGCAGCTTGAACAGATTGACCCGGGCGACGAGCCAGAGCAGGGAGCCCAGGACGAGGACGATGAACAGGGCGCACGTCATGTAGAAGGCCAGCATGATGGAGCCGAGGCTCTTGAGCGCGTCCACGCCGGTCGCCCCGACGACGCCCGCCATGGCGCCGAAGGCGCCCACCGGAGAGGCCCACATGATCATCGAAAGGATGCGGAAGACGAGCCGCTGGATGTGGCCGATGCCGGTGAGGATCGGCGTCGCCTTCTCGCCCATCGCCTGCAACGCGAACCCGGCGAGCAGGGCGACCAGCAGTGTCTGCAGCACCTGTCCCTCAGTGAACGCCGAAACCAGCGTCGTGGGGATGATGCCCATCAGGAAGCCCGTCACTCCGCTCCCGTCGCCTTCACCGGTCTTGGCCTGCTCGGCGGCGGCATCCTTGAGGGCGTCGGTCAAGTGGAGCCCGTTTCCGGGGTCGATGAGGTTTCCCACCACCAGGCCGATGGCCATCGCGGCCGTCGACATGATCAGGAAGTAGCTGAGCGCCAGGCCGCCCACCTTGCCGACCTTGGCGGCCTTGGTGACCGAGCCGACGCCCAGCACGATGGTGCAGAAGATGATGGGGCTGATCATCATTTTGATCAGGGCGACGAATCCCTTGCCCACCTGCGTCATGGCGGCGATGAGATCGGGATGTTGAGCCTTGGGAAAGATAAGACCAAGGGCGACCCCGGCGAACACCGCGACGATGACAGACAGGTACAGCAAGTGTGTGCGATCACGGCGGACGCGGGGGGCGCGCTGCGTGGCAGCTGGTGACGCGGACATAGACCCTCTGTCTCCTAGGTTGGAGAAGAAACTTCGGTTGAGTGACTATGCGCCGCGGCTATGACACAGGTCACCATTGCGTACATTTCGTTCATCACCGGTGTTTACTTCGTTGAAATGAGGGGGAAATGTCGATCTTCAGCCGGCTGGGGCGGTGGAGCCTGGCCCGGCAGATGCTGGTGCTCCAGATCGTCGTGGTGGGCGTGACCGCGGCGGGGGGCACGCTGATGGCCTTCTTCCAGGCCAGCAGCCTTCTCACCGAGGAGGCCACCGGGGTCACCAGGGCCGTGGCGGTCAGTGTGGCGGACGCCCCGGCGGCGCTCGCCGCCCTGGACGACGCCGACCCCACCCAGGTGCTGCAGCCGTACGCCGAGAGCGTCCGCAGGAAGGCGGGGATCGATTTCATTACGATCATGAGTACGTCGGGTATCCGCTACACGCATCCCAACCCCAGTCAGATCGGCGGGCGGTATCTCGGCAACATCGCGCCCGCGGTGCAGGGGAAGACGTTCAGCGAGTCCTACACCGGCACGCTCGGCCGTTCGATCCGAACTGTCACGCCCGTCACGGATGGTAAGGGGAAGGTGCGTGCCCTGGTGAGTGCCGGGATCACCGTGGACAAGGTCAGCAGCAGGTTCCTGCGGCAGGTCGCCATCGCGGGGCCCATCAGCCTGCTCGGCCTGTCGGTCGCCATCGCGGGAACGTACCTGGTGGGCGTACGTCTGCGCCGCCAGACCCACGGGCTGGGCGCTACCGAGCTGAGCCGGATGTACGAGTACCACGAGGCGATCCTGCACGCCGTCCGCGAAGGGCTGCTGCTCATCGACGGCGACGGCAAGTTGACGCTGTGTAATGACGCCGCCCGGGAGCTTCTCCGGCTCCCCACAGACGCCGAGGGCCGCCATGTGACCGAACTCGGGCTCGCGTCCTCTCTCACCGAGCTGCTCGCGGCCGGTGCGAACGGGACGGACGAGATCCACCTGACCGGAGAGCGGGTGCTGCTCGTGAACGTCGCGGTCGTGCGGTCCGGGACGCGTTCCCTCGGCACCGTGGTGACGCTGCGCGACCACACCGAGCTGCAGGCCCTCACCGGACAGCTCGACGCCGAGCGGGGGTTCGCCGACTCGTTGCGGTCGGCCGCGCACGAGTCGGCCAACCGGCTGCACACCGTCATCACGCTCGTGGAGCTCGGCCGTCCCGAGCAGGCCGTCGCGTTCGGCACGGCGGAGCTGCGGGCCGCCCAGGAGCTCACCGACCGGGTCGTCGGCGCGGTACGCGAACCGGTGCTCGCCGCCCTGCTGCTCGGCAAGTCGGCCGAGGCCGCCGAACGCGGCGTCGAGCTGTCGATCAGCCAGGACAGC
>JBIOWF010000057.1:0-39295 GCA_044868295.1 Microtetraspora sp. | reverse complement strand
TCTGTCCTTGCCGTCCTAATTTCAGCCGGTGTGGCTGTTGCGGGCAATGCTACGGCCGCAAGCGCTGACAAGTCTCCCCCCAAGCACCAGCCGCAGGTGTGGTGCTGCTGACTTGTTACTCAGTTAGGGCACAAGGCGGGTAAAGATTACCCATCCGCCATGGAGGTCGAATCCTGGTGACGACCGCTCCGAACAACACACAGGCGAGGCTGAGCAGATAGCCGGGGAAGAGCCCGCAGATCGCGGCCGTGGCATACGAGACTCGCGCTCTCGCCGGCTTGTCCCGGTACAGCTGCACCGTCCCCACGATGAGCAAGACGGCACCGAGTAGGTGCAGCACCGCCAGGATGATGTTGAGTGCGCTCGGGCCCGCAATGCTCTCGGTGATTTCCCACCCGTCCGGATAGATGACCTTCACCCCGTTGAAGTGGGCGAAGCCTACTGATCCGCTGAGCGACTGCAGCCAGGCGAGGACTACGGTCCCACCAATGATCAGAAAATTCCTGGCTCTACCGGTCGCCCGCGTTCGCATCCCACAGCCTTCCGACAGGAGCAGTAAGGAGTACTGTCAGCACTCGAACGATCATCGCACGTTCCATCAATCATGTCCGCAGATATCCCCAATGACTGCCGCAAGCACGTCGCTTTCCACTGTTATGAGGCGCGGAGGGCGAGGAAGAGGTCGACGCGGTCGGGCATGGAGGACAGGTCCTTGGCGGTCAGATCCTCGACGCGGCGGATCCGATAGCGCACCGTGTTGACGTGCACGTGCAGGCGCTCGGCGCATGCGTTCCAGGAGCCCGCGCAGTCGAGGAAGGTGGCGAGGGTGCGGACCAGCTCGGCCTGGTGCCTTCGGTCGTAGTCGAACAACGGGTCGAGCAGCCTCCCCGCGAACGACCGGCGCACGTCGTCCGGCACCGTGGCGAGCAGCAGCGCGTGCGTGTAGATCTCGTCGCTGGTCACCACGCCGCCGCCGCGTGCCTCGGCCATCCGCCTGGCGTGACCGGCCTCCTCGGCTCCTCCCCGGATCGCCGAAGGCCCCGTCAGCGCCCCGCTCACCCCGATGGACACCCGGCTCTGGGGAAGGCTCTTGGCGAGCAGGGCGACGCGCTCGCGCAGCCGCTCCGCGAGATCACCGGCCGTTCCCGAATCGCGCAGCGGGACCAGCGCGACCGCGCCGTCCGCCCCAGGCGCGGCCACCACCTGGCGGTCCAGCAGTTCCTCGATGACCTGGCCGCCCAGGGCCGCCGGATCGGGCCCCTCCGAGGCGCCCGGCCGGGCCACGGTCGCGGTCACCACCGTGTACGGCTCCACCGCGTCGATGCCGCAGGTGCGCATCCGGGCCGCAAGCTCGGAGAGCTCGGCGCCGCCGGAGCAGGCGAGACCGATGAGCTGCTCCGCGAGCCGCCGCTCCACCCGTCGGCCCTCCGCCATCCGCGTCCGTTCGAGGGCCACGCACGAGGCCAGCTCGAAGCCGATCTCGACGTCGAGCTCGCCCCGGCACACCAGCGCCCATCCGGCCGCCCGGTGCGCCCGATCCACCGCGAAGATCGTGAAGGGGCCCTCGGCCACCAATGGCAGGCGGGTCGCGGCCAGAAATTCGCGGGCCAGCCGTACGGCGTGCTCCTCGGGCAGGTCACCGGCGATCACCGAACCCGCGGCCGAGATCACGCCACCGGTGACGCCCAGCTCGCTCGCCATGAGCGTGAACAGCTCGTCCAGCCCGGCCCCCTCGGCCACGGCCGCGACGATCCTGCGGTGCCTGCCCAGCGCGCTGCGCAGGTCACCGGCCTGCGCCCCGGCCAGTCGCCGGTTGACGGCGTCGGTGATCGTCCCGAAGGAGACCTCGACGGGAACCTCGATCAGCGGCAGGCCTCGGTCGCGGCACGCGGTGACGAGATCGTCCGGCACCAGGCCGAGCCGGGCGTCGCCCGCGCCCAGCGCCGTCACCCCCGCCCCGACCAGCGCGTCCACGAACGGGCCCGAGTCGGCGGGCCGCTGCCGCCACATCAGCCCGGTGAGGACCAAGGCGCCACCGGACAGGTAGCGCCCCGGGTCCGGCAGGTCGGTGACGACCACGCCGGTGATCTCACGGTCCCGGTGCTCGTCTCCGGACAGGAGACTGAGCCGCAGGTCATCGATGGCGAGCAGATCCCTCAGAAGCACACGGCAAGCCTATTTGGAGAAATCTACAATCATCACCTCGTCCGGCCTCCGTGTTTCATGGCGACGGCAATTGGCCCGTGTGAGCCGGCCTGATGTACTCCCCGTATGACGTGCGGGTGTCCCAAGCCGAGCGGGGGCGATTCCGGCGCGTCGGCGAGGGCCGAGCGGCCCGCGTAGCGAACGAGGAGTGGTGAGCGACCCGATGACGACCGAGACCCGCCAGAGCCTGGGCGTCGGGGAGAGCCTGCTGCGGCCGGACGGCGCGCTGAAGGTGACCGGCGAGTTCGCCTACTCCTCCGACCTGTGGCTCGACGGCATGCTCTGGGGGGCGACGCTGCGCAGCCCGCATCCGTCGGCGTGGATCCGCTCGATCGACATCGGGCCCGCCCTGGCGATGCCCGGCGTGTTCGCCGTACTGACTCACGAGGACGTGCCCGGCGAGAAGTTCTACGGGCTGGAGCACAGGGACCAGCCGGTGCTGGCCGTCGATCAGGTCCGGTACCAGGGCGAGCCGGTCGCGCTGGTGGCCACCGATCATCCGGAGACGGCCCGCCGGGCCGCCGCCGCGATCAAAGTGGAGTACGAACCGCGCGAAGCGGTCGTGGACCCCCGGCGGGCGGCCTTCGACCCCTCCTGCGCCGCGATTCACCCCCACGGCAACGTCGTACGGCACCAGCCCGTCAGGGTGGGGTCGGCCGGTCCGGAGGCCCGCACCCGGGACGGAGCCGTCGCCGACGTCGTCGTCACCGGCGAATACGAGGTGGGCATGCAGGACCAGGCCTTCCTCGGCCCGGAGTCCGGCCTCGCCGTACCGGCTGAGGACGGCGGCGTCGACCTGTACATCGCCACCCAGTGGCTGCACGTCGACCAGGACCAGGTCGCGCCCTGCCTCGGCCTGCCCAAGGACAAGGTGCGGCTCACCCTCGCCGGGGTCGGCGGGGCGTTCGGCGCCCGCGAGGACCTGTCGATGCAGATCCACGCCTCGATGCTGGCGCTGCGCACCGGCAAGCCCGTGAAGATCGTCTATGGCCGGGAGGAGTCGTTCTTCGGGCACGTCCACCGGCATCCGGCCTGGATGCGCTACGAGCACGGCGCGACCGCCGACGGGCGGCTGGTCTACGTCAAGGCCGAGATCCTGCTCGACGGCGGGGCGTACTGCTCGTCGTCGCCCGCCGTGGTCGGCAACGCGGCCTCGCTCGGGGTCGGGCCGTACGAGGTGGACAACATCTGGATCGACGCGTACGGCACCTACACCAACAATCCGCCCTGCGGGGCGATGCGCGGCTTCGGCGCGGTGCAGGCGTGCTACGCCTACGAGTCCCAGATGGACAAGCTCGCCGAGGCGTGCGGCCTCTCCCCTGTCGAGATCCGGGTGCGCAACGCCGTCTCCCAGGGTTCCCGGCTGGCCACCGGCCAGATCGTCGACACGCCCGCGCCGCTGGCGGAGATGCTCCGCGAGCTCGAGGCCATGCCGCTGCCGGACTCCGCCGTCTCCGGCGACCTGCGATCCTTGCCCGGCGGCGTCGCGCAGACCACACATGGCGAGGGCGTGCGGCGCGGCATCGGCTACGGCGTCGGCATCAAGAACATCTGCTTCTCCGAGGGCTTCGACGACTACTCGACGGCCCGCGTCCGGGTGGAGCTGCTCGGTGACGAGCCGCACGTGCTCGTGCACACGGCCGCCGCCGAGGTCGGGCAGGGCCTGATCATGGTGAAGTCGCAGATCGCCCGCACCGAGCTGGGCATCGACAAGGTGACGGTGGCGCCCGCGGACACGTCCGTCGGCTCGGCGGGCTCGTCGTCCGCGTCCCGCCAGTCCTACGTGACCGGCGGCGCGGTCAAGACCGCGTGCGAGGCCGTGCGGGAGCGCCTCGACAAGCTCCGCGCCGAGAATCCCACGCTCACCCTTGAGGAGTTGCTGAAGGCCTTCGGCCCCGTCGAGGAGACCAGGGAGTACCGCCACCGGCCGACGTTCCCGATGGACCCGGCCACCGGGCAGGGCGACTCGCACACCCAGCTCGCGCTCTGCGTGCACCGGGCGGTGGTCGACGTGGACGTGGAGCTCGGCCTGGTCAAGGTCGTCGAACTCGCCGCCGTCCAGGACGTCGGGAAGATCCTGAACCCGCTCGCGCTGGAGGGGCAGATCCACGGCGGCTCCGCGCAGGGCCTCGGCCTGGCCCTGATGGAGGAGATCCAGATCCGCGACGGCAAGGTGCTCAACCCGTCGTTCACCGACTACCTGATCCCCACCATCCTGGACATGCCGCCGATGCGGCTGTCCATCCTGGAGAACCCCGACCCGCATGCCCCGTACGGCCTGCGCGGCGCGGGAGAGCCGCCGACCCTGTCCTCCACCCCGGCGGTGGCGGCGGCCGTACGAGCCGCCACCGGCCTGGACCTCACCCGTGTCCCGATTCGCCCCGAGGACATCGCCCTGCGGCGCGCGTAACCACACTCAGGTCGGGTTGGAGAGGCGCAGGTCGTCCGGGTCGCAGGCGACGCTGTCGTGGTCGGCGTCGACGTACCAGTAGTACTCGGGGTGGATGCCCTTCGTGTAGGGGCCGTAGCCGTTGGCCGTGGCCTCCTTGCAGTCGGCGAACCGCGTGCTGCCACCGGTCCGCTGGCCGCTGGGACGGGGACTCGGCGTCGCTGTCGGCCGGGTCGCTCCCGGCTGGGTCACGCCGGGCTGGGTCACGCCGGGCGGCGTCGCCCCAGGCTGTGTCACGCCCGGCTGGGTTACCGCTGGTGAGGAGAGCGGGCCTGGCGACGTCCCCGTGATCGGCTGCGAACCGGGTGCCTGCGACGCAAGCGCGGGCTGCGCACCAGGTGTGGCCGGTGCGGCGGCCCCGCCCAGCAGGCGCGCGAGGAGAACGCCCGCCTCGTCCTTGTTGAAGCCCGCGATGCTGAGGCTGTCCTGGGTGATCTCCTGGGCGACGCGGGGGGCCGCCACGACCCGCTCCCCCACGACGATGGCGAGCTGCTGCTTCACCGTCTCCCGGGTCAGCTCGGCGATCTGGTCACGGCTGGCCGGGGAGAGCACGAGGCGGATGGAGTAGCTGCCGTCCCGCTCCGCCACCGACTCGATCTTCTGAACGGTGGTGACCGTGACGCCGGGGTCGAGCTGGTAGCACGTGGTTCCCGCGTCGTCGGGCACCGCCTCAGTGCCCGCGCACGGCGCGGGCCGGACCCCGGTCACCGGCGCGAAGTGCATGGGCGTCTGCAGCCGCCGTACCGGCGTCTCCGACAACGGCGGCGCGTCCGGATTTCGGGTCATCAGCACCGCCACCGCCCCGAGGACTCCGGTCATGACGACGACCAGGACCAGCGCGATGGCGAGGACCACCGTGGTCCCCCGGGTCGCCCGCCGCGGCCCTCCCGGCGCGCCTGGCACGCTGGGCCCACCGGATCCCTCCAGCACTCCAGGTACGGCATGACCACCGGGACCGCTGGGCGCACCCGCGCCGCTTGGGCCACCGGAGCCCTCCAGCACTCCGGGTACACCATGACCGCCGGACCCGCTGGGCGCATCGGGCCCGCTTGGACCACCGGGACCACCGGGACCACCGGGACCACCGGGCGCGACGTGACCACCTGGGCCGCCTGGACCGTCGGAGGCGCCATGGGTTCCTTCGGCGCTGCCGGGCCGCTCCGGTTCTGTGGTTCCGTCAGCTCCCCGAGGAACATGCAGAGGGTCCTGCGACCCTCCGGGGGAGGCGTGCGTATCGGTGCCGCCCGGCGGCGGGGCGGGCTCCTGGTCGCCCGGCACCGGCGTGTTGCGGATCCAGCCCTCGATCTCTGACATCGCTCGGAGAGCCTATCGAGCCGCGACGGGCCGATGTAACCGGCGATCTCGGAATCCGCCACGAGATCGCGATGAGCCGCCGCTCCGCGGGAGCCCGGGCGGTCCCGATGAGTGGTCGATGGCAGAAGGCCACATGAGAACGCGAGCGGCGGGGGCCCGGTGATGCTCTTCTTTCGACATGCTTGACAGATTGTCATGAATGGATGCCGATTGGTGCCGCCTTGTGGACCTGCCGGTCGCGCTCGCCGGACGCACAGTTGAAATATGAAGGTCGGCGTTCCCCGAGAGATCAAGAATCATGAGTACCGTGTAGCGCTCACCCCGGCGGGTGCCCACGAGTTCGTACTGCACGGCCACCGCGTCTTCGTCGAGCGGGGCGCGGGAGCCGGGTCGGCCATTCCGGATGAGCAATTCGCGGCCGCCGGAGCCGAGCTCCTTGATTCCGCGGACGACGTGTGGGCGGAGGGCGAGCTCATCCTGAAGGTCAAGGAGCCGGTCCCGGTCGAGTATCTCCGGATGCGCAAGGGGCAGGTGCTCTTCACCTACCTGCACCTGGCCGCCTCGGAGACGTGCACCCTCGCGATGCTGGCATCAGGCGTCACCGGGATCGCCTACGAGACCGTCCAGACGCCCCAGTTGACGCTCCCGCTGCTCGCGCCCATGTCGGAGGTCGCGGGCCGGCTCGCCCCGCAGGTCGGCGCGTACCACCTGATGCGGCAGGGCGGCGGGCGAGGGGTGCTGATGGGCGGCGTGTCCGGTGTGTACGCCGCGAAGGTCGTGGTGATCGGCGCCGGCGTGTCCGGCATGAACGCCGCCGCGATCGCCCTCGGCATGCAGGCCGAGGTGCTGCTGCTCGACCGGAACATCGACCGGCTCCGCCAGGCCGACGTCATCTACCAGGGTCACTGCCAGACCGTGGCGTCCAACGCGTACGAGATCGAGCGGGCGGTGCTGGACGCGGACCTGGTGATCGGGGCGGTGCTGGTGCCGGGCGCGAAGGCGCCCATGCTGATCGGCGACGAGCTCGTGTCCCGGATGAAGCCCGGGTCGGTGCTCGTCGACATCTCGATCGACCAGGGTGGATGCTTCGAGGATTCGCGGCCGACCACGCACGCCGACCCGGTCTACCGGGTGCACGACTCGGTCTTCTACTGCGTCGCCAACATGCCGGGCGCCGTGCCTCACACCTCGACGTTCGCGCTGACCAACGTGACCTTGCCGTACGCGCTGGCGATCGCCGATCGCGGCTTGCGGGCGGCGCTGGCGGCGGACGCGACCCTCGCCATGGGCCTCAACACCCACGAGGGGCACCTCACGAACCAGCCCGTGGCCGAGGCTCACGGGCTGGAGTGGGTGCCCCTGGAACGGGCGCTCTTCTGACGGTACGGCTCGGCCATACGGGCCGGTTCGTGCGGGTCAGGAGGCGGACCGGTACGGACGGTTCGCGCGGGTCAGGAGGCGGACGGCGAGGGCATGGCGGACGGTTGGCCGGCGGCGGGGCTGGGCGTCGCGTTCGGCTTGGGCGGGAGCGGCTGGTCGGAGGTGGTGCTCACGGCGCCGTCGCAGGCCGCGCCGAACTCGGGGGTGTAGGTCGGGTTCTGCTTGTACTTCTTGATGTACTCGGCGAGCCGGGGGTCGTCGGCGCCGTCGAGGGCGAGCTGGTGGTTCCAGGAGCTTACGACGATCTTGGAGGGCAGGTTCGGGTAGGGGCTGAGCAGCATGTAGTCGGCGGAGGCCAGCGTCTTGAGCGTGGCCACCTGGGCCGCGGGCAGGTCGGGGCGGTAGGTGATCCAGACGGCCCCGTGCTCCATCGAGTGCACACCGTGCTCGTTGTGGATGGGCTTGACATAGATGCCGCAGTTCTGCCAGTAGAAGTTGTGCTTACCACCGACCGGCGGGGTCTCGGCGTAGGCCACCTTGTCGTAGGTGTGGTCCGAGCCCTTGTAGTTGTAGCTCTTCACCGCGTCCAGCGACTTCTGGGCTCGGTCGTTGACGACGTAGAAGCCGACCAGGCCGACGAGCACGACGATGACCAGGCCGCCGATCCCCCACATCAGAATCGCCGTGCGCCGCTCCTTGCGCTTCTGGTCGGCACGCATGCGGGCGAGATGCTCCCGCCTTGCCTGCGCCTTTTCCTTGGTCATCGATCCTCCAACGGCTGGAACTCAACACCCCCATTGCGTATGGAGAATAGTGGGTGTGCCTGAGGCTTTATCCCGCCCTTCTGGTGGTGCGGAGTAGCCTGTGGTGCGATGACCACCCAGACGAGCGCCTCGACCGGCGTCACGCCCCGGCCCAGAAGAAATGCCTTCTTCATCATCGGGCTGATCTCCCTTGTGGCCGTGGCCGCCTTCCTGCTGCTTTTCGTGACCAGATCGGGGACGCCGACCGACGCGTCGCCTGAGGCGGGCTTCGCGAGGGACATGGGCACGCACCATGCCCAGGCGGTCGAGATGGCGTTCAACGTGCGTGACGCGAGCTCGGACGACGCCATCCGGACCCTGGCCTACGACATCATCACCACGCAGAGCGCGCAGCGCGGGATATTCATGGGCTGGCTCCAGCAGTGGGGCCTGGACCAGGCGTCGAGCCGTCCGCCGATGGCGTGGATGTCCGGGCACGGCCATTCCGGAACGCAGACCGCCCCCGGCGCCATGCCGGGCATGGCGTCGAAAGACGAGATGAGCCGGCTCAAGGCGGCCAAGGGCAAGGACGCCGAGGTGCTCTTCCTCCAGCTGATGATCCGCAACCACGAGGGCGGCGTGGAGATGGCCCAGGGTTTGCTGAAACTTTCGGACCGGCCCGAGGTGAGCGAGCTGGCGCAGCACATCGTCGACGGCCAGACGGCGGAGATCACGCTCATGAAGGAGTCTCTCCGGCAGCGCGGCGCCCAGCCGCTGCCGTCGATTCTCCCGTCCGCCGGCTGACCGCTGATTGAAGCCGCCCAATCGGAAGGCCCTTGAACAGCAGCTCACCCTGTTCGAGAAGGGGACGGGCCACAAGATCTGACCCGTCCGCTCAGCTCCCCGCGCTTACGCGGACATTTCGTCGGCGAGGGCCGCGGCGAAGGCGTCCACGTCGGCTTCGGTCGTGTCGAACGCGCACATCCAGCGCACCTCGACCCGCCCGCCGCCGACCTGCTCGTTCCAGTTGTAGAAGCGGAACCGCTTGCGCAGCCGATCGGCCGCGTCGGCCGGCAGGATCGCGAAGACCGCGTTCGCCTCGACCGGGCGCGGCAGCTCCACCCCGGGAATGTCCCGTACGGCTCCCGCCAGCCGGGCGGCCATGGCGTTGGCCCGGCGGGCGTTGCGCAGCCACAGGTCGCCGCCTAGGAGCGCCTCGAACTGCACGGAGACGAACCGCATCTTGGAGGCGAGCTGCATGCTCGTCTTCCTGAGGAACGGCAGGCCCCTGCTCGCCTCCGGGTTGAGCACGACGACGACCTCGCCGAGCAGCAGGCCGATCTTGGTGCCGCCGAACGAGAGCATGTCCACACCCGCGTCCGTGGTGAGCGCGCGCAGCGGCACGCCGAGGGCGGCCGCCGCGTTGGTGATCCGCGAGCCGTCGAGGTGGACGAACATGCCCAGCTCGTGGGCGTGGTCACAGATCGCCTTGATCTCGGCGGGCGTGTAGAGCGTGCCGAGCTCGGTGGTGTTCGAGATCGACACCACACGGGGCTGCGCCCGGTGCACGTCGCCGAACCCCCACGCCTGCGTGTCGACCAGATCAGGCGTCAACTTGCCGTCGGAGGCCGGCACGGTGAGCAGCTTCAGCCCGCCCGTCATCTCCGGGGCGCCGCCCTCGTCGGTGTTGATGTGGGCGGTCTCGGCGCAGATCACCGCCTCCCACGGGGCGCACATCGAGCGCAGCGAGACCACGTTGGCAGCCGTGCCGTTGAAGACCGGCCACGCCTCGGCCTGATCGCCGAAATGCCCTCGGAAGACGCCCCGCAGCGCCTCCGTGTAGACGTCGTCGCCGTAGGCGGTCTGGTGACCTCCGTTGGCCAGGGCGATCGCCTCAAGGATCTCTGGATGCACGCCCGCGTAGTTGTCGCTGGCGAAAGTCTTGACCTCAGGGTCATGCCGCCTGACGGCGTCCGTGCTCACGAAAATCTCCCAGGGGTTCAGGTGGTGAGGTCGATCCGCCGGCCGTTGACATCGGCCACGTCGCGTTCCCACAGATCCGAGACGGCCGCCGCCAGGGCGGTGACATCAGTGAACCCTTTATACGCCTTGTCCGGATTCGCCTTGCGCATGGCGTCGTTGACGAGAGCGTTGACCACGAGGATGGCCGCGGCGGCGGATGTGCCCTTCAAGGCGTCGGCGAGTGCCAGCGTCCAGGCCTCGGCGGCGGCCTTGGCCGCCGCGTACGCCGCGTTGCCCTGGGTGGGCGCCTGCGCCGCCTTCGCTGAGACGATCACGAACCGGCCGTTCCCACTGGCCCGCAGCAGCGGCTCGAAGGCGAGCGACACGTGCTGCAGGGTCCGGATCAGCAGGTCGTGCAGCAGCGCCCAGTCTTCGAGCGAGGTCTCGCCGAAGGTCTTCGAACCGCGCCAGCCGCCCACGAGGTGGACGATCCCGTCGACCCGCCCGTGCTCCGCCTCGACCCGCTTCGCCAGGTCCTGTACGGCTTGCGCGTCCAGGAGGTCGACCGCGAGACACCCCTCGGCGCCGGACCTGTCGACGCAGATCACGGTGTCGCCGCTCTCGGCGAACCGCCGGACCACCGCCTGGCCGGTGGGCCCGCCCGCGCCCGCGACCAGGATCACTCTGCCGCTCATCGCTCACTCGCCTTCTCGTCGGATGCGTGGACCCCGCTGACCCGGCTCACGCCCTGATGCCCTTCGTGGACTCGACGACGTCAGCGAGCTTACGGCGCAGGGCCTCGTAGAACATGCTCAGCGGGAACTCGTCCGGCAGGACGGCGTCCACCATGGCCTTCTGCTCCGTGGGCAACGCCTGGACGCCCTGGTTCCATACCGAGGCAGGGTGCGGCTCGACGTAAGCCGCCACGAGCTGGTGGGCGGCGAGCCAGTGCGCGATCTTGGCCCGGTCGATGCCGTCGCGGTAGAGCTTCTCGACCTCGCCGCGCAGGTCGGCGACGCCGCCCGCGACCCGGCTCCAGTCGATCGTGAGCCGGTTGTCCGTCCAGCGGACGATGTCATTGCGGTGCAGGTACGCGAAGAGCAGTTGCCCGCCGAGGCCGTCGTAGTTGCGCACCCGGGCACCGGTGATCGGGAAGCGGAACAGCCGGTCGAACAGGATGGCGTACTGGACGTACCGGGCGTGCGGCATGCCGTCCGCCTCCAGCTTCACGGCCTCCCCGAAGGCGGTCAGGTCGCAGCGCAGCTCCTCGAGCGTGTAGAGCCAGTACGGCATGCGCTGCTTGATCATGAACGGGTCGAACGGAAGATCGCCGTGGCTGTGGGTCCGGTCGTGGACGAGATCCCAGAGGACGAAGGTGTCCTGGGCGAGCTCCTGCGACGCGAGCAGGCGCGCCGCGTCCGGCGGCAGGGCCAGCTTGAGCGTCACGGCCGCGGCCTGGCTGACCGCGCGGAACCGGGCCGCCTCACGGTCGCAGAAGATGCCACCCCACGTGAACTTGGGCGGCGTCTCGCGCACGGCGACCGTTTCGGGGAACAGCACGGCCGAGTTCGTGTCGTAGCCGGAGGTGAAGTCCTCGAAGGCGATCGGCACGAACATCGGGTTGTCGTAGCCGCTCCGTTCGAGCTCGGCCAGCCAGTCGGGCCAGACCGTGCGGATCCAGACGGCCTCGGCGTTCCTGCTCGGATTGCCGTTCTGCGTGTACATCGGGAAGACGACCAGGTGCTCCAGCCCGTCCACGCGCTGGGCGTCGGGGTGGAAGGCGTTCAGCGAGTCGAGGAAGTCCGGCACGCCGAGCCCCTGCGCCACCCACTTGCCGAAATCGGCCACGACGGCGTCGAGGTACTCCCTGTCGTGCGGGAAGTTCGGCGCGAGCCGTACGACATGGTCGACGATCTCCGCGACGAGTGCGGCGGCGCGGTCACGGTCACCGGTCACGGAGCCGTCCTTGGCCTGGAGCGGCCGCAACTCCTCGACGGCGGCCCTGAGCGCCGCGAACCCTTCGTCCTGACCATGCCCGTCCTGACCACGGCTTCCGTGAGCACGCCCGTCCAGACCACACGAGACCTGCCCCGCCGTCCGCGGCGCCGTACGCGATCGGGTGCCTTCCGGGACCCGGGCGGCCCAGGTGACCAGGTTGGTCCAGAGCCGCGCGTGGTCGAGGTCGCCGATCGAGTCGTCTCCGAACAGGTCGGAGTCGGCCAGCACGACGACGCGTCCACGGCCGTGCCGTACGGCTATCGCGAGGGGACGGCCCGCGGGGTCGGCGGTCGGCGACGTCTCGAAGAGGACGGTCGCCTCGGCGGGGGCCACGAGTGTGCCCGCGCGATAGAAGCAGGCACGCGTGACGCCCGCCAGCAGGTCCTGCCGGATCAGCCCGGCCTCGGACGCGACAGACCCCGACACGACTGATCCAGACGCGACTGACCCGGATGACCCGGACGCGACAGGCCCGGACGGTGCGGTCTGTGGGGCCTCCAGGAGGCCGGGCAGTCGGGTGCCGAGGATCCACGTGGCGACCCTGTTGTGACAGCTCCCCGGGTCCTGGACGGTGACGTGCTCCACGCCGACGCCGAACCGGGCGAGCAGGCCGTCGAGGTTGCTGCCGTACTTGTCCTGCTCACACTCGGCCAGCACGATCAGCCCGCCGCCGTCGGCGACGTAGGCCTCGATGGCGTCCAGTTCCTCGACCGGGAAGGCGGGGCTTCCGAACCCGGTGGTCCGCTCCCACCGCTCCCGCGACGGGTGCGCGACGACGAACACGTCGTGGGTGTTCAGCAGCGACGTCGTCACGGGGCCCGCGGTGTGCGCGGCGACCTCGTGACCGAGCCGCCGCAGGATCTCGGCGGCCGTGGCGTAGCTGTTGTCGTCGGGATGCGCCGGGTTCATGGCCTCGGCGGCGTCGCGGCGAATCGTCCACGCCTCGCTGTGTGCTTCGTCGAACAGGACCGACGGGAACGCTCTCATGAAATATCTCCCGCTTGAGGAACCATCTGCAGGAAAATATACACATATGACCCTACAAAACGAAAAGTCACCCGCGCGGCGGACATCGACTCACTCTGGCGGCGGACGAGAGGGAGGGCGTCGCCGATCTAACGTCCCGGGCACATGACAACCCGAGGAGAAACTCGATGTTCAAACTTTCCGACGCGGTCGCCTTCAGGCGGTCCGTCACCGGCCTCCTGCTCATCGTCGCGCCGCTGCTCCAGCTGATCGCGGTCATCGTCGACCCCGGCACGTGGGGCGACGACCGCGAGTCGGTGAGCTACGGCGTCAACCCGGCACTCGCCCAGCTCGAGTCGGCGCTCTACCACTGGAGCTGGATGCTGCTCCCGCTGGCGGTGCTCGGCATCCTGCACGTCGTGCGCGGTCGCGGCGTGGTGCTCGGGCACATCGGCGGAGTGCTCACCGCGCTCGGCTTCCTCAACGTCTCGTCCCTGCTCATGCTGGACCCGGTGGAGTGGTGGCTGGGGCAGCACCACACGCCCGAGGAGACCGGCAAAATCCTCGATGAGATCTTCAATCTGCCCGGCGTGGTGTTCGGCTTCCAGATGCCGTGGGTGTTCTTCGGCCCCGTCGGCCTGGTCATCGTGGCGGTCGCCCTCGTCCGGGCCGGGTTCGCGGGCTGGTGGGTGCCGCTCGTGATCCTGGTCGGCTGGGGAGTGTCGTTCGCCCTGCCGTACGGCCCGGCCTACATCCCCCTGTGGGCCGCTCCCGCGGTGGCGTTCGGCTACCTCGGCGTCAAGGTGCTCAGGATGAGCAACGAGAAGTGGATCTCCTACTACCCGAGCGCGGCGCCCGGAGTCACCACGCCCGACTCGTACGCGAACACGACCGCCTGAGCGCGGTCCCGGAGGTTCAGCTTCATGAGAACGCGGGCCACGTGGGTCTTGACCGTGGCCTCACCGACGAAGAGCTCCGAGGCGATCTCGGCGTTGGTGAGGCCGCGGGCGAGCATCCGCAGCACCTCGAGCTCGCGCGGGGTCAGCTCGGACAGCTGCGGCGGGCGGACCGGCTCGGGCCGGCCGGCGAAGGACGCGATCACCCGGGTGGTGACGGCGGGATCCAGCAGGCCCTCCCCGGCGGCGACCACCTTGATGGCCTCGACGAGCTGTTCCGGCGGCGACACCTTCAGCAGGAACCCGCTGGTCCCGGCCCGTAGCGCCGCGTACAGGTTCTCGTCGGTGTCGAAGGTGGTCAGCATGATGATCTTCGGAGGATGCGGGGCGGCGAGGAGCTGCCTGGCCGCGGCGAGCCCGTCCATCCTGGGCATGGAGATGTCCATCAGCACGACGTCCGGCTGGACCCTCCTGGCCACGGCCACCGCCTCCACGCCGTCGGACGCCTCTCCGACGACCTCCATGCCGGGATCGCTCTCGACGACCATGCGCAGGCCGGCCCGGATCATCGCCTGATCGTCCGCCAGAACTATCCGGATGGTCGTCACTTGGCCCACTCACTCATGTGGGGCGGGACGGCTGGCACAGACAAGGAGGGCATACCGCGCAGATTAATGTGTCCGGAGCGTCCTGCACATGGCGGGGAGGGCGCCCGCAATCCGTTCCCAAGCCGTTTGCAAGTAACCGGGTGGCCCATGCCCGATATCAAGTGAATGTCGGTCACTGTGGGAGGCCTTGTACACCACTCTCCGCACTGGGACCCTTGGACTGTTCCCATCCTGCTTAGGAGACGGAGATGCCCCGCCTGCACTCCCTTATCGCGGGGCTAGGCGCCCTGGGCATGCTCGTCATGCCCATACCCCTGCACCCCCATCCGAGTGGCTCCACCGACCGGGTCACGCCCGGGGCGATACGGGTGGAGTCCACGTCCCATGTCTCGATCACGCTGCTCGACGACCGGAGCGTGATCCAGCAGGTCGTGCGTGAGTACGACACCGACCTGGCCCACGGCAGCGGATTCACCGTCACCCCCGACGGCGTGATCGTCACGGCGACCGGCGTGGTGCAGTCGAGTCGGGATCCGCGCGTCTACGCGGCCAACCGCGTCTTCTCCGAATACTTCAAGGTCAAGATTCCGGCCGACTTCTCCCGGCACTCGCTGGACGACGCCGACCTCAACCGGCGGCTGCAGGCCTGCTACCCGCCGCAGGGTTCGAACTCGACCTGCATCGCCACCGTCACGACGAACGTCACCGTCTTCCCCTACTTCGACCCGCCGCTACCCGAGGGCCTGCCCGCGCAGATCCTCACGACCGGCGCGTCGCCCTCAGCCCCGGCGGTGCTGAAAGTGACCAAGGGAGGCGAGAAGCAGACGCTGCCCACCGTCCCCGTCGGGACGTCGATCGGCGCCGCGGTCAAGTCCCTCGACCTCATGACGCTCACCGGGCGGCCGTCGGCCAAGCTGCCACCGACCCTGACCGCCGTGCACCTCGACCCACCCGGCAGCCGGACGTTCAAGCAAGACGAACGGGACAAGCTCGACAAACTCCTCAAGCAAGGCGCAGTCGGCGCGGCGCTCATCGACGACGGCAAGAGCGAGGTCGTCGGGCTGCTCGCCGGAGGCGGCGACCTTCCTTTGACGGTCACGCCCGCCGACGAGATCCGGTCCGCGCTGGTCGCCGCAGGCGTCACGCCGCGCCGCGGTCCCGTCGACGTCGTGTACGAGAGCGCCCTGGCCTCCTACCACAACAAGCTGTACGGCAACGCGGTCCCGGTCCTGCTGCAGGTCATCAACATGCGCCCGGACCACGCGGTCGCGCTGGACCATCTGCGGGTCGCCCGGGCCAAGGCCGGGACGGCGGAGGACGCGGGGAAGGCGACCAAGCCCTCTCCCTCGCCCGTGCAGAAGGCGTCCACGGTCTCTCCGCTGCTCTGGGTCACCGGCGGCGTCCTGATCCTCGGCCTGGTGGCGGCGGGAGCCGTACCGTTCCTGCTGCGGCGCAGGCGGGCCGCCGAGGAGCAGCCTCCCGTGCCGGAGCCGGCGGGAGTCACCTCGTGGCCCGCGCACGCCGCCACGCAGCTCTTCGAGGCACCGAGGCCGGCCGAGACCTCACGGCCACCGGGGACCTCTGGACCGCTGGAGACCTCACGACCACCGGAGGTCTTCCGCCCACCCGATAGCTCGCCGCCGCGGGGCCAGGCGCAGATGAAGTTCTGCACCCAGTGCGGGATGCGCCTCGGGCAGGGGCACCGGTTCTGCGGCTTCTGCGGCCATCCCTCGGATATGCCATGATCGTGCAAAACAGGGGACAAAACGGGGGGCGTTGTGCCGTTCGCACGATGCCGCGTCGCGCGTTCGGCACGACCGGCTTCGAACCGCCAGGCCAGGGGGAGGCATGAGTGACGGACCGTCGATGCCTCCGCTGATCGGCCACCGGATCGGGGACTACATGGTCGAGGCGGTCGTCGGCCGGGGTGGCATGGCCACCGTCTACCGGGCCCGCGACCAGCGGCTCGGCCGTGCGGTGGCACTCAAGATCCTCGCTCCGCAGCTGTCCCACGACCACCGCTTCCGTGAGCGGTTCGTCCGCGAGTCGCGGCTGGTGGCGAGCATCGACCACCCCAACATCATCCCGATCTACGAGGCGGACGAGCGGGAAGAGCTGCTGTTCATCGCCATGCGGTACGTCGAGGGCAGCGACATGCGCAAGCTGGTCCAGTCGGCCGGCCCGCTGCCGGTGGCCCGCGCCTACCGGCTGTTCACGCAGATCGCCTCGGCGCTGGACGCGGCCCACGCCAACGGGCTGGTGCACCGCGACGTGAAGCCCGCCAACATCCTGGTGACGGAGAGCGACCACGTCTACCTGACCGACTTCGGCCTGACCAAGAGCGCATCCGCCGAGGCGGGGCTGACCAGTCACGGGCACTTCATGGGCACGCCGCGATATGTGGCGCCGGAGCAGATCCGCGGCCTGGCCGTGGACGGACGCAGCGATCTCTACGCGTTCGCCTGCGTCGTTTACGAGGCCCTCGCGGGGCTCCCGCCCTTCCAGCGCGACACCGAATTGGCGTTGCTCTACGCCCATGTGTCGCACGACCCGCCGCCGCTCACGCCGTACCGTCCCGATCTGCCGCACACGGTGAACCACGTGATGGCGCGGGCGCTGGCCAAGACGCCGACCGAGCGCTACCCGACCTGCCAGGCGTTCGTCTCGGCGCTCCGGGACGCGATCAGCGGCGTGGAGGAGGACCAGCCGAGCCCGGCCGGGGGGCGGACGTCATGGCCGCCGGAAGCCTCGTCGTACCCTCCCTCGTCGTATCCCCCCGCGTCCCGTCCGCCCACCTCCTATCCACCGGCGTCCCATTCGCAGACCTCATTTCCGCGGACGGGCCATCACCCGCAGACGTCCTACCCGCCGGTCTCCCACCCGAGCACGGTGTCGGCGCAGCATTCGACGTCCCGAGTGCAGGGGGCCAAGCCCAGACGTAAGCTGCCGAAGGGCCCCCTGATCGGCGGCTGCGCGATCCTGGTGTCCATCGTCGTGGCGGTCGCGCTGATCATCGCCAAGGGCGGCGGGGACACCGCGGCCACCTGGAACACCTATCCCGGAACGACCGCGGCGCCCTTCACGATGGCCTACCCGTCGACCTGGGGTGAGGCGAAGACCAACGGCGACCAGTGGATGATCGCCACGTCCGCGGTCGAAGAGTTCAACGCCCTGTTCGCCATCCCCGGCAACACCGACTGGTCGAAGGTCGGCCCGGTCATCACCGGTCAGCCGGACCGCGCGGCGGGCGTCTTCGCGCAGGTCAGCAACACGCTGAGCACGTCGGACTCCCCCGTGGAGATCCAGCAGGGCCTGCAGTCCGCTCTGCCGGGGAACGCCAGCGTCATCGGCGCGCCCGAGGCGACCACGGTCGGCGGCAAGCCGGCGTTCAAGGTGATCGGCGTGGCGAACGGCCCGCAGCCGGCGGAGCGCCTGGACTTCACGGCGTACCTCGTCCGCCAGGACACCGGCTCACAGACAGTTCTGATCACATTCTTCTGCGCACCCGCCAAATGCGATCAGGGATTGATCGACCACATGGTCTACACGGTGAAATTCACCTCCTAGGCGTCAACTTCATGAAGTCTTCATGCAGATCTGCCATGATGGTCTCGTGGCAAAGACGATTCTCCAGGTCCGAGACGTTGACGAGACGGTCATTCGGGAGCTGAAGGCACGCGCGGAAGCCCAAGGCGTCTCCCTGTCCGCGTTCGTACGCGATCTCCTCGCGGAGGAGGCGGCGCTACCGAGCAAGCGGGATGTCATGGACCGCATCGCCGGCCGGGAGCCGGTCGACTATTCGGCCGAGGAGCTGCGGAACGCCATCGAGGAGGGGCGGACCTGATGACCTTCGTGGTCGACACTTCGATCATCATCAGGTTGCTGGCCGCGCGGCCGGAGGACGCGCCCCTGCGCCACAAGCTCGCGCAGAAGGTTCACGCCCCGCATCTGATAGACGCGGAAGTGGCGAGCGCCATTCGCGGCCTGTCCATCACCGCCAAGCCGGAGAAGCGGCTCACCGTCGAACGAGCGCGACAGATGCTGACCGATTATGCCGACCTGCGGATCGTCCGCCACCCGATGCAGCCCGTTCACCATCGGGTTTTCGAACTGCGGGCCAACTACACCAGCTACGACGCTTTCTATGTCGCCCTCGCGGAAGGACTGGGCCTCCCCTTGCTGACGGATGACGCCAAGTTCGGCAAAAGCCCCGACGGGGTTCACAAAGCCGAGATCCGTCTCTACCAGGGCTGAGGCCCTTGACCGGACCCGGATGGCGACGTTTGGCCGGGTCCGGCGATTGATCGCCTAATGATCATCGCGGACAGGTGGGCTCTAGGACGCTAGTTGTTGCTGGCCATGACGTTGTGTACCTCAAGCGCAGCTGCTGTGAAGTCGGCGACGAGTCGTGACTCGCGTGCGTTGTCCCAGACGGCGAGGATCGGAGTGGGAGGTGCGTCGGTGACGGGGATGAACTTCACGTCCGGGTGGCGATAGCGGCGCGCGGCGAGGGCAGGAGCCAGATGGACGGCCGAGCTGTTCGCTAGGAGGTCGAGCCGGTCGTCGGCGTCACGGAGCGCGCGCCCGCCAGGCCCGGTCGAATCAAAGCGAGCGCGGTCGAACGGCGCCAGTTCCGCAAGTGTCAGCGTCGATAGTTGCGCCAGTTCATGAGCGGTGGAGAGTGCAACCATCGTCGGTTCTTGCCGGAGCACGGTCGAGGCGACATCTTCTGGCGGAGAGAGCAGGCAGACGACGGCCACGTCGACCGCGCCCGTCAGCACTGCGTGCGTCTCGCTGTCGTGGTCCAGGGGCACGACCGTCACGTCGACGCCGGGGTGCATGCGTTGGAACGCGAGGACCGTCTGACGGACCGAGATGGCACGGTGGTTCCCGACGGTGAGATTGCGCATCCCCGTTGCGATGCCGCGCACATCGTCGGTCAGGCGTGCCGCAGAGGTGAGCAGCCGCCGTCCGTCTTTGAGGAGCTTCCTCCCGGCAGGTGTCAGTTCCAGCCGACGCGGGTGCCGAAAGCGGCCAGCGACCTCGCGCCGGTACGAGTCAACGCCGTTTTCCCTGGCCTGGTTCGCAGTCCACTCTGGCGAGGAATGCCTGCTGGCGAGCAGGATGCGTTCTTCGCCGAAGCTGCCACGAGCATCCCCGTAGGACGGGTCGGCGCGACCGAAGACATTGCACGGGCGTTCACACACCTGATGACCAGCGGCTACACCACCGGTCAGACACTCGTCATCGACGGCGGGGCAACGATCGGTGCGCGGTAATCCCTCGCCCAGCGGTCCGCTCCTAAGAAGAGCGCAAGTGGGCAACTTGCACCGCAATGCCCCCTTGTCGCCCGAAGGTCGACGTCGACTGGTCGAACGGTGTCGCACGCGGCCGATCGCTCATGTCGCGGCCGAGATGGGCATCTCGCGGGCCACGGCATCGAAATGGGTCAACCGCTACCGCAAGTACGGCGAACTCGGGCTCCTTGATCGTTCCTCGGCACCAGATCACCAGCCAAGCGCGACCTCAGCGGACGTGATAAACCGAATCGAGGCCATGCGCCGCGAGCACAAGTGGTCCGCCGCCCGCATCACCCACGAGTTGGCCGCCGAGGGAACCAAGATCTCCCGCCGCACCGTCACGCGTCACCTTGCCGCGCTCGGGGTCAGCCGCCGCAGGTTCATCGACCCGAACGGCGACACGAACCGTGAGCCACGAAAGATCATCGCCCGAAGGCCTGGCCACCTGGTCCACATCGACGTGAAGAAGGTCGGCCGGATCCCCGACGGTGGCGGATGGCGAGTCCACGGCCGCGGCAGCGACCAAGCCAAAGACGCGGACCGCGTCAAGCGGAAATCCGGCCGCGGTGGCTATGTCTACCTGCACTCCGCCATCGACGGTTACTCCCGACTCGCCTGCACCGAGGCCCTCCCGGACGAGAAAGCCACCACCGCGGTGGCTTTCATGCATATTGGCCGCGTAGCCGCCGAACGGCTTCAGCCGCCTCGCCTTCTCCAGGAAGGCCTTGGTCGCCGGTGAGTAACGGAAGGTGAAGACCATCTGGGAGGCGACGCCGGCCTCGTCGATCGCGTCGACCAGGCGTTCGGCCGCTTCCAGGTCGGCGGCCAGCGGCTTCTCCAGCAGCAGGGCCTTCCCCGCACGCGCGGCGCGAACGCCGAGATCGGCCTGCACGGCGGGCGGCACGCAGAAGGCGACGGCCTCGCAGACCCCGAACAGGTCGTCCAGCCGCTCGAACGACGGGGCGCGATATCTGCCCGCGAGCTCGTCGGCCGCCTCGGGCCTGCGGGCCCACACTCCGGCCAGCCGTGTGTTCGGCCCGGCGGCGAGTGCGGGCGCGTGCACCATCTCGGCCCACGGCCCCGCCCCGATCAGTCCAACCGACACCGGCTCCATCGGCCACCTCCTTCGCGCGCGGTCGCGACGACCCTAACGCCCGCTCCACCGACTCCACCATCCTCGCTCTCGCGGACGATCCAGCAGCGCTTGGCGGTGTGTCCTCGCCAGGATCGGTCTCGACCGGCCGGCGCCCGCCGACATGATCGTCTGGCCGGCCCGAGCGTGGGTGGCGGGCAGCCTGCGAGCATGATCGTCCGGGTGGCCCGAATGCGGGGTCGCAGGTGGTGTACCGGCATGATGGTCCTTTGTGGAAATCATCCTGCTTCGGCACGGCGAGACCGAGTGGAGCAAGGCGGGGCGGCACACGGGCCGGACCGACATCCCGTTGACACCGCGCGGGGAGGAGCAGGCCCGTGCGCTGGCCCGCGTGATCAGCGGCCGTTCCTTCGCTCCGGCGTTGGTCAGCCCGGCACGACGGGCCCGCCACACGGCGGAGCTCGCCGGGCTCACCTCCTACGAAGTCGACCCTGACCTGTGGGAATGGGACTACGGCGGTTACGAGGGCATCTCGACGCGTGAGATCCGCGCGACCCGGCCCGGCTGGTACATCTGGCGTGACGGCGTCACCCCCGGTGACGCGGAGCATCCCGGTGAGACGGTCGAGCACGTCGGCGAGCGCGCGGACAAGGTCATCGCGCGGATCCGGTCGGTGGACGGCGACATCGTGATCGTCGCCCACGGCCACTACCTCCGGGTGCTGGCCGCCCGGTGGCTGGGGCTTCCGGCCGACCACGGACGGTTCTTCCGGCTCGACACCGGCACGTATTCCGCCCTCGGCTTCGAACACGACGAGCCCGTGATCCTCCGCTGGAACGCCCCGGTGTGAGGGCTCCGGTGTGAGGTCACCGGGTGGCCGGCGGAATGGGCAAGCCCTGCCGCGCGGCGCTTCGCCGCATCGGCGTCGTGGGTGTGACACGCCGGCGCGCAGGCCGCGCGGTGTCTCCGCGCCGCATCCACCTCATGCCGACCAGGCTCTGCTCGGCAAGGCCCATAGCGGGTTGCTCAGCCGGCGACGACCGGCTGAGGCTGCGGCCCCCGGCCCGTCAGCCACTCGAGGACCTTGCGGTGCCCGCGGCGGGCGTCCTCGAAGTGGCCCCAGCGCCAGTACCTGGGGTGGTCCCGCACGCCGGTGACCCAGGTCCGGTAGGCCACCGCCCGCGGCCGGCCGTCGTCCGGATCGTCCGGATCGGCCGGTGAGGCGACGCCATAGGTGCGGATCACGACCCGGCCGCCTGGCGCGAACAGCACATCGTCGGCGACGGGATAGAGCGTCATCTGGTCCAGCATGCCGAGCCCCCTAAATAAAGTCCTCCGGGATTCAATCTGCCGGACCCTTGTTACGCCCCCTGCGTCGCCCGGTTACACGCGTGCGCGGTAGGTAAAAACAGCGTTACACCGAAACGGCGTCACACCAATAGGCCGTCGAACTCTCCGTCCTTGACCCCGAGCACGAGGGCCCGGATCTCGTCGCGCGTGTAGATCAGCGCCGGACCTTCGGGGAAACGTGAGTTCCGTACGGCGACGCCGCCGTCGGGAAGCTCCGCGAGCTCCACGCAGTTGCCGGACGAGTTGCTGTGGATGCTCTTCCGCCAGGTGACCCCGGTCAGGTCATTCGACGGCATCCCATTGTATGTCTGCATTCATATCTCTCTGAGAAGATCGCCGAGTATCTCGGCAGTGCCCCCCGGCGTGGTGCTCTCCACGCACAACTGCTCCATGGCCGTGAGGTACGGATCGATGTCCTCACGCTTGTCCAGGTACAGGGCACCCCAGAGTTGCTCGACGTAGACCACGTCCGAAAGGTCGGACTCTGGAAATCGAAGGATCGTGAAAGCCCCGCCCTCGGCCGCGTGCATGCCGAAACGGAACGGCATCACCTGCAAGGTGATATTGGGCAGCATGGCCACTTCCAGCAGATGCTGGAGCTGTTCCCGCATGATCCCGTCGCCTCCGATGGGCCGCTTGAGAGCGGCTTCGTCGATGACAGCCCAGAGCCGCTGCCCATCTTTGTGCGTCAGCCGCTCCTGGCGCTGCATGCGCAGATGCACGCGCTGCTCGATCTCGGCCTCCGGAGCGTCCGGATAGCCGAGCTGGATCACCGCGCGGGCGTACGCGGCCGTCTGCAGCAGGCCGGGCACGAACTGCACCTCGTAGGTGCGGATCAGACTCGCCGCCTCTTCTAGCCCGACAAAGGTGACGAACCAGCCAGGCAGCACATCGCCGTACTTGTGCCACCACCCCGGCGTGTTCGCCTCACGGACCATCTCCAGCAGGCCGCGCCGTTCGGCGTCGTCGTGGACGCCGTACAGCGTGAGCAGGTCTTCAACGTCACGTGTCTTGAACCCGACCCGGCCAAGCTCCATCCGGCTGATCTTGGACTCCGAGGCGCGGATGTGGAAACCGGCCACCTCGCGAGTGAGCCCTCGCTCCTCACGCAGGCGGCGCAGGCTCGCCCCGAGCATGATGCGGCGAACGGTGGAGCCGGATCCAGGCGGGTCTATGGACACGTGCTACTCCTCCGATACGCGGGCTGAGTCACAGTCTGTCAAAGATCGCCCCCTTCGTCCCAGGGTTGTTTGGGGGTAACCGTAGCGCCTGCACCACCCGAATGCACGTGCATCCGCTCTTGCACATGCACGGGAGATTGCATCATCATGATCTCGTGCAGTCCGCGAACCTGACTCGTGGCCAGAATCAGTGGTCAGCGCTTGATGGATGGCCCCCACTCGGCTGGTGGCCGGAGCCCGCGCGCCGGCTCCTCACCTCCGGATCGGCCAGCGCCAGCGCCACCTTCGTCCTCCTCCCCCGGGCGGAATCGGTGCACTGTGCCCGCAGCTTCGCCACGGGCACGCTGGCCGGCTGGGACATGCCCGATCTGACCGAGGGCATGGAGCTGGTCGTCTCCGAGCTGGCCACCAATGCCCTGCGGCACGGGCTCGTCCTCGGCGCCCCCCGCCGCCGGGACGTCATCCACCTCTCGCTGATCCGCCGGGGCGCGCTGGTCACCTGCGCGCTCACGGATCCCGGATCGACGGCCCCCGTGCTCCGCGACCCGAGCCCGTTCGAACCGGGCGGCCTCGGGTTGCACATCGTCGAGTCGATGAGCCTGCTCTGGGGCTGGTGCCCGCTCGCACCACAGGGCAAGGCGGTGTGGGCGGTCCTCGGCGGCGGCGAAGCCCCTGCCGGCGACTGAGCGCCAGGCGCCGGCGCGGCCTGCCGTGCCGCCTCACTGAACTTCGGATCTGACTCATCGGCCGGGAGGCGCTCCCGTGCGGCCCGGACTACACGGGAGCGCCGCCCGGCCGATGAGCCGCGTCGGATCACATCAGGTCTCGCCTTCCCCGATCGTCGGCAGCCGTCGGCGGGCTTTGGCACGGGTCTTCCCAAATCGTCGGCACGCCGTCTCGGGATGTGCTGAGGTGGAACCGTACCGGTCGGAAGGCAAGCACTTTCCGTAGCATCGGCAGAGAATATTTTGATCTCGGGGTTCAAGTGAGCGCGCTGTAGTGTGGCTCGCGGGCCCCGCCCAAACTGTGATCTGCATTACGGTGGCTTCCTGAGACTCCCGAGAGATCTGTGATGGACGATCACCTAACCGGCTGGCTGACCACTCTCGACGAAGACCGCCTCGCCCGCGTCCTGGCCAACCGCCCGGACGCCATAGCCGCGCCCTGGCCACGGCGGCTCGACGCCCTCGCCCAGCGGCTGGCCAACAACTTCGCCGTCATGGAGGTCATGCGGGGCCTCCCGCTTCCTTTCCTGGAGATCCTGCAGGCCTGCCTGGTGATCGGCGGCCGGCCCACCGAGGATGAGCTGGCCCGTTTCCTCGGCGTGAGCACATCCGAGGTGATCCCGTGGCTGGACGGCCTCTACGACCACGCGCTCGCCTGGCCGTCACCCGACGGCAGAATCAACCTCCCCACGGCCGTCGCCCGCTGGTGGACCGCGCCGTGCGGCCTCGGGGAGCCGCTCACCGCGTATCTCGACTCGTGGATGGTGGACGTCGAGGGGCTGCGGCGCATCTGCCGCAATCTGGGTCTGCCCAGCCAGGGCGGCAAGCGTCAGATGATCGCCCGGGTGTCGGCGCTGCTGAGCGACACCGAGTCCCTGAGCTCCCTGATCGCCGAGGCCCCCGACGGCACGCTGGGCATGCTGGACGACTTCGCCTGGGACGGACCCGTCCGGAGCGTGGACGGCGACAGCTTTCTCGCCCCGGGGGCACCTGAGAAGTGGGCTCTCGACCGGGGCATCCTCTTCCGCACCCAGTGGGGCGTCGCGGAGATCCCCCGGGAGGTGGCGCTCGCCCTGCGCGGGCCCGACTATCACGGCGCGTTCACTCCCTACCCGCCCGACCTGGCCACGATCGCGGTCGACTCGGCCGCCGTCGAGCACGCGATGTGCCTCGCGGCGCCGCACGTTTTGGACCGCGCCACCGCGTTGCTGGAGAACACCGACAAGACACCGCTGCCCCTGCTGAAGAGCGGCGGCGTCGGGGTGCGCGAGGTGAAGCGCCTCGCCAAGGAGACCGGCTGCTCGGAGGAGGAGATCCGGCTGCTGGTGGAGGTCGCCGCGGTCGCCCGGCTGATCGCCCTCGACGAGGGCGCCGGCGGCCTGGTGCCCACGAACGGGTTCGACGCGTGGCGACTGGAGGATGCCCCGGCCAGGCTGCGCGTCCTGCTGGCGGCGTGGTGGCGGATGGAGCGCTCGTCCCTGCGGCGGACCGAGGGCCGCTTCTCCACCCTGCTTGGCGACGACCCGGCCGGGGAGACCATCGCGAGGATCCGCTGGGCCCTGTTCGGGGCGCTCGCTGAGATCCCCGAACGGCGCGGCTTCGCGACCCTGCAGGAGCTGGTGCAGTCCGTCCACTGGCGGGCGCCGCTGCTCGACGCGGAGCTGCTCGCCGAGTGTGCGCCGGGAATCCTCGACGAGGCCCGCCTGCTCGGCCTCGCCGCGTGCGACACGCTGACGGAGCTCGGCCGTGCCCTCGCCGCGCTCGGCTCGGTCGCCGGAAACGAGAACGACGGCACCGTGCCCGAGGTGGAGCACGACCGGCTGCTGGCCGAGCGCTCGACCCAGGCCCTCGCCGCCGCGCAGCGCACCGCGCTCTTCGGGGCGGATCTGACGGCCGTCGTCACCGGCCCACCCTCGGCCGAGCTCGCCTCGCTCCTCGACCGCGCCGCGGACCGCGAGTCGCAGGGCTCCGCCTCCGTGTGGCGGTTCAGTCAGGCGAGCGTTCGGCGGGCCCTGGACGGCGGCGAGACGGCCGACGGCCTCCTCGCCGGCCTCGCCCAGGTGGGCGCCCTTCCACAGCCGCTGACCTATCTCGTACGGGACGTGGCGCGCAGGCATGGGGAGGTCACCGTCACCTCGGTCGGCTGCATCATCCAGGGCTCCGACCCCGGGTTGCTGGCCGAGATCGCCGCGCATCGGCGGCTCGCCAGGCTGGGGCTTCGACTCCTCGCCCCGACCGTGCTCGCCAGTGCCGCACCCGCCGAGCGGACGCTCTCCTGTTTGCGGGAGGCCGGGTACGCCCCGGTGCCGGTCGACGACACCGGGGAGATCACGATCCGGCGGGAGCCAGCCGGCGGCCGGCTGATCCTCCTGCCGGGCGGACGTGTCGCCGAGCTTGACCGGATTCCCGTGCTGGTGGACCCGCCGCCCGACCCGCGCGAGCACGCCAAGCGGCTTCTGGTGAACGGCGAGCCGCTCGGCTCCGGCAGCCACACCTGGGCCGTGATAGGCCGGATGGCGACCCGGCTGCCCACCGCGCAGCAGTCGCTGCTGGGCTTCGTCGTCGACCGCGGCGTCCGCGCTCTGATCACGCTCTCCGACGGCGTGACCGCGACGGTCAGCCACGGCGAGTTGCGCAGCGGCGTGCTCGACGCCTGGTGCGAGGAGGCCGGCGACTATCTGGAGTTCCCGCTGAACGAGATCGCATCGGTCACCAGCACCCACTGAGTCACCGGCACCCGCACGGCCGCCCGCAGGTCGACAACCCCAGGCATCTCGCCCGGGCCGCGCGAAAGCCGCGCCGCTCCGCCTATTCGGTCACGAGGGAGGCGGCGAGTGCGGCCAGCCCGGCCTTGACCCGGGCGGCGTCGCATTCTCCCAGGACCGCCGTCATGTGCTCGGCGCCGAGCGCCGCGAGCAGGGCGTGCGCGAGATAGTCCGCATCGTGGCCGGGCCTGGCCTGGGCGAGCAGGATCGCCAGATGAAGGCGCCAGAAGCGGTAGGCGCCGATGCGATAGCGGGCGCCGGGGCTCGCGGTCTCCGAGACGCGCAGCAGGTCGAGATGCTCGAAGAGATAGTCGGCGTACGCGGCCACGAACGCCGGCACCCGGTCGGCCGCCGGAGCCCCGGGGCCGAGCGGCGGGGGGCCGGACAGGATTCCGCTCTGCAGCTCACGCTCCTTGTCGTCGAGCAGCGCGGCCACCAGCCCGGACTTGTCGCCGAACCTGCGGAAGAGCGTTCCCTTCCCGACGCCGGCCGCGGCGGCGATCGCGTCCATCGAGACGGCCTCGACACCCTCCTCGCGGAACAGCTTCGCCGCCGCGGCCAGCACTTTCAGCCGGTTGCGCGCGGCGTCCGCCCGCTCGCGGGGCGGGGGCCCGCCTACGAGCCGCAGAAGCTCACTTGACGAACCGGACTCCGGTCCGCTAATTTCCGGGTTGTTCACAAAAACGGACTGTAGTCCATTTATGTTGGAGGACGCAATGACCGCTCTCATCAGCCGCGACGAGCTCGAGTCCGCGATCGACGCGGGCACCGTGACCGTCGTCGACACCCTCGGCGGCGAGTACTACGCCCAGCAGCACCTTCCCGGGGCCGTCGCACTCGTGGAAGGCGAGGTCGCCGACCGGGCCACCGGCCTGCTCCCCGACAAGGACGCCGCGATCGTGACCTACTGCTCCAACCCGTCCTGCGGCAACAGCCAGGCGGTCGCGAACCGGCTCTCCCAGCTCGGCTACACGAACGTCCGCAAGTACCGCGAGGGCATCCAGGACTGGGTCGAGGCGGGCCTGCCCGTCGAGTCCCTGACCAGGACCTCCTGACACCCCGTCGGCAGGCCGCGTGGCCGCGCTTTCAGGCGATCAGCGCGGTTCCGGCTCGGCGGGCCGCCTCCAGGCTCGCGCTCAGCGCCTGCTCCAGTGCTTCCGTGTTGCGGGTCAGCCGCTCGATCTCGGATACGGCGAGGTCGTCCCTGACCGTTTCCACGAGGAGCTCCTGGTAGGCGCCGGCGCGCTCGATGAGCAACCGCATCTGCTCATGGGCGCGGTAGGCGCGGTCGGCCTCGCGCACCTTTTCGGCGTAGCGTTCCAGCGCCTCGATCCGGGAGGTGACCGAGGCCACCACGGTGTCGAGGGTGCTCCGCATCGGCGCGAGCGCCTCCTCGACCTGCGGGGTCATGCCCTGGGCCGCCATCGCGGCCTGTTCGGCGCGTAGTTGTGACACCCGGCTCAGGGCCTTCGCCACCTCCCATTCCTGCTGAGGCAGGACCACGGCGTTCTCCGCGATGTCGAGCAACCCGGCCGCGGAGACGGACGACTCGCTGATCCGGCGGATCGCGCGTTGCGTCCGCAGGAGGAGGGCTCGGGCGGCCGGATCGAAATCCCGGTCGACACGGAAGCGGTCCTTGTGCCGGATGGCGATCCGCCGCCGCCGCCGAGCCGGCCGCGTGCGCAGCCGACGGGTGACACGGGGTCCCGACCCGATCAGGAAGAGCCCTCCGATCAGGCCGAACGGGCCCGCCCACCTGACGAGACCGAAGAGGAGGAAGACGCCGATCAGGACCATGATCGCGGATATCCAGGACGGGTCCCGCCTGCCGTTGTCCGGGTTCCAGCGATCTCCACCGCGCACATGGCGCAGCAACGTGGGATCCGCCGCCAGCATCTGGACGAGCTCGGGGGGAAGGTCCGGGTCCAGCACCGGCTTCACGGTGGGCTTCTTCTTGACAGGTGCCGTATGCCCCGGCGAGGCCTGCGGAATCGGCGGGCGGCGCACCCCGGCGCGAGTCCACTCTCCCGGCATGTGGCTGTCGAAGGCGGTGTCGCCCGGCTCGATGACCACCTCGGCGGCGCCGGTTCCGTGGCGGCGGCCGGTCACCGGCCCGACCCCGTTGTCCGGATAGCGCACCCAGTACCCGTCCCCCGGCGCGCCGCAGACGTAGCGACCGGGCGCGACGTCGACCCCCACGACGTACATGCCGTCCCCCGGGATCCGCTCCGCGTATTTGACACCCGAGTCCGGAATCAAGACGCGCCCCCTTTGGCTTGCTTTACCCCGAGTTTAGTCGCCTGTGGCATGCGTTGATCTAGAACGCTTTCAGAACCTTTCGGCGCTGCCCGAAGGGTCACTGAAGGAGGATGGACGACGATGAGCGACCACGACACCCGGGAAGACAGCCTGGGCCTGGCCACGCTGGCCGGGCTGCTGGCCGACCACACCCGCGCGACGTTCTGCCTCGCCCTGCTGGACGGCCGGGCCTGGACCGCCACCGAACTGGCGCGCCACGCCGGGGTGGCCGCCTCGACGGCCACCGAGCACCTCAACTCGCTCGTGGCGGGCGGCCTGCTGGCCGAGGAGCGGCAAGGCCGCCACCGCTACGTACGGCTGGCCGGGCCGGAGATCGCCGAGATGATCGAGAGCCTGACGGCCGCCGCGCCCCGGCGCCCGGCCCCGATCCGCTCGCTGTCGGCGGCGAGCCGGCGGGAGGCACTGGCCCACGCACGCACCTGCTACGACCATCTCGCGGGCACTTTGGGCGTCGCCGTGACCGACGCGATGGTCGAGCGCCGGTTCCTTTCGTGGGAGCTGGGACCGGCGCTCACCGGCGACGGCGTGGCGTGGCTGGCCGCGCTCGGCATCGACGCCGGGACACGGCCCGGCGGGCGTCCCCTTGTCCGCTCCTGCCTCGACTGGACGGAGCGCCGCCCCCACCTGGCGGGAGCCGTCGGCGCCGCACTCTGCCGTCACGCGTTCAGCTCGGGCTGGATCGTCCGGATCGGCACCGGGCGCGCCCTCGCCGTCACCGACCTCGGCCGCGCGGCGCTCCGCGAGCAGCTCGACCTGCCCGGCGAGGTCCTCACCCGCTGACTTTGGCGATCGTGCGGAGCCGACCTTCGCAAGCCGTCCGGCGCTGACCTTCCAGGGCCGTCCGGTGCCTGCGTATGCCCATCCGGCAGAGGCGGCACGAGACCGGCGCTGACCTTCGGGGACCGTCCGGTGCTTGCGAATGGCGGTCCGGCAGAGGTGGCGTGAAGCCGAGTGGCACGCTAAAAGATCTACCAGTGATTTGTATCACTTTGTCTTATTTGCCCGCTTATTGCCTATACTCGCACCACGCAATACCCCCTTGCGTACCCAAACCCCCATATATCGCAAGGCCGTCGTTCGCCGCATCTGGCGCGACGCCTCTCCCGGTGACGGGGAGCCCCAAGTTTCACACCCCCGTACGCGTGCTTCGGCATGCCCGGGTTCAGGCGCACCTTCGACTTCTGGCAGCCGGTCAGGACTCCTTCGCGACGGCCACCACCTCAAATCCCCACTTCGAGGTGGTTGCGATCAAGCGAAAGGATGCCCATGCACAAGCGAGCCCGTCAGGCGGTCGTCACCGCGGTCGCCGGAGTATTGCTCGCCGGAGGCGCGACCGTCGCAGCCAAGGCCTTCTCCCCCGATCAAGCGCCCGTCGCACTCGTCCCGCTCCCGAAACCGGCCCCTTCCGCGATTTCCGCCGTGAGCCCCGCCTCAGCCGTCGAAGCCGTCGCCGAAGCCGCCGCTCCAGTGCCGGTCGCCAAGCCCGCCATGACCATCAAGCCCATCAAACCCGCGGATGCCGCCGCCAAACCCAAGAGCCGTTTCCCGGCCGGTACCGCTACCGCCACCTCTTTCTGGGACGGCCAGACCGCCTCCGGCAAGCCCATGCGCTACCAGACGATCGCCAGCCCGTACTGGCCCCTCGGCACGAAGGTGAAGGTCACCTACCGTGGTAAGAGCGCGACCGGCGTCGTCGAGGACTTCGGCCCCGCCGAGTGGGCCGTCGCCCAGCACGACATCCCCGCCATCGTCGACCTGTCCGAGAAGATGATGGCCGACCTCACGGGCACCCGCTCCAACACCGTCCACCTGCGGTTCGAGGTCCTCGAATGGGGCAGGGGCCGCTCATACCGTCACGGCGGCACCGGGTACGGCCTGGCCATGGGCCGGGAGTGAGCTCGTCGCCGGGAAGGGCGATGCGCGTGGCCAGGCCGCGTAAACTGCCAACGTGGCCGACCCGAAATTCGAGATCCAGATGCTCCATGACCGTGTCATGGTCAAGGTCGAGCAGGAAACCGAGGAGCGGCGCAGCACCGCGGGCATCGTCATCCCGGCGACCGTCAAGATGGCCAACCGGCTCGCCTGGGGCGAGGTGTGCGGCGTGGGCGCCAACGCCCGCGCCGTGAAGGTCGGCGACAAGGTGCTGTTCAACCCCGAGGATCAGTACGAGGTCGAGGTCCACGGCCAGATCTACCTCGTCATGCGCGAGCGCGACCTGCATGCCGTCGCCACCCCGCAGACCGACCACGGCACCGGCCTCTACCTTTAGAACCCGCAGGGCTCGCCCGACCCGCCGAACCCCTCAGGGCTCATCCCACCTGCCGACCCCCTTAGGGCCCCAACCCGCCGAAGCCCGGTTCGCCGACCTTCACGGAGCGCTCGTCCGCCCGTCCGCAGACGGCTCGTCAGGGCTTCCGGCGGCTCGTCGGCCCTCCGGCGGACGGCTTGTCGGCCCTCCGACAACGGCCGGAGCCGCGCCGCGGCTCCGGCGTGGAGGCCGGTGAGGGCTACGAGGCGGCCTGTGCCCTCGCCTGGCGGGCGGCCCGGCGCTCCTCGAAGCGGGTCGCGGCGACGTCGAGCTGCTCGACAAAGGCGGCGAGCTCCTCTCGGGCCTGCTCCCCCTCCGCGTCGAGCCCCTCGATGTCGAAGGCCTTCCACTGGCGCAGTACGGGCAGCAGCACCTCGTCGCAGTGCTGGCGAAGGTCGTAGATGCCGGCCATCGCGATCATCACGGACTTGCGGGTGAACCCCTCGATCCCGTGGCCGGGCATCTGGAAGGAGGTCACGACATCGGTCACCGCGCGCATGGTCTGGGACGGCGACAGCTCGAACGCCGCCGCCAGGAGGTTGCGGTAGAAGAGCATGTGCAGGTTCTCGTCCGCCGCGATCCGCGTGAGGAGTCGCTCGCACAGCGGGTCGCCGGAGGCCCGGCCGGTGTTGCGATGGGCGATGCGGGTCGCCAGCTCCTGGAACGACACGTACGCGAGCTGACGCAACATGCCTTCGTAGTCAGTGGTGAACCCGGTCCCCATGTGGGTCATCCGGGCCCGCTCAAGGGCGACCGGGTCCACCGCGCGGGTGACCGTGAGGTAGTCGCGCAGGGCGATGCCGTGCCGTCCCTCCTCCGCCGTCCAGCGATGCACCCAGGTGCCCCAGGCGCCGTCCCTGCCGAACGTCGTGGCGATCTCGTGGTGGTAGCTCGGGAGGTTGTCCTCGGTCAGCAGGTTGACCACGAGGGAGACTCGGGCGGCCTCCGGGAGCGGGAAGTCCTCCGGAGACCAGGCCTCGCCGCCCAGCACCCCGTCGAAGGTCCGGCCGTCGCTCCACGGGACGTACTCGTGTGGAAACCACTCCTTGGCCACGCTCAGGTGGCGGTTGAGCTCCCCCTCGACGACGGGCTCCAGCTCGAGGAGCAGCTCGGTCTGCGTGAGTGGACGAGACGTGACAGGCATGTCAACCCCTAACCTACGATGTCGTAACCTACGTTAGCGTAAGTTAGGCGGGCCGGACATCCCACACCGCCCCCCCGTTGCGGGCGAGCCTGGAGCGACCGTTTCACGTCGCCGGGGCCGCGCGGCGCTGATCGCCCAGCCCGCGCGACTTGACTTCGAACAGTCATCCCGTCAGGCCGCCCTGTAATATCAATGCGCCTTTGCGTGGCGTTTATTGACTGTGTATGTCAATTCCCGTGTCGAATTCGCGAAAACCACATCTTCCGACCCCTCCGCGAATCCCGGACGATCAATGTCCGTACGGACAGCTGACCGGCTGCGACAAATCGGCACCCAGTCTTTGAGCTCTCGCCATCCAGGCTTTGGAGACCACTTCACCGCAGGTCAGAGCAGCGGTTGAGTACGCGACCAGCCGCCGCGCAATCTTGAGAAGATTTTACTTCCAGCAGGCAGAACGGTTTATCACAATAACCAAGTTAAAAGGTGCCCAATGCATGTCGCATTTGGTGATTTATCCTGACCCGGGTGGTACTGTCACGTTGAAAGTACAACTACACCAGTCTGAGGGGGGAATCCGATGAGTATTAGCCAGTTCCCCACGCTGCCTACCAACCACGATCCGTGGTGGGGCGGCTGGGGCTGGGGCGGCGGTCGCCGGTGGCGCCGCCGCCGCAGGTGCCGTAGGCGCTGGCGCTGCCGTCGCGGCTGCTGGTAGTGACACCTGCCGGATCTGATGAGAGCCGACGGATCGCCCGTCGGCTTTCATCCATGCCCTCACCCGTGACCTCGCCCGGCCCGGTGCATGTGTCCGCCGACGGAGACCCGGAGTCGCACCCCGCTCCCCTGGCTCCTGTCGTGTCCATCCGGAAGACCTTCAGGGAGTTCTGGCCACGGACCCGCGGCGTCCGCCGGCTCTTCGTGGCCGGTGGCGCGTTCGCGATGATCGCGGCGGCGTGCGAGGTCGTGGCGATCTCGTTGTTCGGGCGCATCACCGACGAGGTGCTCAGCAGCCAGGACCTCGCGGCCTTCTGGGCTCCCGCGTTCACCTGGCTCGGTCTCGCCGTCGTCGCAGCGCTGGCATCCTTCGCCGGCGCCTACACCACGGCTCTCGGCGGAGAGCGCTTCCTGCTCCGGCTGCGGGACGGCGTTTTCGAGCACCTCCAGACGCTCACGCCCGACTTCTTCGAGAACCGCAGGCTCGGCGACCTGATGGCCCGGCTGACCGACGACATCGAGGCCATCGAGGAACTGGTGGGTTCCGGCCTCGTGCGGCTGTTCACGACGGTCGTCGGCGCGGTCCTCTTCGCCGGAGCCGCCTTCTACATGAGCTGGGACCTCGCGCTGGTCACGTTCGCGATGATCCCCGCGTTCCTGCTGGTCTCCAAGGTCTTCGCGGCGAGGTTCAGGACGGCGGCAGCGCGCGAGCGCTCCAGCAACGGGGCCATGAACAGCGCCATCGAGGAGAGCCTGGCCAACCAGTCCCTCGTCCAGGCCTACAACCGCCAGGAGACGGAGGCGGAGCGGCTGCACGCCGAAGGCGGCAACTGGCTGCGCGCCAACATGGCCCAGGCCCGGCTGTCCGCGCTGTACGGCCCCGCCGTACAGATCATCGAGACCGTCTGCCTGCTCGTGATCATCGGGGTCGGCGCCTGGGAGATCGCCTCCGGACGGCTGACCATCGGCGGGCTGCTCGCCTTCGCCGCCTATCTCGCCTACCTCTATCCGACGGTGCAGAGCCTCGGCGAGATCGCGCTCACCGTCTCCGAGGCGGCGGCCGGGTCGGACCGGGTCATCGAGATCCTCCGAACCAGGCCCGCCGTCACCGACAAGGCCGAAACCGATCAGGACACGAACTACCAGGACGCGACCGACCAGGACGCGAACTACCAGGAGGTCGGCGAGCTGCGGGAACAAGCCGACGACGGAACCGGCCCCGAGGGCGGCGTCCGCGACCGGACCGCGAAGCCGGCGCGGAGCCGTGGGCTTGTCGAACTCGTGGACGTGGACTTCACCTACCCGAACAGATCCACGCCCACGCTGGAGGGCCTGTCCTTCAGCGCCGGGCCAGGGGAGCTCGTCGTGTGCACCGGGCCGAGCGGCGCCGGGAAGTCCACCCTGGCCAAGCTCCTGTTGCGCTTCTACGACCCCATCGCGGGACGCATCCTCCTCGACGGCGTCGACATCCGCGATCTGCCATGCCGATGGCTGCGCGACAACATCACCATCCTGCAGCAGGAGAATCTGCTCTTCTCCGGAACCGTGCGGGACAACATCGCCTACGGGCGCCCCGGCGCCGGCCGGGCCGACATCGTCCGGGCCGCCGTCATGGCGGACGCGCACGGCTTCATCGAGGCGCTGCCGCAGAAGTACGACACTCCCATCGGGCAGCGCGGCCGACTGCTGTCGGGCGGGCAACGCCAGCGGATCGCGATCGCCCGCGCCGTCCTGCGCGACGCTCCCGTCCTGGTCCTCGACGAGCCGATGACCGGCCTCGACGCGACGACCGCGGCACGCGTCATGGAGCCCCTGCGGCGGCTCATGTCCGGCCGGACCACGATCCTCATCACCCACGACCTGCGCTTCGCGCCTGACGCGGCCCGGCGGATCGAGCTGGGCGCCGCCCAGCACCCCGGCGGAACGCGGCTCGCGCGCTCGGGAGCCCACGGCAGGACGCCGCGACACCCCTAAGCCCGGACCCTTTAAGCCGTGTCGCCCCTAAGCCCCGACCCTTTAAGCCGTGTCGCCCCTAAGTCATGTCGCCGCCCCCAAAGGGATCACCCACTCGGGCGGGCCGATGCCATCTCGTGTCGTTCGCGCGCCACGCCACATCCCTGGGGATCTGGTTGCGTGCATTGGTGACAATGCGGTGGACCGTGCACCTCGTGTACTCCTGATCGTGGGGGAAAATCGGGGTGCACAAGTCTGATTCTCATTCACGATCATGAAATGGTGGTCGTGTCTACGGATCTTCATTGAGGATGAGTCATGACATTTCAGGACGACCTGGTTCGGCTTCGCCGCGACCTGCACCGCGAGCCGGAGCTGGGGCTGGACCTCCCCCGGACGCAGGAGAAGGTCCTCGCGGCGCTCGACGGGCTGCCCCTGGAGATCAGCACGGGCAAGAAGCTCTCCTCAGTGACGGCGGTTCTACGCGGTTCCCGGCCCGGGCCGACCGTGCTCCTCCGCGCCGACATGGACGCGCTGCCGGTCCACGAGAAGGTGGACGTCCCCTACCGGTCGACGATCGACGGCCGGATGCACGCCTGCGGCCACGACCTGCACATGGCCATGCTCGCTGGGGCCGCGCGGCTGCTCGCCGACCGGCGTGAGGAGCTGGCCGGTGACGTCGTGTTCATGTTCCAGCCCGGGGAGGAGGGCTTCGAGGGCGCCAAGATCATGATCGACGAGGGTGTGCTCGACGCCTCCGGGTCCAGGCCCGTCGCCGCGTACGGCATGCACGTCTTTCCGACCATGATCCCCCAGGGGCTGTTCGTCACCAGGCCCGGGCCGATCCTCGCGGCGGCCGACACGTTCCTGGTCACCGTACGCGGCCGGGGCGGACACGGATCCTCCCCGCACCGCGCTCTCGACCCGATCCCCGCAGCCTGCGAGATCGTCACGGCGCTGCAGACCTACGTCACCCGGACGTTCGACGTCTTCGACCCGGTCGTCATCACCGTGGGCAGCTTCCACGCCGGCACCACGGACAACGTGATCCCCGACGACGCGCGCTTCGAGGCCACCATCCGCACCTTCTCCAAGCAGACCCGAGCCCAGGTCAGGGACGGGGTCGTCCGGCTCGCGCGCGGGATCGGCACGGCCCACGGGCTCACCGTCGACTGCGAGTTCGGCATCGGATATCCCGTCACGGTCAATGATCAGGCGGAGACCGACTTCGCGGCCGCGACGGTGCGGGACGTCCTGGGCGACGGCAGGTTCCTCCCGCTGCCGCAACCGGCCACCGGTTCGGAGGACTTCTCGTTCATCCTGGAGGAGGTCCCGGGCGCCTTCCTGGTCGTCGGCGCCTGCCCGCGCGATGTCGACCACTCGACGGCTCCGACCAACCACTCCCCCGAGGCCATGTTCGACGACGCCATCCTGGCCGACGGCGCCACCCTGTTCAGCGAACTCGCCGTCCGCCGCCTGGCCGCCGCCTCACTCTGAAACCTGAGCCTCGTACGGTTCCCCCGCTGGGACTATGGCATTCAGCGGGTGATGAAGGTCTGGGCCATCGTGATGAGGTCGATCCCCATCGTGAACTTGAGGGTGGCCCAGACGATGGCCGCGGCGACGGCCAAGGTGATCAGGCTGGCCAGGATGCGGACGACCCAGTTCTGCCGCTTGAGCCAGTCGGTCGCCGACGTGACGGTGCCCTTGGCGAACTTGAGAGCGCGGTGGGCCCACGCGAACTCGGACGCCAGGACCGCGAGACCGGCGAAGACGACGAGCCAGCCGGGCCCGGGGAACGGCACCATGATGAGGCCGCCGATCACGAGTGCCGCGCCGACCACTCCCACCAGGATCTTGAGCGTCAGCCGCCCCGCCGGTTTGGCCCGTACCCGATCCAGCCACGCGCCGAGCCAGGATCGCGGGTCCTCAGCGCCGCCTTCCGCACTGCCTTCCGCGCCTTCGGCCCTGTCTTCAGCGCTGTCTTCAGCGCTGCCCGGACGTGTCTCTTCGGTCGCCACCACGCACGCCACCCCCCATATCCCTCTCATCAGCATAGTTAGGGAGAACAGGCGTGATCTCCTTCGACAGGAGGAGATGCCCCTCCGCCATGAGGCGGGCCGTACGGTGGATCGACTTCGGGCAGGGGCTCAGGAAGTGAATCTTCTCTGATGCGACCGGGGCATGGGCAACAGAATCGATCGTGATGGGGTATGGACACTTTTGATTCGATTGAGGCAACATTCGATATATGAGTGATGCCAACGACATGATTGATCGCAACCGCCTCGCCGTACTGCTCGACCGTGAACGTGAGGCCTACCGCGCCCGCCTGCCACGGAGCCGGCAGGCGTACGAGAACGCCGGATCGCTGCTCGGGCGAGTTCCGATGACGTGGATGAACAAGTCGGCCGGGCGGTTCCCGGCCTACCTGGCCGAGGCCCGCGGCGCCCGGGTGCGCGACATCGACGGCCACGAGTACGTGGACTTCTGCCTCGGCGACACCGGAGCCATGGCGGGCCACTCCCCCGAGGCCGTGACGCGTGCCGTACGCGATCGGGCGGGGTTCACGGCGATGCTGCCCACCGAGGACGCGCAATGGGTGGGCGCGGAGCTCGCCCGGCGGTTCAAGGTCGACCTGTGGAGCTTCAGCCTGACCGCCACCGACGCCAACCGCTGGGCGATCCGCCTGTGCCGCCAGATCACCCGCAGGCCCAAGATCCTGGTGTTCAACTACTGCTACCACGGCAGCGTGGACGAGACCGTCATCACGCTCGGCCCGTCCGGGCCGCAGGCGCGCGCCGGAAACGTCGGCCCGGCGGTCGATCCCTCGGTCACCACCCGGGTCGTCGAGTTCAACGACATCGAGGGTTTGCGCAAGGAGCTCGCGCACGGCGACGTCGCGTGCGTGCTGATGGAGCCCGCGCTCACCAACATCGGCATCGTCCTGCCCGAACCCGGCTTCCTCGCGGCGGTCCGGGAGATCACCAGGGAGCACGACGTCCTGCTGATCAACGACGAGACTCACACGTTCTCGGCCGGGCCCGGCGGCTGCACCCGCGCCTGGGACCTCGACCCCGACCTCGTCACCATCGGCAAGGCCATCGGCGGTGGTGTGCCCATCGGCGCGTACGGCGTGACGCGGGACGTCGCCGAGCGTGTCCTGAACAGCAAGGAGGCCGACCTCGTCGACGTCGGCGGCGTCGGCGGCACCCTCGCCGGCAACGCGCTGTCGATCGCGGCCGCCCGGGCGACCCTGGAACATGTGCTGACCGAGCAGGCCTTCGACCACATGACCGCCCTGTCCACCCGCTTCACGCTCGGCGTTCGCCAGGCGATCGAGGGCCTGCCCTGGTCCGTCAGCCAGCTCGGCGCCCGTACGGAATACCGCTTCGGCGTCCCGTCGAACGGCGGCGAGTCCGCGGCCATGTCCGACGAAGACCTGGACGACTACTTCCACCTCTACACGCACAACCGCGGCGTGCTGATGACGCCGTTCCACAACATGGCCCTGATGTGCCCGGCGACCACCGCGACCGACGTGGACCTGCACACCGAGGTGTTCACGGCGGCCGTGAGGGAGCTCCACGGTTGAGACTCGACGAGACGGACCGGACCATCCTGCGGGAGCTGCAACGGGACGGCCGGATGTCGTACGCCGCCCTGGGCGAGAAGATCGGCCTCTCCGCCCCTGCGGCGCGGCAGCGGGTCCAGCGGCTCATCGAGTCGAAGGTCCTGCAGGTGGTCGGGATCACCGATCCGCTCGCCCTGGGCTGGCCGACGATGGCCATGCTCGGCATCCGGGCCGACGGCGACGTCCGGGCGGTCGCCGACGAGCTGGGCCGTCTCGGCGAAGTGATCTACGTGGTGCTCACCGCCGGGTCGTTCCAGCTGTTCGCCGAAGTCGTGTGCGCCTCGTCCA
>JBIOWF010000056.1:0-32798 GCA_044868295.1 Microtetraspora sp. | reverse complement strand
AGGGCAGCCAGCCCGCCGCGTAGCCGACCAGCACCGCCCCGGCGCGCCAGTCGCGGGTCGCGGTGTACCAGGCGATCATCGCGATCAGGGCGATGAGGCCGCCGTACCAGATGACCGGGGTTCCGGTGCCGAGCACGGCCCACGAACACCTGGGAGCGCCGCAGCCCGTCGGCGACTCGTAGAAGAACGCGACCGGACGCAGCAGCAGCGGCCAGCTCCACGGCTCCGACTGGTAGGGGTGGGTGGACTCCAGGCCGGTGTGGAAGCCGAGCACCTGCTTCTGGTAGGCCAACCAGGAGCGCAGCGAGTCGATGACGAAAAAGGAGGGGCCGCTGGAGGTGGCCTGCTCCCAGTTGCGGCCATATCCCTTGTCGGTGGCGAACCAGCCGGCGAAGGAGGCCATGTACACGACGATCGGCGCCAGGGCCGTCCAGGCGAAGGCCAACGGCACATCGAGACGGAAGGCCTCCGAGTACGGCCTGCGCAGGCCCACCATGCGGCGGGCGCCGGCGTCCCACACCACCGACATGATCGCGAAGGCGATGATGAAGAAGACGCCGGTCCACTTGGTCGCCAGGGCGGCGCCCAGGCACAGACCGGCGGCCAGCCGCCACGGCCGCAGGCCGAGCCTGGGACCCGTCAGGCCCCGTTCGGCCGACTCGTACCAGTCGGCCAGCCGTCCCCTCGCCCAGTCACGATCGGCCACCAGGCAGGCGAAACCGGCCAGGATCCAGAACATCAGGAAGATGTCCAGCAACGCCGTACGGGACAGCACGAAATGCAACCCGTCCAGCGACAGCAGCAGCCCGGCCAGGCAGCCCAGCACGGTGGAGCGGGTCATCCGCAGGGCCACCCGGGCCAGGATGAAAATGGACAGAGCCCCGAACAGGGCCGCGGCCAAACGCCAGCCGAACGGGGCCACGTCGAACCCGGCGGCAGTCGAGTGCGAGCCGAAGGGGTTGAAGTCGTACAGCAGGTCGCCGAGGGCGATCATCCACTTGCCCAGCGGCGGATGCACCACATAGGAGGCGCACTGCTCCACCTGGTCGCACTGCTTGAAGATCGCGGTGTTGCCGGACAGCAGAAGATTGTTGGCGTTGTCGACGAACTGCCGCTCCACGCCGAACTTCAGCAGGGAGAAGGCGTCCTTCGCGTAATAGGTCTCGTCGAACACCACGGCCTTGGGCGTGCCGAGCCGGTCGAAACGCAGGAACGCCCCGAAGGCGGCGACGATCAGCGGGCCGAGCCAGCCCCACAGCGGGCTGCCCTGCATGGGGGGAACCAGCCGGTCACGCATGGAGGGCTTCGCGCCCCCCGGCTCCTGGTCCGGCTCCTCGTACGCCTGGTAAGGGAAGTCAGTCACGGCCACCTGGAAAGACTACTCGTGGCACCTGCCACGAACACGGCGTACACGAACGATTGAGAACATCTGCGGTAACGCCCGTGAAGGTTTCATAGGGTGGATGAGTGTTGATTCTCGCGGGAGCCCCAATCGGACAGGTGGGAGACGCCTCGCCGCGGCTCCGGGAGGCGCTCGGGACGGCGGATGTGATCGCGGCCGAGGACACCCGGAGGCTCAAGCGGCTGGTCGCCGACCTTGGAGTGACCTTGACCGGCCGCGTGGTGTCGTACTACGACGCCAACGAGGTCGCCCGGTCGAAGGAGCTGCTGGAGGCGCTCGTCGAAGGTGAGACCGTGCTGGTCATCACCGACGCGGGCATGCCCGGCGTATCCGATCCGGGATATCGGCTGACCCACCTGGCCGTGGACGCCGGCATCCGCGTGACCACGCTGCCCGGCCCGTCGGCGGTCACCGCCGCGCTGGCGATCTCCGGCCTGCCCAGCGACCGGTTCTGCTTCGAGGGCTTCCCGCCGCGCAAGCCCGGGGAGAGGCTCCGTCGGCTGGAGAGGATCGCCGAGGAGGAACGCACGATGGTGTTCTTCGAGGCCCCGCACCGCCTGCACGCCTGCCTTGAGGCGATGGCCGAGGCGTTCGGCCCGGACCGGCCCGCCGCCGTCTGCCGCGAGCTCACCAAGACCTACGAGGAGGTACGGCGAGGCACGCTCGGCGAGCTGGCCAAATGGGCTTCGGGTGACGTGCGAGGCGAGATCACCCTCGTCGTCGCCGGGCACGCGCCGGACGACGCCGAGCCCGACATCGAGGACCTGATCGCCGAGGTGGTCCGCCGCGAGAGCGCCGGAGTCTCCCGCAAGCAGGCCATCGTCGACGTCGCCAAATCGGCCGGCATCCCCAAACGTGTCCTGTACGACGCCGTCCACCGAGCCTGACCCACTCACGCTGTACGACGCCGTCCACCGAGCCTGACCCGCTCACGCTGTACGACGCTGTTCAGACGCGCCTGACGCATTTGCGCGTCAGTGGCCGTGTCCGACCCCCGGTCCTCGCCTAAGCCGTGCCCGTTTGCGCCTCTGACGCAGGCTGTGGGCTCCGCCGGAGCGGCAGCCGTACGCCGTGGCGAAGGGTGATGGCTGCGGCGAGGCAGGCGAGCGGGACGGCGGGGAGCAGGTAGCGGTAGTCGAACTCGGCCGTCGCCGCCGGCGCCAGGATGAGGCCCACCGCGCCCAGCCAGGGGAGCAGGATGGGCCCGCCGAGTTTGCGCCAGCGGACGGCCACGCCGTACATGCCGACGAGGAGCAGCAGGCCGAGCACGATGCCGGGCAGCCGCACCACCTTCTGGTAGCCGATCATGATGTCGGACCACGGCTTGACGAGCTTCGTGGCGGCGGGGCCGTTTTCGTAGGTCTCGGCGTCCTTGTCCGTCATCCCGTGGTAGGAGGTCCAGCTCGGCAGTTTCTGCGTGGAGTAATTGCCGAACTGGTACTGCAGGTAGGTCTTGGGATCGGGGAACAACGGCCGGTCCCAGCGGAACGCCCGGAAGAAGTCCTTGGCCACCGCCGCGAGATAGTCGCCCGGCTGGGAGAGGATCGCCTTCTTCGCGAACGCGCTCGCGTTGGCGTTGATCTCGGGCGTGAACTTCATCCCCGAGCCGAACACATGGAGCTGGTTCTGGTTGTCCCACCACAGGTAGGCCTGGGCGGACCGGCCACGCTCCGCCGGAGGAGTGTTGATGCACAGCAGAGCCAGCTCCAGCTCTTTGCGCTTGTCCAGGTTCATCTTGTGGCAGTCGGCGAACAGCGCGGACCTCATGTAGAGGATCACCCCGTCGCTGTTGGTCATCGCGAACTGGCCGTTGACCGCCTTGAACCAGCCCATGTAGCCGACGACGGGGACGGCGCAGGCCACGACCATCGCGGCGATCGGCTTCCACCCGGCCCGCTTGACGAGCAGATAGACGACGACCAGGGCCAGGATGGGCAGGCCGATGCTCCGCGTCAGCGCCGTCAGGGCGAGCAGCAGCCCGACGGCCGCGCCGATGCGCCACGACATCTTCCGATGCCACAGGACCAGGGTCACCACACCGACGACCAGCAGGGTGAACATCGAGTCCGACATGATCAGCTGTTCGAGCTCGATCTGGTACGCGTCGAACAGCACCGGCACCGTGGCGAGCGTCGCCGCCCACCCGGGCAGGCCGAATCTCTTGGTCAGAAGCGCATAGATCAGTACGGCTATCGCCAGGCCCATCACGTGCTGGGTGAAGACGACGAGCGCGAAGCTGCGCAGCGGCTTGAGCAGCAGCAGCCAGAAGCCGTAGCCGTCCGGCCGGATCGGGTGCGGCCGCGGATGCAGCGCCACGGAGACGTAGTCGTAGGAGTCGTTGAACCACATCGCCGGGCCGAACCCGAGCATGGTGACGATCCGCAGCAGCGCCGCGAGGCCCAGGGCGGACGCGAAGATCCGATGGCGGTTGAGGAACGCGAGAAGGCGTCCCCTCCTGTCATCAGAGGGGGCGCCCAGCGCCGTTGGTTCCGCGACCGCGACCATGGTTACAGGATGCCAGCCGTTTCGCGGACTTGGCCCGGGCACCTGGGGGCAGGAGGCATCATGGTTGACTACCTACCAGCGATCTCAGGTGTATACGCGGAGGGTTACGACGTGGAACTGACGGTGGTCATGCCATGTCTCAACGAGGCCGAAACCGTTGAGACCTGTGTGCGCAAGGCTTTGGAATGCATGCGCGAGCATGGCATCGACGGCGAAGTCGTGATCGCCGACAACGGCAGCACAGACGGGTCGCAGCAGCTCGCCCGCGACGCGGGCGCCCGCGTCGTCCACATTGACGCGAAGGGGTACGGCAACGCCCTCATCGGCGGCATCCGCGCCGCTCGCGGCAAGTACGTCATCATGGGCGACGCCGACGACTCCTATGACTTCACGAACCTGATGCCTTTCGTCGAGCAGTTGCGTGAAGGCGCCGAGTTGGTCATGGGCAACCGGTTCAAGGGCGGGATCGCGCCGGGCGCCATGCCGCCGCTGCACCGCTACCTCGGCAACCCGGTCCTGTCGTTCATCGGCCGCCTGTTCTTCCCGAGCGCCATCGGCGACTTCCACTGCGGCCTGCGCGGCTTCCGCAAGGACTCCATCCTCAGCCTGGGTCTGCAGACGGGCGGCATGGAGTTCGCCTCCGAGATGGTGGTGAAGGCCACACTCCAGGGGCTCGACGTGCGCGAGGTGCCCACCACCCTCTCGCCCGACGGCCGGTCCCGCCCGCCGCACCTGCGCTCATGGCGGGACGGCTGGCGCCACCTGCGCTTCCTCCTGCTGTACAGCCCGCGCTGGCTCTTCTTCATCCCCGGCCTCGCGCTGATGATCATCGGCATGGTCGCGGGCACGGCGCTGACGTTCGGCCCGGTCTACATCGGCAAGCTCGCCTTCGACGTCGACACCCTGGTCGGCGCGTCCGCGATGGTGGTGATCGGCTTCCAGGCCGTCCTGTTCGCCCTCTTCACGAAGGTGTACGCCGCGGAGGAGGGATTCCTCCCCGAGGACAGGCGGATCAGGAAGCTCGTCGACATCGTCACCCTGGAGAAGGGGCTGATAGCGGGTGGCCTGCTCGCCCTCGCCGGTCTCGGCGGGCTGGTGGCCTCGCTCGCCCACTGGGGCGGCCGAGGCTTCGGTGAGCTGATCCCCGCCGAGTCGCTGCGCCTGGTGGTGCCCTCCGCGACGGCGTTCATCATGAGCTTCCAGACCATCTTCGCGTCGCTGTTCATCAGCATCCTCGGCATCCGCCGCTCCCGCGAGACCCCGGCCGACATCGCCGCGTCCGCCGCCGAAGAGGCCGCCGAGGCCGTCACCCGAGAGACCGCGGCCGCGGAAGAGGCGGCGGAGGCCGTCACCCGGGAGTCCGCCGCCAGCGCGTAGTCCACATCCGATTCGACCGGACCACGCGAAGCCGTAACCCGTTGCCGTGCGCAGTCCGCGCTGGTTCGGGCAGCGGGTGATCCTCCGCCGGTCTGGCCGGGCACGCGTTGTCGGCGACCGGTTCGGGCGGCCGGGTGGTCTCGCGCCGGTCTGGCCGGTGCACGCGTTGTCGCTGGCCGCTTCGGGCGGCGGCTGATCCGGCCGGGGCGCATGTTGTCGGTAACCGGTTCGAGACGCGCCGCGTGAAGCTTTAGGCTTGACCCCATGTCCCAGCACATCTTGACCGCCGTCGCGTGGCCCTACGCCAACGGACCCCGCCACATCGGGCACGTCTCCGGATTCGGCGTGCCGTCCGACGTCTTCAGCCGCTATCAGCGGATGGCGGGCAACAAGGTGCTGATGGTCTCGGGCACGGACGAGCACGGCACGCCCATCCAGGTGCAGGCCGACAAGGAGGGCGTGACCGCCCGGGAGCTCGCCGACCGCTACAACCGGATCATCGCTGAAGACCTCACCGCGCTCGGCCTGTCATACGACCTGTTCACGCGGACCACCACGAACAATCACTACGCGGTGGCGCAGGAGATCTTCCTGGGTCTCTACAAGAACGGGTACATCTTTCCCGAAACCACGATGGGGGCGGTCTCGCCGACCACCGGGCGGACACTTCCGGACCGCTACATCGAGGGCACCTGCCCCATCTGTAGCTACGACGGGGCGCGCGGCGACCAGTGTGACAACTGCGGCAACCAGCTCGACCCGATCGACCTGATCAACCCCAAGTCACGCATCAACGGTGAGACGCCCGTGTTCATCGAGACCGAGCACTTCATGCTCGACCTCGCGGCGTTCTCCGAGGTGCTCGGCACCTGGCTGCAGTCCAAGCAGGGCGAGTGGCGGCCGAACGTGCTGAAGTTCTCGCTCAACCTGCTCGGCGACCTGCAGCCCCGGGCGATCAGCCGTGACCTCGACTGGGGCGTGCCCATCCCGCTGGACGGCTGGCGCGACCGGGGCGACAAGCGGCTCTACGTCTGGTTCGACGCGGTCATCGGCTACCTCTCGGCTTCGATCGAGTGGGCCAGGCGCAGCGGCGACCCGGACGCCTGGCGCCAGTGGTGGCAGAACCCGGACGCCCGTGGCTACTACTTCATGGGCAAAGACAACATCGTCCTCCACTCCGAGATCTGGCCGGCGATGCTGCTCGGCTACAACGGGCAAGGCTCCCGCGACGGCATACCCGGATCGCTCGGCAAGCTGGCGCTGCCGTCCGAGGTGGTGTCGAGCGAGTTCCTGACCATGGAGGGCCGCAAGTTCTCCTCCTCCCGCCAGGTCGTGATCTACGTTCGCGATTTCCTGGAGCGGTACTCGGCCGACGCGCTGCGCTACTACATCGCGGTGGCGGGCCCCGAGAACCAGGACACCGACTTCACCTGGTCGGAGTTCGTCAACCGCAACAACGGCGAGCTCGTCGCGGCCTGGGGCAACCTGGTCAACCGCTCGATCTCGATGGCCGCCAAGAACTTCGGCGTGATCCCCGAGGCCGGTGACCTCACCGACGCCGACCGCGCGCTCCTTGAAAGGTCCCGTACGGCTTTCGCCGCCGTCGGAGCGGAGCTCCAGCGTTCCCGGTTCAAGAACGCGGTGACCGAGGCGTTCGACGTCGTGCGCGACGCCAACAAGTACCTCGCCGACCAGGAGCCCTGGAAGATCAAGGACGATCCTGAAAGGCAAAAGTCGATCCTGCATGTGGCTCTGCAGGTCGTCGACGACGCCAAGACGCTGCTCACGCCGTTCCTGCCGAACTCGTCGAACAAGATCCACGAGATGCTCGGTGGCACCGGTGTCTGGTCCGGCATGCCGGAGATCCACGAGGTCGGCGAGGACGGCGGCCGGGACTACCCTGTGATCACCGGCGACTACGAAGGTGGCGCCCGCTGGGAGCACCAGCCGATCCGCCCCGGCACCCCGCTCGCCCCGCCCACCCCGCTGTTCGCCAAGCTCGACCCCAAGATCGTCGACGAGGAACTCGCCCGCCTCGGCGAATGACCGGGCCCGCCGTACGAACTGGGTCGAGTGGAGGACTCGGCCTGGGGCGGTGGCGGTCTCTCGTAAAGGCGTGGCCGGAGCCGCCTGTCTCGGGTCATGGATCGGGCCCGTGCGGCTTTGCCGTACGGGCGGGGGGCGGATGCCCTGGGACGGCTGTCGGGTCCGTGCGGTCAATGACGCGCTGCCGGGTCGCTAGGTTTGACTGGTGACCAGCACGAGACTTCCGGCCGTTCCCGAGCCGCTTCCGGCAGAGGTTTTCGACAGCCACTGCCACCTCGACATCATGGTGGGCGACCGGAAGGCCTCGTCGGGCGATCCGGTCGCGCTCGCGGCGCAGGCCGCGGACGCATCGGTCGAGGCCATCGTGGCGGCGGCTCGCACGGTCGGGGTGACCCGGCTGGTGACCATCGGTTACGACCTGCGCTCGTCGCAGTGGAACGCCGAAGTCGCCCGCGATCACGCCGACGTCTATGCGGGGGTGGCCATCCATCCCAATGAGGCGCACGCGGCCACGCCGGAGGTGCTCGCCGAGGTCGAGGAGCTGGCGCGGCAGCCGCACGTGCGGGCCGTGGGGGAGACCGGGCTCGACTATTTCCGCGACTGGGCGTCGAAGGACGACCAGCACGCCAGCTTCCGGGCCCACATCGAGATCGCGAAGCGCACGGGCAAGGCGCTCGTCATCCACGATCGGGACGCTCACGACGACGTGCTGAAGGTCCTGGCGGACGAGGGCGCTCCAGAGATCGTGGTCTTTCACAGCTTCTCCGGCGATGCTGAGATGGCCAAGAAATGCACTGACGCCGGATATTTCATGTCTTTCTCTGGGCCGGTCACCTACAAGAACGGCGACTATCTCCGCGAGGCGGCGCGGGTGGCGCCCAAGGAGCTCATCCTGGTCGAGACCGACGCGCCCTACCTTCCGCCGGTCCCGCACCGTGGGAAGCCCAACGCCCCCTACCTCATCCCGATCACTCTCCGCTGTCTCGCGGAGGTGAAGGGCGTCGAACCCGGCCAGCTCTGCGAGGCCGTGAGCGTCAACGGTGAGGCCGTCTTCGGCGCCTGGCACTGACCACCGAATCGGTTGACCGTCGTCAGATGCCGTGGACGCGCTCTACGACCTGAAGACTCTCTGCCGGGGAGAGGCCGACGGCGCCCAGCGTGGTCGTTGCCACGGCCCGGCCGGCTTCGCTCGCGTCCAGGGAACCATCATCGACCGCCTGGACTATTCCCAGCATGAGAGATTCGAGCATCCATGCCAGAGCCGCAGCCGGTACGTCCGTCCGGAACCGACCGAGGCGCTGGCCTTCCCGAACCAGGGCGGCCTTCCTGTTCCGGGCGTCCCCCAGGCGCGGGAACAGGTGCTCCGTGGCGACTCCACGGTTCTGCAGTTCGGTCACGAGACGGAATCGATCAGCCACGCTCCAGGCTGCGAGCACCAGTTCCGTAAGGCGCTCGGCGGGATCACCGGTCATGATGTCGACAGCCTCGACCGCCGCGGTGACTTCCGTCACCGCATTGTCGACGATCTCCTCGAACAGCGCCTCACGCGAGCTGAAGTGGCCATAGATCGTCCGCCGGGCGACTCCGGCGGCGTGTGCTATGCCGTCGAGGCTGACGTTGGGGTCAGCGACGAATTCCCGTAAGCCGACCTCGAGAATGCGCCTGCGCATGCGCTTGGCGTCCTCTCGTGGTTGCCTCGGCGAGGCCACGCCACTCATGTCGTCGTCCCCTCCTGTCGTCGTCTGCCCGAGCCTACCGATGCGGCACAGGCGAAGGCATGTCTGTGACCTACCTCACTAAATTACCTTGCACATTAATGTGCAAGATTGGCTATCGTAAAACGTGTCACCAGGGCCGACCGGCTGTTTCACGGCCGTCGCGTTGCCATGGACCCCTGGCATCCGGCCCGTCAGTTCAGGAGGAAACCATGACTGAAACAGGCGAACTGCCGATTCTTCCTCTCCCTCATCCCAGTCGTCTCGATCCGCCACCCGAATACGGTCAGTGGCGCGATGAGCAGCCGGTTCGGCGGGTGAAGGCGCCGAACGGCAAGGATGTCTGGATCGTCACCAGTTATGCGGATGTGCGGGCCGTTCTTTCCGACTCCCGGTTCAGCTCGGACAGTCGCCACCCGGCCTTTCCCGCGCCTGCGCTCGAGGTGCTCCCCCCGGGGTGGTTCATCAACATGGACCCGCCGGAGCACGACGTCCTGCGGAAGATGTTCACCAGAGACTTCACGGCCAAGCGGATCGACCAGCTTCGGCCCTCGACACAACGAATCGCCGACCAACTGATCGACAAGATGGTCCAGTCGCCCGCACCGGCGGATCTCGTCGAGAGCCTGGCCTTACCGCTTCCCTCCCTGGTCATCTGCGAGCTGCTCGGCGTGCCGTACTCCGAGCACGACTTCTTCCAGCAACGGGCGAAGACGCTGGTGGACTTCGCTCGGCCGATCGAGGAGAGAACCGCCAGCATGGCTGAGCTGGGTGCGTACCTCGGGGGGCTGCTGTTCGCCAAGGAGCAGGACCCGGGAGACGACATGCTCAGTCGGCTCGCGGTCGAGCGCGTGAGAACCGGTGAGATCACCATGGAGCAGGCCGTGGGAATGGCCATGCTCATGCTGGTCGCGGGGCACGAGACCACGGCCAACATGATCGGGCTCAGCACCCTTCTGCTCAGTCGTCATCCCGCCACCGTGAAAAGGCTTCTCGACGAGCCCGAATTGGTGCCGGGCGCGGTGGATGAACTGCTGCGATACCTCACGATCGTGCACATGGGCCTGCCCCGGGTCGCCACCCAGGACGTGAAGATCGGCGAGGTCACGATCAGAGCGGATGAGGGCGTGATCATGGCGCTCTCGGCGGCCAACCGCGACCCGGCCGCCTTCCCCGAGGCCGACCGGTTCGACCTGGATCGCAAGGCGCGCCATCACGTCGCCTTCGGCCATGGAATCCACCAATGCGTCGGTCAGCAACTTGCGCGCATGGAGCTGCAAATTGTGCTGGTCACGCTGTTCCGGCGGCTACCCGATCTGCGGGTGACCGAGCCTATGGACGAGCTGGACTATCGCGACACCAGCGGTATCTACGGCCTGCGGAAGCTGCCGATCTCCTGGTGAGACGGCTCTGGTGGGCCACCTGAGGCCCGGGTCACGTCGAGATCCGGACTCGACCAGGCAGTCTCCGGTAGCCCACTTACATGATCGACCCGACCAGACGAAGGGAGACCCGAGCATGCGGGTGAGTGTCGACGTGGAGAAATGCTGTGCGGCCGGGCAGTGTGTAACTGCCGCGCCGCAGGTGTTCGATCAGCGGGACGAGGATGGCATGGTCGTCGTCCTCGATTCCGAACCGCCTGCCGACCTGTGGGAAGCCGTCAATGAGGCGGTCATGCTCTGTCCGGCGGCGGCGATCCTGGTGGAGCTCAGGTGAACATGCCGGGCCGAGTCGTCGTTGTCGGTGCCTCGGCTGCGGGCCTGGCGACCGTCGAAGCCCTTCGCAAAGAGGGCTTCGACGGCGAACTGACACTGATCGGCGCCGAGCTCCACGCGCCGTACGACCGGCCACCCCTGTCCAAGCAGATACTCAGCGGAGTCTGGGAGCCAGGGCGAACCACACTGCGAGCCGCCGCTGACCTTGCCCGGCTTCAGCTCGATCTGCGACTGGGCACCACCGCGACCGGACTGGATCTCGCCTCCCGGACGATCACCCTCTCCGACGGCTCCAGGGCGGACTACGACCGGCTGGTCATCGCCACCGGGGTACACGCCCGCCGTCTGCCCGGAATGGAGGGTCTGACCGGGATACAGTCCCTTCGTACGCTTGAGGATGCACTGGACTTGCGCGAGCGCCTGGTACCCGGCAGCCGACTGGTCGTACTCGGTGCCGGATTTCTCGGCACCGAGGTGGCCACGGCCGCTCGGCTCCTTGGTGTCGAGGTCGTCCTGGTGGAACCAGAGCCGGTTCCCCTGGCACGAACGTTTGGCGCGCAGGTGGGGGAACTGCTCGCCAAGACCCATCGTGACCACGGTGTCGAGGTCCGGACCGGCGTCCTAAGCACCGGCTTCCTGTCCGCCGGGGGAAGCGTGACCGGTGTCTCGCTCATCGACGGCTCAGTCCTGAAGGCGGACACGGTGCTGGTCGCGGTCGGTTCGATCCCGGCCACGGGCTGGTTGGAGAGCAGCGGCCTGCGCATCGACGACGGAGTGGTGTGTGATCGCTACTGCGCGGCCGCACCCGGCGTCTTCTGCGCGGGCGATGTCGCTCGCTGGTACAACCCCGCGTTCGGGATGGCGATGCGGGTCGAGCATCGGACAAACGCCACCGAACAAGGCGTCGCCGTCGCCCGCAATCTGCTAACCCCCGGTGCCTTCCCTTTCGCCCACGTCCCCTACTTCTGGTCCCATCAATACGACTTGATGATTCAGGCCTACGGCAGCTTGCGCGAACATGACGAGTTCAGGGTGGTCGATGGCGACCTTGGTGGACGCCGCTTCGTTGGCCTGTACCGGCGTGCGGACCGACTGATTGGAGCCATTGGGATCAACATGCCCAAAGCCATCCATAGGTGGCGATCGGTGATCGCCGCCGGAATGTCATGGGAAACAGCGCTTGTGACTGACGGGGCGATGCGGTGACGAGCAGCCAAAGGCCTACGACCGTCGCTCGCCGATCTTGGAGGCGGTGGCGCTGATGCCGATCACTCTCCGCTGTCTCGCGGAGGTGAAGGGCGTCGAACCCGGCGAGCTCTGCGAGGCCGTGAGCGCCAACGGTGAGGCCGTCTTCGGCGCCTGGTAGAGCGGCCACTACCATGATCTTCACGGTGGAAACTGCGACTAATGTCACGAACGTGCTTCGCTGATCTGCTTGAGTGGGAGTGGCAGTGGCGCTAGCGTCATCAGCCGGGCATCCCTCCGGAAGGACGTATTCGTGTATTTCACGACAACGGAGCCGTCACGCCCGGAGCGAGACAACGAATCACCCACCCCATCCGGCTATTCCGGTACACGTCGCCGATCCCGGAGAGCCGATTCGACCGATCCAACAGCATCGATCCCTTCGGCCCAGGATGGGACCGATCCAGTAGCGCAGGATCTTCGGCTTGAGGCGCCCGACGACCTCTTAGCCGCCGGCTATTCGGGTACGCGACGGCGGCCCGTGGAAGACCAGCCCACCGAACACCCCCCTCCAACGCCCACCCCCCTCGCGGCACCCCTCCCCACGTCCCCCTCTACAACTTCCCTCCCCGCGCAGCCGGTGCCTGCACAGCCCGTTCCCGCGCCGCCGCCGTTTCGGGCGGGGGATCATCTCGCGCAGCCCCTCAGACAGCCGCCGCCCTCCGTGTCGCCTCAGCCCCTCCCCGCGCCGCCTCTTTTGGCAGGGGCGGGTCCTGCCGCGCGGGTCTACCCCGCGCAGCCGCCGCCGGTGCCTACACGGCCCGTTCCCGCGCCGCCTCAGCCCGTTCCCGCGCCGTCACAGGCCCCTCCAGGGCAGCCGGGCCAGCCCGCTCCGGTCCAACCCGCATCTACGCGAGCTCGCCCTGTACGGCGCCGCCCGGTGCCACGGTCCTCACCATCGGGCTCCTTACCGGCCCTACCGGAACCGGCCCTAACGGAACCGTCGCCGCAGCCTTCGGCAGAGGCCCCGGTCGGGTTCTCGGCTGAACCCTCGCAGCGGTCGTGGTTGCGTTCGCCGTGGAGCTTTACCGTTTACGCCGCCCTCACCGGCATCGGCATCGGCTTTCTCGTGGGGGTCCGCCTCACCAAAGAGGTCACGCTCGACATCGACGGCGGATACGTCACGTTGCGCAGTTTCGCCACGACCGTCGACGGCGTGCTCGACGTCGCGCGTGTCGTTCACAGCGTGCGGGACCACGTTGCTCCGGCTCCGGGCACATCCCTCAAAGACGGATCCACGATCGTCGTACGGCATGCGAGGCCGCTCACGCTCACCGTGGACGGCAAGAAGAGCACGCACCTGACCACGGCTCTCAACGTCGGCGAGGCCCTCGAAGACCTCAAGCTGAACCGGCCCGTGAGCCTCTCCGTCTCCCGGAAGCGGCAGATCCCGGTCTCCGGCTTCAGCCTGAACGTGAAGACCAAGCGTCGGGTCGTCGTGGTCGCGGGCAAGGTGCGCCTCGACGCGTACACGACCGGCCGGACGGTCCGGGAGGCGCTGAAGCAGGCGAAGATAACCCTGTCCAAAGGCGACAGGGTCCGGCCGTCGCTGAACGCTTTCCCCAAGGACGGGACGGTCATCCGGGTCGTCCCGGCCCTCCCGGAGGCACCGCCGCACACGATCCCCATCGCGGCGAACGTCGCCGCGCTGAACTGGGCGGGTTTGGCGGACTGCGAGTCGCACGGCAACCCGAAGGCCGTCGGCGGGGGCGGGGCCTACTACGGCATGTACCAGTTCGGCCTCTCCATGTGGCAGACCGTCGGTGGCACCAAGACGCCGATCGACTGGCCCGCCGAGGAGCAGACCTACCGGGCCCAGTTGCTCTACCAGCGGGTCCAGGGCCGCTGGCAGGGCCAGTGGCCGCACTGCGGCGCTCGCCTGTTCGGCTGACCAGCCGTGCCAGGGCAACACGACCGTTCGGCCGGCAGTGTGGCCAGGCGTCGCTCAGCGCACTACCCGACCGGCGTTCTAACCGGCGACGGAGAAGCCGAAGTCGGCTGAAGCGTTGCCCGCGGCCTTCGGCGGGCCGTAGTAGGTCGGCCTGCCGCCGTCGAGTACGGCGACGGCGCCGCCGGTCGGCCTGTCGGGTACGCCGACGAGCAGGCGGTCACCGGGCGTGAGCGCGTTGGCGCCGCCCACGTCCGTGACGGACCAGCCGTAGTGCTCGTAGGCGACGGCCGACGTGCCGGTCACCAGATCGCTTCCTTCGGCGAGGGCGACGTCCACCTGCCTGACCAGGCCGGACTCCTTGGGCCCCCGCTGGAAGGTCTCGTACGGGCTGCCGATCGCCAGGGCGAGGACGTCCACGGGGTTCCAGAAGGCCAGGCTCCAGCCGATGCGGGCGCCCTTCGCCGGAGACACGCCCTTGAACTGGCCGACCCCGAGGCGGAACGTCCGCAATGGCACGACCTCCCCGTCGCCCTTGCGGACGAACAGCTGCACCAGCCCGGAGTCCTGGGCGCCCGCGTCCGCCAGCGGCGCGCTCGCCACGAGATAGCCGTCGCCCTTCCACTCGGCGTAGTCCAGCGCGTACCCGAACCGGTCACCGGATTTCTCCGGCACCTCGGTCGCGGCCTGGCGAGGGTCCCACTTCTTGCTGGTGTACGTGCCCTCCGCGGTCAGGACGTCGAAGACGACCGCGACCATGCCGGAGTCGATCTTCCCGGACGCGACCTGCCTGCCCGTGCCGTCGTCGTTCTCGTACGGCGCGCCGACCGCGAGGTCGAGCTGGTCCGGCTTCCCGCCGAGGTGGCCGAGGGCGAGCGACCAGCCGTACATGTCGCGAACCTCGCTGTTGCCGATGACCCCTTCGGAGTCCTGCGTGATCGTCGTGGCGGGCTTCGCCGTGTCGTTCACCTCGTACAGGAGGACGGCTCCCGAGTCCGTCGCGTTGTCCCTGTCGGCGTGCGGCTCTCCCACGGCGACGAGCGCGCCGCCCGCCTGGGACGCGGGCAGTTCGGCGGCCGCGAGTGACCAGCCGAAGTGGGCCTCGGCCTCCGGGTCCGGGTAAAGGGGGACGACCTTCGGATCACCGGCCGGGGTGCCGTAGAACACATACGCGGCTCCGGCGTCCTTGACGCCCTGGACGTCGGCGTACGGCGCGCCGACGATCACGTCGAGGCACTTGTCACCGTTCACATGGGCGGTCCGCACGGACCATCCGAAGCCGTCTCCGGCGGCGGCGTCGGGACGGCGGAGCTCGATGAATCCTCCCGCGCCCGGCCGGCCTCCCTTCGATGAAACGCTCGCGCTCCCGGCCGGTTCCTTGCCCCCGAGCAGGACCTGTACGGCTCCCGCCCCCTCCGTGCCCTGGACGTCCGCGAACGGATCCCCGGCCACGGCATCGTCGATCCCGTCCCCGTTGAAGTCGGCCGCGCCCGCGGTCGTGCAGTCAGCCCTGGCGACGGCCGTCCCGGGCTGGGCGAGAGCCGTACCCGGCTGGAAAAGAGCCGCGACCAGCAGCAGGGCCGGGACGGCGCGCAGTGGTCGGCGGTTCACGGCCGGACCTCCACTTCATTCGTGACAAGCAGAGGGGCGGCGCGCAGCAGTCCGCGGTTCACAGCCTGACCTCCACGTCGTTCGCGAGAAGCAGCTTTGCGGGCTTGCGGCCTGCGGGAACGTCGAAGACCAGGACTCCGTCGACTTTGCCGCCCGGCGTGAGCGCCGAGGGTAACGCGGTCGAGTTCTTGCCCGGTTCGTACGAGGAGCCTCGGTCGTCGACCAGCCGCGGGGCCTCGGTACCGATGGCGGCCGGCTCGCCTCCCGGGTTCAGCATGGTCCAGCGGACGAGGCAGAAGCCGCCCTGCTTCGCCGTGGCGCCCTGGTAGGAGGGCACCCCGCAGCGCGGCTGCTGGGGAACGAGCAGCTGGATATCAGCTGCGGCGAGCGAGATCCGCCGCCCGACATCGGGCCCGACCACCACGTCGGGCGTCTTCACGGCCACCGTCCCGGTGCCGCGCGGCTTGTCGCCCTGATTCGCGATGAACAGAATTCCGCCGGTCACGGTGAGCGCGGCCACCACGGCGGCGGAAGCGAGAATCCAGCGTGTCTTCGATGAGCGCCGCTCGCCGGGCTCGGCCTGTGGTCCGGACGGGGCGAACGCCTGTGGTCCGGACGGGGCGAACGCCTGTGGCCCGGACGGGGCGAACGCCTGAGGTGCGGTGGGCTCCGCCTCCCGTTGGGAGGGGATGAACGCCCGAGGGTCGGTCTCCTCCGTTCTCACCGGACCTGTCGGGCCGTCGCCGGCGTTCACGACGACGACAGGCTCCGGCTCCACAGGTTGCGGCGGTGTGACAGGCTCCGGCGGCGCGAAGGGCTCCACGGGCGCGACGGCCGTACGGGCAAGGGTTTGGGTGGAGTCGGACTCCTCGGCCACGTTGGCCGGCGGCTCCCACGACTCGCTGAGCATCTCAGTGGCGATCAACGTCTGCGTCCGCGACTGAAGAGGAGCCTCGGGTATCTGAGGCGTCTCGGGGATGGCCCCGCCGACGAGTGCGATCAGCAGGTCCTGCGCCGAGGGGCGCCGGTAGGGATCGGGGTGGGTGGCCCGCTGGGCCAACTCGTTGAGGGGGGCGGGGAGCGCGCCCAGGTCAGGCCCGGTGTTCAGGACGCGGGCGGCCAGTGTGACCGCGTCGCCCCGGCCGTAGGGGTGGCGGCCGTTCCCGGCGTACGCCACCAGGCAGCCCCAGGCGAAGATGTCCGTGGCCGGAGTGATCTCCTCGCCGCGGACCTGCTCGGGGGCCCACCAGCCGGGGCTGCCGAGCAGTTCGCCCGACTGGGTGAAGCCGTGCGTGGCGTCCAGCGCCCGCGCGATCCCGAAGTCGATCACCCGCGGTCCCGAGATGGAAAGGATCACGTTGGCCGGCTTCAGGTCCCGGTGGACGAGGCCGGCGACGTGGATGGCGGCCAGCGCCGCGGCCACGCCGAGGGCCACCCCGTGCAGGGGGCCCGGATCCAGGGCGCCGTACTGGCTGATCTGCCGTGACAGCGGCGTCCCGGCGATGTACTCGGTCACCATGTACGGCGCGCCGGTCGCGGAGTTTCCGTTGTCGAGCACCTGGGCGGTGCAGAACGAGGCCACTTTCCGCGCGTTGTCGACCTCCCCGTGGAATCTGGCGGCGAAGTCGTCGTCGACGGTGAACTCCGCTTTGACCACCTTGACCGCGACGAGTCGCCCGGTGGGAGCGACCGCGAGATAGACGGTGCCCATGCCGCCTTCGCCGAGCCTGCCCAGTAGGCGGTACGGGCCGATGACCGCCGGATCATGCGGGCGGAGCGGTTCGGCACCGGTCGGTTGCATGGGTGAATCTCCTTGGCCGGTGGCCGTCGAGGTCTGCCGGGCCACGTTATCCAACGTCCCGCTCCCTTCGTACACGGGATATTCGACCCGCGGAACAGGATGGATGTTCATGTCGCCCGGACACCACGTAATTAGACGCACTCACGCTTGCCGTTCACTTTCATCTCACTGATCATCATCCGTTTTTCGTGATCGACCGCAGTCACGGTGATCGTCACCTCTTCGCCGGTCACCTCTTCGCCGGTCGCCGGTCGCCGGTCGCGGGTCGCGGGTCGCGGGTCGCGCATCATGACCGTGGGGCATGGCCGGTGGGTCGTGGCCGTGGATCGTGGTCGTGGGTCGGGGTCATGGTCGCCAGGGTCGTTCCGCTCCCTGATTTCCGTGGTCTGGAGCGACCACCACTCCCGCCTCCGGTTCGGGCTCGCCGTTCGATGCCCGACACTGGAGGGATGAGTCTCCTCGGGCCGGTCGAAGTGCGCGCGTTGGCGGAGAAGCTGGCGATCCGGCCGACGAAGAAGCTCGGGCAGAACTTCGTGATCGACGGTGGCACCGTCCGCCGGATCGTCCGCGTGGCGGAGGTCACGGCCGACGACGTGGTCATCGAGATCGGGCCCGGGCTCGGGTCGCTCACCCTCGCCCTGCTGCCCGAGGTGGCGAAGGTGGTCGCGGTCGAGATCGACCCGGTGCTCGCCGAGCAGCTTCCGTTGACAGTCACCGAACGGGCCCCCGAGCTGGCCGATCGGCTCTCTGTGATCCACGCTGACGCTCTTCGCGTGGGGGCGGCGGACCTCGGGACCGCGCCGACGGCCCTCGTGGCGAACCTTCCGTACAACGTGTCCGTGCCGGTCGTGCTCCACCTGCTCGAAGTGCTGCCGTCGCTGCGCCGGGGCCTGGTGATGGTCCAGTCGGAGGTCGCCGACAGGCTCGCGGCGACGCCGGGATCCAAGATCTACGGCATCCCGTCGGTCAAGGCCGCCTGGTACGCCGATGTCCGCCGGGCCGGCCCTGTCGGCCGCAACGTCTTCTGGCCGGCGCCCAATGTCGACTCCGGCCTGGTGTCCCTGGTCCGCCGCGAGCCGCCCGCGACGACCGCGTCCCGCCAGGAGGTCTTCGCGGTGATCGACGCCGCGTTCGCCCAGCGCCGCAAGACCCTCCGCGCCGCCCTGGCCTCCTGGGCCGGTACGGCTGCCGCAGCCGAGGAGGCGCTGGTCAAGGCGGGCGTCGAGCCTTCGACGCGGGGCGAGCAACTCGGCGTCGAAGACTTCGCCCGGATCGCCGAAAACCGCCCCTGACCGGTCGGCGGTCTCAGTGGGCTTCGCCGACCACCGGATCCGTCGACGAGCCGGAGCCCGATCTCGTCGGCGAGGGCGAGCTGGGCGAGGCCTGCTCGCTGGCGAGCAGGCCGATCACCAGCCCGGCGGTGAGGGCCAAGGCGACCGCGACTCCGATCAGTACGGTGATCGCCTTCGGGCGGCGCCTGCGGGGCTCCGGGACATCACGGCGGAGGCTGGGCGGGGGAGCCCAGATCTCGTCGATCACCTGGGTGGCCGGCTCGGTTTGGCCGCCGACCAGGGCGAGCAGAAGCTCCTGCGCGGTGGGTCGCTGCTCCGGCTCCTTGCTCAGCGCGCGGCGGACCAGCTCTTCGAGGGGTTCGGGCAGCTCGCCGAGGTCGGGTTCGGCCTCCAGCACCCGGTGGGCCAGGACCATCGGTTCGCCCTCGCCGAACGGGTGGCGACCGTTTCCGGCGTAGGCCACCAGGCAGCCCCACGTGAAGATGTCCACGGCCGGCGTGATCGGCCTGTCCTGCAGCTGCTCGGGGGCCCACCAGCCCGGTGTGCCGACGACCTCTCCCGTCTTCGTGTGGCCGTTTGTGGCGTCCACCGCGCGTGCGATGCCGAAGTCGATCACTCGCGGCCCTGACAGGGAAAGGATCACGTTGGCCGGCTTCAGATCCCGGTGGATCAAGCCGGCGGAGTTGATCGCGGTCAGCGCCGCGGCGACGCCGACCGCGACACCGTGCAGGGCCGCCGGTTCGAGCGAGCCGAACGTGGCGATCTGGCGGTCGAGCGGGGTTCCCTGGATGAATTCGGTCACCATGTACGGCCGGCCGTCGCCGCTCTCGCCGTGCCCGAGGACCTGGGCCGTGCAGAACGACGCGACCGCGCGGGCGTGTTCGACCTCCGACCGGAACCGCGCCGTGAAGTCCCGGTGCAGCGAGAACTCGCGCCTGATCACCTTGATCGCGACCAGCCGCTCGTCCGCCGACTCGCCGAGGTAGACCGTTCCCATCCCGCCCGTGCCGAGCCGGCCGAGCAGCGTGTAGTCGCCGATGGTCTCCGGATCCTTCGGAGAGAGCGGAGCGCTCGTGGCGGTGTGCACGTCTATTGGGTACTCCACCTGTAGTTAAGGGTTCCGCAACGTTACCGTCGCGTGTACGGCTTTCGCCCACATTTGTTCTGATCTCGCGTCAGGAGGCAGGCCTGGCTCGCGTTAGGCTCGGATCCCGTGAGTGACCAATGACCGCGATCACCGTTCGCGCGCCCGCCAAGGTCAACCTGCAGTTGGCCGTGGGCCCGCTGCGCGACGACGGTTACCACGACCTGGTGAACGTCTTCCACGCTGTCTCGCTGTTCGACGAGGTCACGGCCGCCGAGTCGCAGTCGCTGACCGTGCGCGTCGAAGGCGAGTCCGCCGACCAGGTGCCCGCCGACGACGACAACCTGGCCATCAGGGCCGCCCGCGCGCTCGCCGCCCGGGCCGGCCGCGCGTACGGCGTCAGCCTGCTGATCCGCAAGTCGATCCCGGTGGCGGGCGGCATGGCGGGGGGCAGCGCCGACGCCGCGGCCGCGCTGGTCGCCTGCAACGAACTGTGGGGCCTCGGCCTGCCTCTTGAGGACCTCATGGAGATCGGCGCCGACCTTGGCAGCGACGTGCCGTTCGCGCTGCTCGGCGGCACCGCGGTCGGCACGGGCCGGGGCGAGAAGCTGGCCTCCGTCGAGACCACAGGGGCGTTCCACTGGGTGTTCGCCCTCGCCCGTGGCGGTCTATCCACGCCCGAGGTGTACGGCGAGTGCGACCGGCTCCGCGAGGTGGCCGGGGAGAATGTGGCCTGGCCGGTGGTCAGTGAGCCGCTCATGACGTCGTTGCGGGACGGCGACGCCCATGGACTGGGCAAGGCCCTCACCAATGACCTGCAGCCCGCCGCGCTCCGGCTCCGCGGGTCTCTCGCGAGGACGCTCCAGGCAGGCCGCGAGCGGGGAGCCCTCGGGGCGATCGTCTCCGGCTCAGGCCCCACCTGCGCGTTCCTCGCCGAGTCCGAAGCGCACGCGTTGTCGCTCGCGGCGAGCCTGAGCAGCGAGGACGTCTGCCGCACTGTCATAACGGCCGAAGGCCCAGCGCCGGGGGCCTCGATCGTCTGATGGGGTGATCGTCCGGCTTCGGCGTATGGCTTGCACCGTGCGGCCAGTAGGCTTGGCTGGCGATGAATCTGGTCAATTTCGAATCCGTCTCCCATGCCTTCGGGCCCAAGCCGCTGCTCAGCGACGTCTCGCTCGGCATTGAGGCAGGCGACCGCATCGGCGTCGTCGGCCGCAACGGCGGCGGCAAGACCACGCTGATCTCGATCATTGCGGGGAAGCTGAAGCCCGACTCCGGCCGCGTGACCCACAATCGCGGCCTGCGCGTCGGCGTCCTCTCCCAACGGGACGACTTCGATTCCGCGACAGCCGTACAGGACCTGGTTCTTGGAGATCGGGCCGAGCACGAGTGGGCGGGTGACGCGGGGGTCCGCGAGATCCTGGCCAACCTGCTCGGCGACATCGATCTGTCGTCGCCGGCGGGAGCCCTTTCCGGCGGCGAACGGCGCCGTACGGCGCTCGCCCGGCTGCTCATCGAAGAGCACGACCTGATCATCCTCGACGAGCCCACCAACCACCTCGACATCGAGGCCATCGCCTGGCTCGCCGGGCATCTCGCCCAGCGCAGGTCGGCGCTGCTGGTCGTCACCCACGATCGTTGGTTCCTCGACGCGGTCTCCACCCGGACATGGGAGGTCGTCGACGCCTCGGTCGAGCGCTACGAGGGTGGATACGCGGCCTACGTCCTGGCGAAGGCCGAGCGGGCGCGCATCGCCCAGGCCGCCGAGGACCGCCGGCAGAACCTCATGCGCAAGGAGATCGCCTGGCTGCGGCGCGGGCCGCCGGCCAGGACGTCCAAGCCCAAGTTCCGCATCAACGCCGCCGAGGCGCTGATCGCCGACGAGCCGCCTGCCCGGGAGACCGTTGAACTGCTCAAGTTCGCCTCCGCGCGGCTGGGCAAGACGGTCTACGACCTCGAGGACGTGACCCTGCACGCCGGAGGGCCGGGCGAGGGCCCGCTCGTGCTCGACGGCTGCACCTACCAGTTCGGTCCCGGCGACCGGATCGGCCTGATCGGCGTCAACGGTTCCGGCAAGTCGTCGGTGCTGCGCCTGCTGTCCGGCACCGTCACGCCGGACTCCGGCCGGCTGGTCGAGGGCCGGACGGTGCGGCTCGCGCACCTGTCGCAGGAGCTGGCCGAGCTCGACCCGACGCGGCGCGTGCTGGAGACGGTCGAGGAGATCCGCAAATACATCCAGGTCGGCAAGAAGGAATGGTCGGCCTCCCAACTGCTGGAGCGTCTCGGCTTCCGTGGCGAGGCTCAGTGGAAGGTCGTCGGCGACCTGTCCGGCGGCGAGCGGCGCCGCCTCCAACTGCTCCGGCTGATCATGGATGAGCCGAACGTGCTGCTGCTCGACGAGCCCACCAACGACCTGGACATCGAGACGCTCACCGAGCTTGAGGACCTGCTCGACGGCTGGCCCGGCACGCTCGTGGTGGTCAGCCACGACCGCTACTTCCTGGAGCGGGTCGCGGACCGCTGCGTCGCCCTCCTCGGGGACGGCAGGCTGTCGATGCTGCCCGGCGGCGTGGACGAGTACCTCTCCCGCCGCGCCTCCGGAGCCGCCCTGTCCGCCCGCGCCGCCTCAACCCCCTCATCCCGTACGGCTCCCGCCTCCGGTAAGGCATCCACTTCCGGTACGGCTCCCGCGCAGGACTCGGGCCAGCAAGGGCAGCCGGGCCTGGCGGGGCAGTCAGGGCCGTCCGCGAAGGAGGAGCGGGAGCTGCGCAAGGAGCTGAGCCGGTTGGAGCGGCAGCTCGACAAGCTGGGCGAGCGGGAGGCCAGGCTGCATGAGCAGATGGCCGACGCCGCGAGCGACTTCGAGCGGCTCGGCACGCTCGACGCCGAGCTCCGCGAGCTGGCCACGCAGAAGGAGTCCGTCGAGCTCGAATGGTTCGAGCTCGCCGACCGTCTCGACCCCACGTCCTGACCACCGATCCGCCTGGGTACTACCGATCTGTCCTGTCGGCGTTCAGGAAGGCGCGCAGGTGGGTCAGTAGGGCGTCGGGGCGCTCCTCCGCTATGAAGTGGCCGCATTCGGGGATTTCGGCGCCTGTGACGTTTTCGGCGTAGTCGCGCCAGATCTCCAGCGTCGGAAGCCGGGCCGGCAACCCGACGGAGCCCCAGAGCGCCAGTACGGGCATGGTCAGGCGGCGGCCCATCGCCGCGTCCGCGTCGTCGAGCGCGAGGTCCACTTCCTGGGCCCGGTAGTCGTCGAAGCCCGCTCGCAGGGCGCCAGGTCGGGAGAACGCGCGGACGTAGGCGTCCACGGCCTCGGGCGTCAGACCGTGGCGGTTGTACGTCCAGCGTTCGAAGAAGTACTCGAGATATCCGCGGACGTCATGCCCCACGAGGCGCTCCGGCAGGTCCGGCTGTAGGTGGAAAAGCCAGTGCCAGTAACCGGCGGCGACCCCGGCGTCCAGGCGGCGGAACATCTCCCGGGTCGGCACCACGTCGAGCACGGCGAGCCGCTCCACCTGGTCGGGGCGATCCAGCGCCCATCGGTGCGCGACGCGGGCGCCGCGGTCATGGCCGACGACCGCGGCCCTCTCGAAGCCGAGGCTCCGCACGAGCTCGGCCATGTCCGCGGCCATCTGCCGCTTACTGTAACCGGTCGCGGGCTTGTCGCTGAGGCCGTATCCGCGCAGGTCCGGAGCGACCACGGTGTGGTCGGCGGCGAGCGGCTCCAGCACGGGCCGCCAGCAGCGGCTGGTCTGTGGCCACCCGTGGAGTCAAGCTCCATCAGGCCCGGTCACGCGCGGAAGGGACATCGCGATAGGGGTACGTCCAGCGGGGCGGAGCAGACTTCCGGGCCTTCACGGACGAACCGGAGACGACGGGTAGTCGTCTGGGGTTAAGATCCCTCCTTGTCACGATTGATCAATACTGCCGATTGTCTCGGGCCTTCGTGTCCGTGGGTGGCAGTGAAATGGGGGACGACATGGAGCTGAGATCGCTGATGACCCGGGCGTCGGAGGTGGCGGTCGAGATCGTGCGGGGGCTGGAGCCGGACCGGCTCGATGGGCCCACGCCTTGCCCGGAGCTTGATGTGCGGGCGCTGGTGAACCACCTGATCCTGTCGACCGGAAGAGGGCACGCCGCGGGCCTTAAGCAGCCGTTTGGCGGCCCGGCGGATGATCACGACTTCACCGCGGAACCAGGCTGGGTCGACGCGTACGCCACCCAGTCCGCGGCGACCGCCCAGGTCTGGAGTGATCCGGCTGCCTGGGCCGGTGAGACGGGGATAACCGCACAGGGGCTGATGCCGGCGCCGTTCGTCGGCGGGATCGTGTTCGGTGAGTGGCTGCTGCACAGCTGGGACCTGGCCGTCGCCACCGGCCAGACGCTGACCGTGGACGAAGAGCTGTCGACGGCGCTGTACGAGAGCGTCGCGATCAAGGCCGAGATGGCCCGGCAGTACAAGGTGTTCGGCCCCGAAGTCCCGGTGCCCGCGTCCGCGCCGCCGTTCGACCGCGCCCTGGGGTTGTCCGGAAGGGACCCGCTTTGGAAGCCCTGAAGCCCTGAAGCCCTGAAGCCCTGAAGCCCTGAAACGCTGAAACGCTGAAGCCGACGGGCCGGAGCGGTCAGCGCCGGCCCGGCGGGGGGTGTGGGCCGTCATGACTCCCAGTGGGAGACTCGGACGGCCATGAGCCACTCCTCCACGGAGGTCTCGTCGGGCTGGTCGGGAAGCGGGGAGGAGATGGAGTTGAAGTCGCCCTCGGCGTCGGAGAGCAGGCGTTCGGCGGTCACGAGGTCACCATCGGCGACCCTGTCACCGAAATCTCGATACCAGCCCGGGTCGTCGAGCCGGATCGGCAGGTGCCCCGTGGCGTAGAGTTCGCGGCCCTGATGGACGAGTCGGGCGAGGTGCCGGGCGTGTTTGGCGGTCCGCTTGCGGGTGTCGGCGGAGAACGACCCGTCCCCACGGTTGGTCAGGCGGCGGAACTGCTGGGTGGCGTAACCCAGGTACGCGTCGCGGACCCGGCGGGCGGACAGGAACGCCGATCGGATGCCGATGAGCTGCTCGCCGAGAGGCGTCCGGACCTCGTACAGGTCGTCCGGCAACCAGGCGAGCTCCATGACCGTGGGGTTGCCGCCGAGGGCGAGGCGTGCCCACTTGCCCGCCTCGTGCATGGTGCGGTCCGGATAGTGCTCCACGTGGGACTCGGTCGGTTGGCGGAGGCCGACCAGGTCCCGGGTCGGGGTCGCGAATACGCCGAGGCGGTCGACGTCGGAGTCAGGCCCGGCCAGGCCGTACGCGGTTGAGCCGACGATGCCGGAGAGGATGGCGTTCATCGTCATGTTGTGATCTTCCTTCCCTTTACCGATGAGGCCACCATCGCAGTACAGTGCCGGACCGCCAAATTCGGGCACTCTGAATGACATCGCGACCCTCGACGCCCCCCGCAGCAGGCCACCAATAGGTCCGGAGCAGGTCGCGATACGTGTCGAGTGGGTCCGCGATACGCCCGGCAGTCCGCGATACGCCCGAGTAGGTCCGGAGCGGCCCGCCGTAGGCCCGCAAAAGGCGGAACAGGTCAGGAGCGGGCCGGAAATAGGCCCGGAGCAGGCGGCGAGGCCATTAGCCGGGCGAGTCGAAGGGGGCGAGCAGAGTCCGCAGCAGGCCGGAGAGGACCTGCTGCTCCTGCCTGCCGAGACCGGCCAGCAGCTCCTGCTCGCGGCGCAGCAGGTCGGCGAACGCGGCGTCGACCCGCTCCATCCCGGCCGTGGTCAGGCGGACGAGCACCCCCCGCCGGTCCTCCGGGTCGGGGCGCCTCTTGACCAGCCCCGTGGCGACCATCCGGTCGATCCGGTTGGTCATCGTTCCCGAGGTGACCAGGGTGGCGTGCAGTAGCGCGCCCGGGCTCAGCTCGTACGGGTCGCCAGCCCGGCGGAGCGCCGTCAGCACGTCGAACTCCCATGGTTCGACGGAGTGATCGGCGAAGGCCGCCCGGCGTGCCCGCTCCAGGTGCCGGCTCAGCCGCGAAACCCGGCTGAGCACTTCGAGCGGCGTGACGTCCAGGTCGGGGCGCTCCTGGTTCCAGGCAGCGACCAGCCGGTCCACCTCGTCCTCGACAGGCCTCTGGATCGTCATGTGCACGAGTGTAGCTTTTCTTGACATCGAGATATCTCTATTGATATCAAGTATCTTGATATCAAGATAAATGGAGGTGTCGTGCCGGAAGACAGCCGTTGACGCCTGGGAGGCCACGTATGTCCACGTCCTCCAGGGAGAGGACGCCGTGCTCAACTGGGTCAAGGGCACCGCACTGCGACCCATGCTCGACCGGCTCGCTCCCGAGCGGCGGAGCGCCTTCCTCGCGGACTGTGCCCGCCTTCTCGGTGGGGCATATCCGCGCAGGCCGTACGGCACCGCCTTTCCCTTCCGCCGGATCTTCGTGGTGGCTCAGGCAGGCAAGGACCACGCCCGATGAAACGCTCGGCGGAAGCGTCCGACCACGTGCTCAACCGACATATGCTGCAGAAACGCGCGACGCCCGGCTGAACCGGTGTGGCCAGCGGGAGAGAAGGTGGCTGAGTGAAGGTCTGCAGCCGACCTGACCGCCGGTCACTCTTTTGTTTACCTTGGCGTGGCATCATTGCCGCAAATCGGTAGCAATGGGTTAACCGCGGGGTGACTGTGGCGATCGAGATCGAGGACAAGTTCGACGTTCCGGCTGACTTCTCCGTGCCGGACCTCAGCGGAGTGCCCGGCTGTGCGGAGGTGGTCGGACCTCGCAGCCACCAGCTCGTCGCGCTCTACTTCGACACCCCCGACCTGCGGCTCGCCGCCCGCGGGATCACCCTGCGCAGAAGACGCGGCGGCGACGACGCGGGATGGCATCTCAAGCTGCCCAAGGCCAAGGGCGCCCGCCAGGAGATCACCCATCCGCTCACCCGCAGCACCAAGATCGTTCCTGCGGAGCTGGCCCAGCTCGTCCTCGCCTACACCAGAGGAGCCGAGCTCGGCCCGGTCGCCGAGCTGGACACCCGCCGCAGCCTCACCCGGCTCCAGGACGCCGACGGAAAGCTCATGCTGGAGATCGCCGACGACCGGGTCAAAGGCACCGTGTTCGGCGACACCCCCCAGGTGCAGCGCTGGCGCGAGGTCGAGGCCGAGCTGAAGGAAGCCGACGAACGCACGCTCAAGCGTGTCGGCAAGCGTCTGCGCAAGGCCGGGGCCGTCCCCGCCGATTCGGCGAGCAAGCTGGCCCGCCTCCTTGGCGAGATCCCCGCCAGGCCGGTTCATCCGCCCGCCCCGGGTTCGGCCGGGGAGGTTGTGATCGACTACCTCAAGGCCCAGGTCAACGCTCTGACCGCGCAGGATCCGAGGGTCCGCCAGGCCGAGGACGACGCCGTGCACCAGGCCCGCGTGGCCGCCCGCCGCATGCGCAGCGCGCTGAAGGCGTTCAAATCCCTCCTTCCCGGTACGGACGACGTCCAGGAAGAGCTCAAATGGCTCGGAAACGTCCTGGGCGAGGTGCGCGACCTGGAGGTCATCCGGGCCCGCTTCGAGAGGCACTTCACCGGCCTGGCGCCAGAGCTGATCACCGGGCCCGTACGCCAGAGGCTTGGCGCGGACCTGGAGGGCAAGGAGCAGGAGGCGTACGCCCGGGTCAGGGAGGCGCTCGGCGGCGCCCGCTACTTCGCGCTCCTCGACAGCCTCGACGCACTCGTGGCCGATCCGCCGCTCAGCCGGCTCGCCGCGAAGAGCGCGGGCGCACCGCTGGGGAAGATCGCGGCCAGGGGCTGGGAGCGCGTCGTCGACTTCTACGACACCGCGCAGGCCATCGAGGACGCCGACGAGCGTGAGATCGCCATGCACGACGTGCGCAAGGCCGCCAAGCGCGCCCGCTATACGGCAGAGGTGGTCGGGCTGCCCGGCCTGGCCAAGCGGGCGGAAGCCGTACAGGAGGTCCTGGGGCGGCATCAGGACGGCGTGGTGGCTCAGGGTGTGCTGGCCGAGGAGGCGGAGACGGCCAGACAGGCGGGCGAGGACACCTTCACCTATGGCGTCCTGGTCGGGATCGAACGAGCGACCGCGGAGCGCGCCCACGCGGAGTTCCCCGGCGTGTGGGCCAAGGTCACGTCAACGACCTAACCCTGTGGGGCCAGAGGCCTGTCATGTCATGTAGCGCTCCACGCTCGCGATCCGGTCCGTGGTGTGGTGGAGGACGGCGAACTCTCCCTTTCGGAGGTGGGTGTCGACCGGGCGGCTGTGCATCCGGGTCTCGCACAATCCGGTGATCAGCTCCGGTAGCACCTTCCCATGGCTGCAGACCGCCGCCGGCTCGCCCGAGTCCAACAGCTCCAGCACCAGGCGCAGGGAGAGGCTCGGGTCATAGCCGGTCTCCGACAGCGCCTTCTCCCGCCGGATCTCCAGCCCGTGCCGTCGCGCGTACGGCTCAAGCGTCTGCGTGCAGCGCCTGCTCGGAGAGCTCACCAGCGTCGTGGGGCGATAGCCGTACAGGACCTCGGCGAGGGCCTCCGCCTGCGCCTCGCCGAACTGGTCGAGCGGGCGCTCATCGTCGTCGCCCGGCCAGTCCTGGCGTGACCCGGCCAGGCCGTGCCGTACGAAGATCAATGGGGTGGTCGCCAGCGGCGCGGCGGTGAGTGCGCGCAGCAGGCCCGCGTCCCACTCGTAGGTGAGCCGCTGCCTGGCCTCGTCGAGCGAGAGCCAGACCACCTGATCCACCTCGTCCTCGTCGGCGGAGCCCCGCGTGCCGACGGCACGCGCCACCCAGTAGTCCACCCGCTTGAGGCGGCCGTCCTTCAGGTAGTGGATCGGCGGCAGCGAACGGCCGAGGACCACGTCCAGGCCCGTCTCCTCGGCCACCTCGCGCAGCCCTCCGGCGATCACGTGCTCGCCCGGCTTGAGTTTTCCCTTGGGGAGGGTCCAGTCGTCGTACTTGGGCCGGTGTACCAGCGCCACCTCGGGGTCGGCCTCGTCCCCCCGCCACACCACCGCCCCGGCCGCCCGGATCATGTCAGTTGGTCGCACCTGCGGCTCGATCATCAGCATCCCTGGTCCAGGTTTGGCGAGTCGTTCACCGTCCGCCACCGCCGGGTCCCGATCAGATGATGCTGAAGGTCGAGATCTCCCTGGTGGCGCAGCCACTTTCCGTCAGAGTTGAGCGACCACGCCGTCGTGGTGTCCTTCATCGCGAGATCGAGCAGTTCAGCGAGGTACGCGCGGTCCTGCGCGCTGGTGACCCGCACCAGCGCCTCCACCCGCCGATCCAGATTGCGGCGCATGAGATCGGCACTCCCGATCCACATCTCAGGACGCCGGCCTGCGCCGAACTCGAAGACGCGCGAGTGTTCCAGGAACCGGCCCAGAACACTCCTGACCCGGATCGTCTCCGACAAACCCGGAATTCCCGGCCGAAGTGTGCAGATGCCACGTACCCAGATGTCGACCGGGACGCCCTCGCGCGAGGCCCGGTACAAAGCGTCGATGATCGGCTCGTCCACCAGCGAGTTCGTCTTGATCCGGATCCTCGCCGGGCGGCCGGCCTTCTGGTGGGAGATCTCCCGCTCGATCCGCGCCAGCAGACCCTGCCGGAGCGAGTGCGGCGCCACCAGCAGCCGCCGGTAGGCCGAGTGGTTGGAATATCCCGTCAGATGGATGAACAGGTCCGTGACGTCCTCGCCCGCGAGCGGATCAGCCGTGAGCAGGCCGAAGTCCTCGTAGACGCGTGCCGTCTTGGGGTTGTAGTTGCCGGTGCCGATGTGGCAGTAGCGCCGCAACTCGCCGCCGGCCTCCTGCCGGACCACCAGCGCCAGCTTGCAGTGCGTCTTGAGGCCGAGCACGCCGTAGACGACATGGCAGCCCGCCTTCTCCAGCTTGCGGGCCCACGAGATGTTCGCGTGCTCGTCGAACCGCGCCTTGATCTCGACCACGACCACGACCTGCTTGCCCGCCTCCGCCGCGTCGATCAGCGCGTCCACGATGGGGGAGTCGCCGCTCGTCCGGTAGAGCGTCTGCTTGATCGCGAGCACGTTCGGGTCCGCCGCCGCCTGCTCCACGAACCGCTGCACGCTCGTGGAGAACGAGTCGTACGGATGGTGCAGCAGGATGTCCCGCTCGCGCAGGACCGCGAAGATGTCGTCATCGGCGTGTACGGCTTCGCCTGGGACGAACGGGCGGTAGCTCAACTCGCCCCGGTCGAGGTCGGCGATCGCGTGCAGCCCCGACAGGTCCAGCGGGCCGGGCAACGGGTAGATCTCGTGCCCCGCCACCCCCAGCTCGTCGACCAGCAGTTCCAGCACCTCGGGCGTGATCGTGTCCTCGACCTCCAGCCGCACCGGAGGGCCGAATCGCCGGCGCAGCAACTCCCTTTCGAGGGCCTGCATCAGGTTCTCCGTGACGTCCTCGTCGACGTCGAGGTCCTCGTTCCTGGTCACCCGGAAGACGTGGTGCTGCACCACCTCCATGCCCTTGAACAGCTGGCCCAGATGGGCCGCGATGACGTCCTCCATCGGCACGAACCGTTCCCTGGAGACGTTCACGAACCTCGGCAGCTGCGAGGGCACCTTCACCCGGGCGAACACGGTGTTGCCGTTGGCCGGGTTGCGCACCATGACGGCGAGGTTCAGGGATAGTCCGGATATGTACGGAAACGGGTGGGCGGGATCCACCGCGAGAGGGGTCAGAACAGGCCGGATGCGCTCCCGGAACAGCTTGCGCATGGCCGTCCGCTCATCTCGGGCTAGATCGTCCCAGCGGACGATCTCGATGCCCGCCTCGGCGAGCTGGGGGGAGATGTGATCGTGGAAGGTCGCCGCGTGCCTGCGGGCGAGCTCGTCCGCGATCGCGGCGATCCGGGCCAGCTCCTCACGGGGCTTCAGGCCGCTCTTGGTCCGCAGCAGCAGGCCGGTGGCCATCCGCCGTTTCAGGCCCGCGACCCGCACCCGGAAGAACTCGTCGAGATTGCTGGCGAAGATCGCGAGGAACCGCACCCGTTCCAGCAGCGGGACGGACGGGTCCTCGGCCAGCTCGAGCACACGTTCGTTGAACTGGAGCCAGCTCTCTTCCCGGTTGAGGAAACGGTCTTGTGGCAGGGGGAGATCTTCCGGGGGAGGGACACAGGAGATTTCGGCCGGCATGTAACGAAATATGCCCCAAATTATTGAACAGACGGTTAACTTCGTCGCAACGAAAACGTCAGGTCAGCCAGAGGTCTCGATTTCGCCATGATCGGCCTCGCTCCTGCCACCCGTAGGCACCGCCCGCCCGGCACCACCGCTGTCGGCCCCCACAGCCTCCTGATCGGCGTTTCCCGCCGTGCCGGCTTCCTGGCCAGCGGCTCCCGCCGTACGGGCCTCATGGTCGGTGTTACCGGCCGTACGGCCCTCCCGTTCGGCGGCCCTGGCCTCCTGTGCCCTGAGCCTCTCCTGCTCGCGCTCTTCCCGTTCGCGCAGTTTTTCCTGCTCTTTGAGCTCGCGTTCGCGGGCCTTGTCCAGTTCGCGTTGGGCCTTCTCCTGCTCGCGCAGTTCGCGTTCGCGGGCCCTCTCCTGTTCGCGCTCTTCCCGTTCGCGCAGTTTTTCCTGTTCCTTGAGCTCGCGTTCGCGGGCCTTGTCCAGTTCGCGTTGGGCCTTCTCCTGCTCGCGCAGTTCGCGTTCGCGGGCCCTCCCCTGTTCGCGCTCTTCCCGTTCGCGGAGCTTTTCCTGCTCTTTGAGCTCGCGTTCGCGGGCCTTGTCCAGTTCGCGTTGGGCCTTCTCCTGCTCCTTGAGCTCACGCTCGCTGGGCCGTACCGCACGAGTGTCCGCCGAAGGGGACAGCACCAGGCCGCGGGACGCCGCGGTGAGGCGAGGGTTCGGATCCAGGCCGGTCAACCCGTGCCAGGAGAGGTTGACCAGATGGGCCGCGACCTCCTCGCGCCGGGGGCGCCGCTCGTCCAGCCACCACTGGCCGGTGAGCGCCGTCATCCCGACCAGCATCTGCGCGTACATCGGCGCCAGCTTCGGGTCGTACCCGCGTTCCTTGAACTCGTCGGCCAGCACGTCCTCGACCTGACTGGCGATGTCGCTGATGAGGCTCGCGAAAGTGCCGGTCCCCGAAGCCGCGTGCGAATCACGCACCAGGATCCGGAACCCCTCGCTGCTCTCCTCGATGTACTGGAGCAGTGCTAAGGCGGCCCGCTCCAGCTTCACGAGCGCGTGCGACGCCGAGAGCGCCTGCGTGACCAGGCTCAGGAGCCGCTGCATCTCACGGTCGATGACAACCGCGTAGATGCCTTCCTTGCCGCCGAAGTGCTCGTAGACCACCGGTTTGGAGACCTTGGCACTCGCGGCGATCTCCTCGACGGACGTGCCGTCGAAGCCCTTCTCCGCGAAAAGGGTGCGGCCGATCTGGATGAGCTGTTCGCGCCGCTCTGCGCCGGTCATGCGTCGTCGGGATCGGGAGGACTCGCTCACGGGTTCCATCATGGCCTGTTGCGAAGCATTACCTGAGACCGGCACAGATTTCCGCCGGGCGGCACTCGCGTCAAACGACATCAAATGCGCTCGTACGGCTCCCGCCGCGGCCCCGGGAAGGGGCCGCGCGACAGCCGTACGTGACGCTGGTGCACCCTCAACCGGAGCCTGCGCCCGAGCCGCCCGGCGGCGAGCCGCAGTGTCGGAGGGGTCGGCCGTTGTACGGGGCCGGGCCGCCTGGTGGCGGGCCGAGGGATTGGCTGGGTCTGGGTCAGGCAATGTTCGGGGTCGGGCCGCCTGGTGGCGGGCCGAGGGATTGGCTGGGTCAGGGTCAGGCAAGTCGTTTCGCCGCCAGCCGCTCGGCGTTCGGCCAGCGCACGTCGTGGACCCAGCCGGCCTTCTCGAACCAGCGGATCAGGCCGGCGCTGAGGTCGATCTGGCCCTTGAGCACGCCGTGCCGGGCGCAGGTGGGGTCGGAGTGGTGCAGGTTGTGCCACGACTCGCCGAACGACGGGATGGCCAGCCACCAGACGTTGCGGGACTTGTCGCGGACCTCGAAGGCCTCCTCGCCGAAGACGTGGCAGATCGAGTTGATCGACCAGGTCACATGGTGCAGCAGGCCGATGCGGACCACGGTGCCCCAGAAGAAGGCGGT
>JBIOWF010000055.1:0-9431 GCA_044868295.1 Microtetraspora sp. | reverse complement strand
CCGGTTCACCCCAGCACCGGAGATCGAACCGGAGACCCGACCGGAAACGTGGGACGCGGAGGACGAGATTCAGCGGCTCTGCCGCAAGCTCAACGACGACGGCTACAAAGCGGAGATCTCATGGGGGCGCGTCGTCGTGAGCCCATGGATGAGCCAAGACAGCGCAGATATCGTCGACATAATCGCCGACCTGCTGCATCCACTCAAGGTTGCCAAGGGCTGGCGCTATTACCAGAACTGGGCCGTCCACATCCCGCCGCTGCTCGACCACCGGCTGCCCGACCTGATGGTCGCCCCCCAAGGGGCAGAGCGGCTTGATCACATGCGCGTCCACGGCCGCAGCACCCTGCTGGTCGTCGAGGTGTGTTCACCGGGCACCCGCTCGGTCGACTGGTACGAGAAGCCGCTGGAGTATGCCCGCGCGGGTGTCCCACTCTTCATGATCGTTGATCTGGTCACCGATCCCCGGAGGGTCGCGCTGATGAGCGGGCCGCTCCCGGACCTGGCCATGGACGACGAGCGGCAGCCGTACCAGGAGATCGTCATGGTGGAGGCGGGCCAGGCGCTGGAGTTGCCCGAGCCGTTCGGGATGAAGATCGATACGGGGGCGCTATTCGAGTGACGGGATCTGGTAGATCAGGGCGGTGAGGCCCTCCGACTCCAGGAGATCCACCGGGCGGACCGTCTGGTTGGAGCGGACGTAGTGGAAGGCCGCGCCGACCTTCTCCAGCGGGACCCCGGCGAGCGACGCCCAGGCCAGACGATACGCCGCCAGCTGGATCGACGAGGTGCGAGCCGCCTTTCCGCGCGGGCGATCGCCCGTTTTCCAGTCGACCACGACATAGCCGTCTCCTTCCCGGAAGACGGCGTCCATACGGCCACGGACCAGCCGATCGGCGATCACGGTCTCGAACGGCACCTCCAGATCCAGCGGCTCACGCCCGGCCCATTCGCTCTCCTCGAACCGCTCCTGAAGCTCGGCGAGCCGCACGTCGGCGTCCGAGACGTCGTCGGCGGCGCCGGGCAGGTCGAAGTCGTCGAGCAGCCGCTGCTGGCCCCAGCGTGACTCCAGCCAGCTGTGGAAGGTCGTGCCGCGCCGGGCGAGTGGCGCGGGCTTGCGCGGCAGCGGGCGCCGCACCTGCCGGGCGAACGCCGACTGGTCGGTGGCCAGGGTCACCAGCGACGACACCGCCAGCCGCGCGGGCAATTCGACGACCGCTCCGGCCCGGCTCCGGTTCCGTTCGCGCTCCCTGAGCAGCAACTCGGTGTCCCGCGCCCAGGACCGCATCCGCTCCAGGTCCCAGTCCTTCAGGTCGGTACGGCTCCCGCCTTCGGAGAGCCCCTCGACGGCCTCCTCGACCAGCCGGGCGCCCTCCACCACGGATTCCCGTATGGCGGCGGCCGGCCAGACCGCCTCCGGCGGTTCGGCGAGCAGCGGATTCTCCTCGCACTCCCCCTCGGCCCAGCGCGCGACCTGGCCGCCCATGTCGCGGATCTCCAGGAGGAAGTCCGACGGCTCCAACGCCTTGGACGACGTCCCCCACCGGTAGCCGGACGCGATGAGCAGGTAGTGCGCCCGCGTCACGGCGACGTACGCGAGCCGCCGCTCCTCCAGCAGGTCCCGCTCCCGGCAGCGCTCATCGAACTCGTCGAGAGCCTCCTTGTCGAGTCCGGACAGCTCCGGCAGGTCCGACTGGTCACCGCGAAGCGAGTAGGGCAGCTTGCGCGGGTTCTCCGTCCACCGGGAGTTGGTGACCGGCGTGGCCGGGAAGACGCTGCCCCGGGCGAGGCCGCCCTTCTGGGTCATGAGCCGCGAAAGCCCGGGGACGACGACGACCGGCCATTCCAGACCTTTCGACGCGTGGACGGTCATCAGCTTGACGCTGTTGGTCTCGCCGACCCGCCCTGCCTCCAGCCCGAACTCCTCGCTCTCCGCGGCCTTCAGGTAGGCCAGGAAAGCGCCCAGCGTGGGGTCCTCGGCGTCCCCGGCGAACCTGGACGCGGCGTCGAGGAACGCGTCAAGGTCGGCGCGCGCGGCCAGCGGGCTGCCGCCCCGGGCGGCCACCTCGACGTCGAGACTGAGCCGCCGCTCCACCTCGGTGATGAGGTCGGGCAACGGCTGTCCGGCGTGGGCCCGCAGCAGGCGCAGTTCGAGTGCCAGAGCGGGCAGCCGGATCCGGGCCAGCGGGGAGAATCCGTCCAGCCACTCGGACCGGTCGGGCAGCTCGTCGAGGGCGTCTACCAGGCTGCCGCGCTCCTCGGCCATGTCGGCCACGGCCTGTTCGAGGGGGTCTGTGACGCGTGGCCCGCCGCGCATTTCGCGGTTCAGCTCACGCGCGAGATCACCCAGCACCTTCAGATCGGCCGGGCCGATCCGCCAGCGCGGCCCGGCGAGCAGCCGCACGAGCGCGTCACCGGCGGTCGGGTCGTAGAGCGTGCGCAGCGTGGCCACGATGTCGGCCACCTCCGGCACGGTCAGCAGCCCGCCCAGGCCGACCACCTCGACCGGGATGTCCCGCGCCTCCAGGGCTCGCCGCAACGCCGGGAACTGTGACCGCTTGCGGGCGAGCACCGCGACGTCCTGGGGTTGCAGGGCGGGCGCTGCGCCGTACGAACCGGATCTGGCCTTGGCGCGCTCCCCCTCGCCCCAGGGCAGGCCGTCCGGCGCGCCCTCGACTCCCAGAGCCTGGGCGACCCGGTCGGCGATCCACTCGGCCTCGTCCCGCGCCGTCTCGTGGAAGGCGCACATCACCTGGCCCCGTTCGACCCGGTTGGTGCCGGGGATGAGCACCGGCACCTGCTGCGCCTCGCGCCGCAACGGGATCTGCACCTGGGCGGCGACGTCCAGGATCCGCTCTCCGTTGCGGAAGCTGACGGACAGCCGGCGAACGGCCGCCGGGGCCCCACCGGCCGCCGGGAAGTCCTCCGGGAACCGCGACAGGTTGCCGGCCGAGGCGCCGCGCCAGCCGTAGATCGACTGACAGGGGTCGCCCACCGCGGTCACCGGATGCCCGCCGACGTAGCCCCCCGCCGATGACCCGGGCGGGCCGTCGAGCGCCATGGAGTCCCCGGCCGCCGACCCGGGCGGGCCGCCGAGCCCCACGTAGTGCCCGGCCACTGGCATGGGCGGGCCGTAGAGCGCGCGCAGCAGGACGAGCTGGGCGTGACTGGTGTCCTGGTATTCGTCGAGCAGCACGATCGAGAACCGCGACCGCTCGGACACCCCCACCTCGGGATGGTTGGCCGCGATGCGGGCGGCCAGCGCCATCTGGTCGCCGTAGTCGATGACCTCCCGGCTTCGCTTCAACCGCTCGTACGCCTCGACCAGCGGCAGCAGCTGCTCCCGGACCGCCTGGGTCCGCACCGGCCGCCGCTGCGCCAGGGTGGTCTTTCCGGGCAGTACGGCCAGGCGTTCCCGCAGCCAGTCGCCGACGCCGCGCACATCGGCGGAGCCGCGCAGATGCTCGGCCATCTCACCGGCCAGCTCAAGGACCGCGGCGGTGACGCTCGGCGGCCCCAGATCGACCTGGTCCATCGGCCCGTCGTACTGGCCGACGACCCTGGCGGCCATCTGCCAGGCGACGGCGGGGGTGACCAGCCGCATGGTCGGCTCCAGGGCCTCACGCAGGGCGTGGTCGGTGAAGAGCCGGGCGGCGTACGCGTGGTAGGTCGAAATGGTCGGCTCGGTGTCCAGCAGCTCGGCCTGGACCAGCCCCGCCGACGCGAGCCCGGCCAGCCGCTTGCGCACGCGCTCGGCCAGCTCCGCCGCCGCCTTCCGGGTGAAGGTCAGCCCGAGGATCTGCTCCGGCCGGGCGAGCCCGTTGGCCACGAGCCAGACGACCCGGCCCGCCATCGTCTCGCTCTTGCCCGAACCGGCGCCCGCGACGACGACCATGGGCTCCAGACCGGCCTCGATCACGGCCGCCTGCTCGGGCGTCGGCGGCAGGATCCCGAGCTTGCCGGCCAGCTCGATCGGGCTCAGCACACCTGCCCCCCGTTGTCGTTCACCGGGCAGGACACCCGGGCGGCGCAGGTGCGGCAGCCGTCGTTCACCTTGGCGACGAACAGGTTGGCCGACATGCCGGCCGCGACGGTCTCGACCAGGTCCTGGGCCCAGCCGGGGTCGGCGTCGCCGCCGAGCGCCCCCTGCTTCTGCTCCTTCGCCTCCTTGACGCCCGCCGCCTTGCCGACCTGGACCAGCGACGCGCCGCCCGGCTCCACGAGGCCGTGCCGTTTGAAGGCGCCGAGCAGCGTCGCGAGCTGGTAAACCCCCAGCTGCGGATGCCGGTCCAGTTCGTCGTCCTTCGGCTTGCCCGCGCCCGTCTTGATGTCGATGATGACCGCCCGGCCGTCGCCGTCTCGCTCGACCCGGTCCACACGGCCCTTGATCTGCACGCCGTCGGAGAGCACGGCGGTGAACGCCTCCTCCACCGCCACCAGCTCGCGCGGGTTCTGCTGGTGCCACTGGACGAAGCGGTCGACCATCTGCTCGGCCACGGCGCGCTGCTTCCGGTTGAACCAGACCCCGCCGAAGTCGAACTGGTCCCAGATGTCGTCCAGCCGCCCGCCCAGATCGGGGTTCTCCGCCGCCGCCAGCACGGCTATCGCGTGGATGACCGTGCCGAGGCTCTGCGTGACACTCGTGCCGCCCGCCCCGACGGCGGTCTCCAGCACCCACCGGAGCCCGCATTTCGTGAAATTCTCCACCGCCGATGGGGAGATGCGGACGATGTCGTCGGGCCAGCCGAGAGGCCGGTCGTCGGAGATGGGGGTCAACGCGTACCAGTCGTGCGGGCTGGCGCCCGGCACCCCGGCCTCCGCGAGCCGGGCGAGGTGCTCGGCTGCGCCGCGGCGCAGCGCCTCCGGCCTGGTCGGGTCGCAGACGGCCGCGCGCAGGTCCGCCACCAGCGCCGACATGCTCAGCCAGCGGGCCTTGTCGTCGACGGTGGCCGCCTCGATCCCGCCGGGCAGCAGCTCGTTCAGGAACCGTGAGGGCCGCTCGTCGGTGTCCTCGCCGCCGACGGCGGTGACGACCAGCCTGCTCCGGGCCCGGGTGGCGGCCACGTAGAACAGCCGCCGCTCCTCCGCGAGCAGCTTGGAGGCCAGTGTCGCCGCCGCGACCTCGGTGGTGTCCAGCACGGACCCGGCGGAGAGCTCGGCGAGCGCCTCGATGCCGAGGAGCGATCCACGCAGCCGCAGGTCCGGCCAGGTCCCTTCCTGGGCTCCCGCGACCACGACCACGTCCCACTCCAGCCCCTTGGACCGGTGCGCCGTCAGGATCCGTACGGCGTCGCCCTCCGGCGCCTGCTCCGCGAGGGAGTCGCCGGGGATCTCCTGGGAGATCAGGTCGTCGAGGAAGACCTCGGCGCCCGCCTTGGGCAGCCGGTCGACGAACCGGGCCGCGTGGTCGAACAGCGCCACCACCGCGTCCAGGTCCCGGTCCGCCTGGGCTCCTCTGGCGCCACCGGCCAGGCTGGCCTCGGTCCACCGCTCCGCCAGGCCCGCCGCCTGCCAGATGTCCCAGAGGACGTCTTCTGCGGTACGGCCATGCCGTACAGCGTCTCGCGCGATCTTCAGGAGGCCGGCGACACGCTCGGCGGGGACGGCCGCGTGGGGATCGACCGAGATGAGCTCGCGGGCGTCCCGCAGTGCGGCCACCAGCATCTCGTCCGACGATCTCGGCGTGAACGGCAGGGCCGGAGCGGGGTCCGACGCGGCGGCGGCCTCGTGCTCCGCGATCCGCAGGGCCCGGCGCAGGCGCCGTACGCCGATCATGTCGGTGCCGCCGAGCGGGCCGGTGAGCAGTTCCTCCGCCATGGCCACGTCGAGGGCCGCCGGCCGTACCGCCGCGGTGAGCAGCGTGATCAGCGGCCGGACGCCGGGCTCCTGGGTCAGCGGCACCTCGTCGCCCGCGACCACCACCGGCACACCCACCGTCAGCAGCGCGCGCCTGAGCAGCGGCACCTGCCGGGCCGCGCTCCGGACGAGCACGGCCATCCGCGACCACGGCACGCCGTCGAGCAGGTGGGCCCGGCGCAGCGTGTCCGCCACGACCGCGGCCTCCTGACTCTCGCTGTCCGCGAGCAGCACCCTGACCTCACCCGGCGCGACGTTGTCGGCGGCGAGCAGATCCCGATGACCGCGCTGAGCGGAGCTCGCGGGCTGGTGACCCGCCCCTCCGTTCGGCGTGGGAACCGCGGTCGCGGAGTCCTGACCCGCCCCAGCCGAGACCGGCGGCCGATGCGCGGTGTCGTGGCCCGTGCTTCCTCCATCGGCGGGAGTGGCGGCGGGCATGGGAACGGCGGGCAGGCGGGAGGCGACACGACGGGATGCCCGGAGCAGCTCGGGACCGCTGCGGCGGCAGACCCTCAGGGCGATCACCGGAGCCTCGTGCCCGTCACGGGTGCGGAACCTCTCCGGAAATTTCAGAATTCCTTGCACGTCGGCGCCCCGGAACCCGTAGATCGACTGGTCGGGGTCGCCCACGGTGATCAGATCACGGCCGTCTCCGGCGAGCTGCCGCAGCAGGAACTCCTGCGCGGGGTCGGTGTCCTGGTACTCGTCCACGAAGACGACGTCATAGGCGTCCCGTTCGCGGCGCCGTACCGCGCCGTCCGCCAGCAGCCCGGCGGCCTCACGGATCAGCTCGGCGTAATCGAGCGACGGCACCGGGTCGAGGTCGAACCGGTCCTGGTAGCGATAGGAGAACAGGCCCGCGGCCTCCCAGTCGGCCCTGCCGTGCTCGCGCCCCATCCGGACCAGCGCCGCGCCGTCCAGCCCCCGCTCCGCCGCCCGGGACAGGAAGTCCCGCAGCTCCTCGGCGAAACCGCGGGTCTTGAGCATCTCCCGCATCCGGGACGGCCAGTGCGGGGCGCCGTCCTCAAGCTCGCCGTGGAGCAGCCGCCGGACCTCCAGCAGCTGTTCGGGTCCGGTCAGCAGCCGTGGCGGCGGTTCTCCCGCGAGCACCGCCTCCCGTCGCAGCAGCGCGTACGCGTAACTGTGGAAGGTGAGCGCGAGTGGGGTCCTGGTCGTCCTGCGCATCCGGCCGGTGATGCGTTCCCGCAGCTCACCGGCTGCCTTGCGGCTGAATGTGAGGACCAGGACCCGCTCCGGATCGACGCCGCGCCGCTCGATCCGGTCGACCACGGTCTCCACGATCGTGGTGGTCTTGCCCGTGCCCGGCCCGGCGAGCACGAGCAACGGCCCGCCCTCGTGGTCCACCACGGCCCGCTGATGCTCGTCGAGCACGGGAACGGCGGCACGCCCCACGCCCCCACGTCGCACCAGCCGATAACTCATAACACGTCATTCCACCAGACCACTGAGCTATATCGCGCCAGCTTGCCGTACCGAGCATGACTCAACTCGGTCACATGGAGCGCGGCCGACCAGCTCACCCGCGTAGCGCGACGCCACCCCCGGCGAAGAACGAGCCGAACAGATGCTCAGGCAGCCGGGCACGGCGGCTTTCCGGCGTGTGCCCAGACGGGTTGCACAGATACACCGCCTCTCATGGCCAGTGATGAGGACAAGATGCCCCCCCGGTACCGGGTGCCGGCCGGTCTGGGCGGCGAATCTCCTTGTGCACCTAGACCATGATCAGCCAGCCATCGGCGAGCATGGCGGCGACATCGACCAAGGTCAGATGGGGGTGAACCTCGGCGCGAAGCCTATGCTCGGCCCGCACGTAGTCGGCGAAAGGCGCGTAGACGAGCCCCTTGATATGGCCGTTGCCGTCATCGACGTACCCGCCGTACGCCACGCATCCATGCCATCGCCCGCGTCACCAGCCCCGTGGACCGCAAGGCCGGCTGACCTCTCCGACCCTTGTGCGATCACCAATCACACATGTCGTGGTGGGTGCCGCCCCCGATCACTACAGAGGCATTTTCGATCACCCAATTCGTCCTGATTTGCCAATGGGCAAATCCATCTTCTGTAGTGCTGAGGGGCGGGCCACAGCCGGCCTCCCCAGGTGACGCCCGGCGGGCATGATGTGCGCCCCCGCTACCGGGTAGATCAGTGGGGAACAACACCTCGGATTCCTCCTACGCTGTAGCTCTCTGACATGGATGACGCGGCGGGACGGGGACGCCCGGATGTCAACCCGTACCGCCGCGCCCGTCTCGAACGAGTCAGGACACCCGCCGCAGTCGGGGCCGCGCTGGGCTTTCTTCTCGCCGCTTCTCCTCGTCCAGATACTCGGCAAGCTCTGGGAGGGATTGCCCGCAGAGCACGGCGGACAGCCCCCGAGCGAGCTGATCGGATCCCAGGTTCAGCCGCCGGACGGCGTAGAAGCCTCCTCCAGCCCCATCACGGATGGTCCAACGCTCACCGTGCGCGGCCTCCAGTGCGGATATCGTCGTCACCTGGCCACCCCCTCAGACTCCCCAGCCGGAAGCGACAGCCTCTCGGCGATCACCGGCGAGAGCGGATGACACGTGCCGACGCTTATGAAGATCTGCGGCAGATGACATCACAGCAACTTCTCCTGCCCGCATGCCCACGCCGGACGAGATAGCAGTGCTCCAACTCCCCGCCGGTGAACCCGTCATGGTCTTGCAGAGACGCACGTTCACCCGTGACGGGCGCCTGGTCGAGTTCGCCCGAGGCGTCCACGCCGCCTCCCGCTTCGCATGGACGTACACGTTCAAGATCCCCGAGTAAGGACAGAAACAGGTCATGACAATGAGCGACGTGCTGCCCGATGCGATTCGCGCCGACATCGAGACCCTCTGGGACTACCACGACATGCACCACGAGGTACGGCCCGGTGACGTCGGTATCGGGCTCGGCAGCCATGACCTCGGAGTGGCGACCTACACTGCCGATCTCTACCGGCGCGGCATGTTCCCGCTGATCGTCTTCACCGGAGCCAACGCGGCGACCACCATCAACCAATTCCCGCGTGGCGAAGCCATTCATTATCGAGAACACGCCATCGAATGCGGTGTCCCTGCCGAGGCGATCCTCATCGAACCCACGGCAACCAACACCGGCCAGAACATCAGGCGAACTCGTGAACTCCTGGCCCGACAAGGCATCGAGGTCGGCTCCGCCGTCCTGATCTCAAGGCCCTACCAGCAGCGCCGCGCCTACGCCACTTGCAAGAAGATCTGGCCCGAGGTCGAGATCGCCTGCGCATCGCTCCCTATGGCACTGGACGACTACGTGAAGAGCATCGGAGACGCCGACCGGGTGATCAACATGCTCGTAGGCGACACTCAACGGATCGCTGAGTACGCGAAGGCCGGCTTTGCTATCGAGCAGCCGATTCCCGGTGAAGTGCGATCGGCCTACGAACGCCTGATCCAAGCCGGGTACACAAGCCGCCTGATCTGATGAGCTAGCCCCGTCCTCCGCACATGACGAGTGATCAAATTTCGTGGGACGTCATGGGATCCGGCGACGATCACCTGTTGGTCAGGCGA
>JBIOWF010000054.1:0-15929 GCA_044868295.1 Microtetraspora sp. | reverse complement strand
CAGAGGTGGGCCAGCAGCATCTCCAGCGGCCGCGGCACGCGATCGAGATCGAGTGCCGCGACCAGCAGGCCGGAGTAGCGGAGCTTGCGGCCACCGCCCGATCCCATGAACCGGCGCAGCTGGTCATGAGTGGTGCTCCCGCGCCATGCGGGTTGCTTCTGGAGCGTACGAAATGAGCTGAGCTCGCCCTCGGTGTCGACAACGCGCTCAACCGTGGCGGTGCCGAGGGCGCGGATCAGCTCGTCTTCCAGGTCAGCGACGCACACGAAGAATCCGAGCGCCTCCAGATCGCTTCGGCTGAGATTGGATCCAAGGCCGGCGCGCTCGAGGGCCCTCCGGAAGTCTCCTTCCTCCCCTACGTCGCACAGACCGGCCAGCCGGAGATCACGACCGGAAGGGCCGAACCTGCCGACATACGTCCCGATGTTCGTGGCACCGCCCATCGCCACAAGGGAGATGCCTTCAGCCGCCAGTTTCCGGCCACGGCGCTCGGCCAACGCTTCGACGGCCGACCTGTCACTGGCTCCCTCGACCAGGACCACGGTTCGCGTGTCGCTCACGATCCCAGCCTTGCACCGAACGTGGAGAGGTTCGATCCCTTTACGCGCCCACGCCCATCCGTGCGGCTTCAAGACACCGATCCCGCCGTTTGCCTCCCTCAGGATGATCTGGCGCGTCTACGGTAGGTGTGCCGTGCCGTACGACAGATGGGGTTGAGGGTGGGCAAACAGTCGCGGATCGGGTTGGCCGAGGCACTCAAGCAACTGCGGGTGGAGCTGGCCGAAGCGCAGGACGAGAGCGCCGGAAAACGGCTGCGCTTCGAGGTCACCGAAGCCGAGCTGGAGTTTCAGGTGGAGATCTCCAAGGAGGCCCCCCCGGGCGCGAAGGTCAGCTTCGACGTGGTGGCGATCGGCGGGGTGGAGCTCGGCGCCGAAGGCAAGATCGCCAAGGGGACGACGCACCGGATCACGCTGAAGCTCGCGGTGACGGACCGCGAAACCGGCCGCAACGCGATGGTCGCCAACCAGACGGAGCGTGACTGGGACGGCCACGGGCCGGCCAACGGCCAGGGTGGCGAACGGACGGCATCCGGCGCAGAACGTCCCTGGTAGCGGCTGGTGGACAGCCGTCAACTGGCCGACATCCGGGCTGGAACCGCGGGCTCGTGCCTGCGGTCCGGGTCCGGATACCGGATCGGGCCCACGCTGATTCTCACCGCTCTGCACAACCTGCTCGACGGCGCCGCGCCACTGCCCAGGATCGAGGTACGGCTCGGCCACCCGGCAGAGGGGACGCCCACCCGGCACGCCGCGACGCTCGTGTGGACCGCTCCCGGCGGCCAGGACGTGGCCCTCCTCCGTATGACCGACGCACCCTCTTTCGGCCCCGGGGTGCGCTGGGGCCGTCTGAGCGGAGCCGAACCGGTCCGCTATACGGGTCTGGGATTTCCCGGCTTCGCCGAATACGACGCAGGCGAGCGGGGCGTCGAGCAGTTGGGCGGCGTCCTCTATCCGCTGTCGACAGGACACCGTGGGTGCTTTCCGATCGAACAGAGCGTTTTTCCTGATCCTGGTGTGGCGCACTCCTGGGCGGGAGTGTCGGGGGCGGCGGTGTTCAGCGACGGCCGCGATCCGTCAGGCGGCCCCTCGGAGAGCTGTTCAGGTGGCCGGTCCGGCGGGTGGCTGCTGGTCGGGGTGGCCACCTTCGGCGACGCCGGGTTCGGCAACCGCCGCCTGCACGCCACGCCGGTTGGCGCGTTCTTCCATGACCAGACCTTCGCCCGGTTGCTGGCCGACGACATCGGCGCCGAGGCCGCGCTGGAGTCGGCGCACCTGCACACCCTGTTCCGGCATGAGGGGCGCGATCCACGGGCCGGGACTCCGGGTTCGCTGCTGGCGGCGAGCCGGGAGAGCGTCGCCTTCCAGGGCCGCCGGTCGGCGTTGGCGGAGCTGGCCGCCTGGCGGGACGGACCACGACGGTTGTCCCTCAAGCTGATCGTCGGGGAGGGCGGCCAAGGCAAGACCCGGCTGGCCCGCCAGTCCATACGGCTCACGCCGCCCGACTGGGTGGCCGGATTTCTCGCCTCCCCACGTGACCGGACAGCCGGTCCGGTTGGTGGCTGGGCCGACGACCCTGACCATGAGCGGATGAACGGTGTTGTGGGGCGGTTGCGCACCGGCAGGCACAGCACGCTGATCGTGGTGGACTACGCCGAGTCCGTGCCGGACCGGGTCGGCCGGCTGATCGCCTCCTTGGTGGAGGATCCGCCACAACGGCCGGTCCGGCTGCTGCTACTGGCTCGAAGCGAGCGATCGTGGTGGGACAACCTGCGCGCCCAGTTGGAGCGCGACTTCCCCGAGGCGTTGACACCGCCGGTACGGCTGCCGCCGCTGGCCGACACCCTCGACCAGAGATACGGCGAGTACGCCCGAGCCGTTTCGCGGTTCTCCGAGCTGATGCCCGGTTTCGCCGAACTGCGCGATCAGGCGTGGCCGGAGCTGGCTCACTACGCCCACGTGGCCGCGCCTGATCTCAGTGACCAGGCCTTCGGCAACGTGCTGACGCTCCACATGACCGCGCTCAGCGCGTTGCTGCGCGCGGCGATGGGTCAGGATCCCTCCCTTGTCGTCGATCCTGAGCTGGAACTGCTGGCTCACGAGCGCGACTACCTGCGTCGGGTCGCCTCACGGCGGCGGCTTCTCGAGGCGCTGTCGAGCCGGTTGGATCCCGACAGCCGGCGAATGGACTCCCAGCAGGCCCTGGACCGGGCGCTGGCCGGGGCCATCCTGCTCGGTCCCTGTGACGAGGAGCGGGCCCTGGCGGTGGCAAGCTTGGCGGCCGAACCCGGGCGCCATGCCATCGGCGGCGTCGACGTGGCGGTGGCGAACCTGGCGGCCGGGGCGGGGGGCGTCGAACCGGCGGGTGTGCCCTGGCCGTACACGCGGGACGTGGCCGACTGGCTCGCGGCCCTCTACCCGCCGACTGACCACGACCGGGCGACGGGAACCGTCATCGCGGCCGTCCAACCCGACCGGCTCGCCGAACGCCTGGCCGGGCAGATCCTCACCGAACAGGCGGACACCTTCTCCCCTGACGGGGCGCTCAAGCAGCCGGGGGCGCTCACCCGGATCGCACCGCTGGCCCACGATCTCGGGACCGCGCAGGGCCTGGTCACGATCCTGGCCCGAGCCGCAACCCGGCCGGCCTTCAGCCAGGTCTTGGACGGCCAGCTGGAACACCTGATCGCCGCCCACTCCGAGCGATACGCGACGGCGGCGCAACTCGCCGCGACCGCCGTCGACCGCCACGCCCCGATCGTGAACGGTCTCGTGACACTCGGCCGGTTGGATCCCGAGCGACTCACCGAGCAGGTCGGCGTCATCGCCGACGGGCTGCCACAGCATTCCCTCAGCCTCGCCTGGCACACCGTCGCCATCACTGACCTGCACAGCCGCGTCTACCGGAAGCTCGCCGAAGCCGACCCCGGCGCCTGGAGTCCTTACCTCGCGCTGTCACTCAACAACCTGTCGCTCCGGCTGTCCGAGACCGGGAGGCATGACGAGGGCCTGACCGCCGCCCGGGAGGCCACCGCCATCTACCGATCGCTCACCGGAGCGAGCCCCGAGACCTGGCTCTCCTTCCTCGCCTCGTCGTTGAATGTCCTGTCCAACGGGCTGGCCCAGGTGGGGCGGCGAGAAGAAGCCCTCGCCATCAGCTACGAAGCGACCGGTGTCAGCCGGTCGCTGGCGCGCGCCGAGCCCGATACCCGGCTCCCCGAACTGGCCACGTCGTTGCACAACCTGTCGCTCCGGCTGGCCGAGACAGGACAGCGGGAGAGCAGCCTGCCCGTTGTCCAGGAAGCCATCACCATCCACCGCGAACTCGCCGGAAACAACCCCGGCGCCTGGCTCCCCGACCTCGCAATGTCACTCAGCAACCTATCGGTGCGGTTGGGAGAGGTGAACCGGCTGGACGAATCCCTGACCGCCGTCCGAGAGGCCACCGCCATCTACCGGACACTGGCCGAAGCTCACCCTGATACGTGGCGGGCCGACTGCGCACGGTGCCTGAGCCTCACGGGACGCGTGCTGCTCGTGAGCGGCCGGGCCGCCGACGCCGTCGAGCCTCTCCTCCACGCCATCGGACTGGACCGGCAACTTCACGACAATGCCCAAGGCAGCGTCTCCAGGCTCACCGGCGAGTCGGCGGCGGTCCTGCACCGCGCGTACCTCGAAGACGCCGAGGGAGTCGGCGCGGCATTCCGCGCCATCACCGGTGGCGACATCCCGACGTGGATCACCCACCCACCGACCGACCGGGCAAACGACAGGTGACCCCCTCCCTGGTTCTCCGGCACAGAACCCGCACCGGGGAGGCGAATCCCGCTGGCCGACGATGCCGGCAGCAGCAGGTTGAATGACGGCGCGTAGAGGCCACACCAGACCGATGGCCATGGCGAGCGAAACCCGCCATGGCCACGTCCTCAGCGTGTCAGAGATTCGGCGAGTAGGGCGGTGGCCTTCGACGCCGGGGGCAGGCCCTCGGTGTCGCCGGGTGTGGCGACCACTCCGGCGGCGAGCACGCTACCGGGCCACGCCGCGCCGGACGGGGACGCACCGCGCAGCCGGGCGGCCAGGTATCCGCCCGCGAACGCGTCACCCGCCCCGACCGGGTCGACGATCTCGGTGGCGAGCGAGGGGACATGGCCCGGCAGGCCGCCGCTGGACCTGTAGAAGCACCCGTCTCCACCTGCCTTGAGCAAGTCAGCTTCTCGGCCGTAAACGACCGAGCTTGCAGTTCTCCGTCCGCCGGTGGATTCCGGTGGCTGGAGTCCGCGTCAGGCAGCGTGACTCACTGCCCAGCCCGCCGCACCGCGTGAGGCGATGTTGCGGGCTGCGTTGACGTCGGCGTGCTCAGCGAAGCCGCACGACGTACAGGCGAACGTGGACTGGTTGGGCCGGTTGTTCTTGTCGACGTGCCCGCAGCAGGAGCATTCCTGGCTCGTGTAGGCCGGATCAACGTCGATCACGGGCACGCCCCGGCGGACGGCCTTGTAGATGATGAAGTGTCCCAACTGGTGGAAACTCCAGGAGTGCAGGGTGACCCGCTGGGGCTTGCGGAGCCGTACCCGGTCGCGGATCCCACTCAGGTCTTCCAGCGAGATGCCTTGCCCGGTGCGTTTCGCCTCGGTCACGATGCGCTTGCTGATGGTGTGGTTGGTGTCGGCCGCGAACCTGGCCTCTTGACGACTACGTCGTTTGAGGAGGCGTTTGGCGGACTTGGTGTTCTTGGCCTGCAACCGGCGGCGCAGCTCCCGGTGCCGGTGACGGACCGCGTTGAGGCCCTTCCCGGCGAAGACGGTCCCGTCGCTGAGGGTCGCGATGTTGGCGATGCCCAGGTCGACGCCCAGGAACCCGTGGGGGTCGAAGATTTCCTCCTCCGGGACCTCGCACGTGGCGTACAGAAACCACATGCCGTCGCGGTGGATCAGGTCCGATTCGCCCCGCCGGTGCTCGGTGAGCATCTTGAGTTGCTCGGCAGAGCCGGTAAACGCCACGTTCTTTAACCGGCCCGCTGTGGTCCAGATGCTCACGGTGCGGGCGTCGAGTTGCCACGACAGGCACCGGTCGTCGAATGGCTGGGCCGCATCAGGCCGGAACGTGATCGGCTTGGTCTCGGCCTTCACCCGGCGGGGCGAGCCCTGCGGTCCGAGGTTCCCGGCCCGGATGTTGCCCTTCAACGTGGTGTAGGCATCCACGACCTTCTTGATCGCGTGCTGGGCGGCCTGCGCCGCGAGACCGAACTCGTCCCTCACCGTGCCGTAGGTGAGTTTCCGCAGGTCGTAGTGGCGGTGCACGTTCCGCTCGAACGCGAGTTTCGACACCGCGTTCGCGGCCTCGTTGGCCGCGTGCAGGGTCGCTTCCAGGGCCGTCGCCTGTTCAGGCGTCGGCAGGAGTCGCACCCGAACCACCAACCTTATATCGAACACATTAGCATTTAACCTATGTCACCGCGGTGGGAACCAAACCCCGATGTCCGTAGGGGTAGAAGCGTCGTCTACAGCCTCCACGCACACTTGGTCTTCACCCCGAAATACCGGCGCGGAGTGTTCACCGGCGAGATCCTTCGCCGGTGCGAAGCCATCATGATCGAAGTGTGCGACAACTTCGGCGCGGAACTGGTGGAGTTCAACGGCGAACGCGACCACGTCCACCTCCTGGTCCACTACCCGCCCAAAGTCGCTCTGTCCGCCCTGGTCGGTTCCCTCAAGGGTGTCTCGGCCCGGCTTCTGCGCAAGGAGTACCCGGCCTACATCCGTCAGTACCTGTGGGGCGACCACTTCTGGTCCCCCTCCTACTTCGCCGCCTCCTGCGGCGGCGCACCCCTGGCGATCATCAAGGAGTACATCGAGAACCAGAAACAGCCAGGTTGAGCTGCTCACCAGGACCAGATGCCACCGCACCGCTCGCGCCTTGGAGGCCCTCCCGCGCTGTCATTTCCTCCCAGGCGTAAACGCCCGGGGTTCCACGCCAGATCCCGCTGAAGCTGGTCTCCCGGGAGCTCTTCGGCAGGAACGTGCTGTCGGCCACCGTGTCGGGCCCGAACGCGTCCGGCTATTCGGGCGGCTACGACGTGAGCACGGTCGCGCTGCTCGACCGTGACAGGAGGCACCTGAGGATCGTCGCGGTGAACCGCGGCCCGGCGTACTCGGCCGCCGTCAACCTGGGGTCCTGGTCCATGGAGGGCGGGCAGGCCCTCCGAACCTCCTACACGGCGTCATCCGGGACTACGACCAAGACCGTGCAGGTGAAGTCAGGGGGCCGGTCGGCCGTCGTCCTGCGGTTGCCCGCCCAGAGCATCTCGGTGCACGTCATCCCCATCGGTTAGGTTCCGGGAGCTCGGCATGCAGCCCGGCTTTCCCGAACTCCCCGCCCAGGCATGGCCCGAGCTGGCTCGCCATGCCCGCGTCGCCGCGCCGGACCTGCGCGGCGACGCGTTCGGCAACGTGCTCGCCCTGCACACCACCACCCTTAACGCGCTGCTTCGCGGGGCGGCCGGTCAGGATGCCAAGGTTGCCGTTGTCAGGCCGGGGCCAGGGCGTCGCGCAGGAGGCGAGCCTCCTTGACCAGGCGGCTGGAGCCGGAGCGGTCGGCGAGGGTGCTCACCTCGGGGATGGGGCCGTGGGCGCCGGAGCGGGTCGCGCATTCGGCGGCCACCGCCAGGACGTCCGCCAGCCCGGGGAGCGGTCTGCCTGTCGTGTCGACGGCACCACGCGGGCCGAGCAGCCCGGGAAGCGCGGCGGCCAGCACCGACCACACCGTGCCGTAGGCACCGGTCCGGGCCGCGTCACGCACCGACTCCGCCAGCCGGTTCGGCTTCACCGCGCCCAGCGCGATCAACGTGGCGAGGTCCGGGCCCAGCATCGCGGTGTCGAGATCCCCCCGCGCGGCCAGCACCAGCAGCGCGTCCACCGCCGCCGTACGCCACTCACGGGACTTGCCGCCCAGGCCGTACGCCAGAGCCAGGTGGAGTGCCTGCCCGGCGGGCCCACCGACCTCGGCGAGCGCCGGCAGCAACCGCGACCCCTGATAGTGATCGTTGTTCGCCGCGTCCTCGAACACGTACATCAGGTGCACGGTCGTGAGTTCCCTGTGCTCAGGAAGGGCGGATGTGAAATTCACGTACGATTCCCAGGGAGTGCGATGGTCCGGCTCGTCGCTCAGCAGCCGTAAGAAAGCCTCGCTCAGGTTGCCGGGCGGGCCGATGACAGCGGCTGTGAGAGTGACCGGCGGATTCTCCGTATCCCAACGATGTTGTTTGATCACGCGATCGATCCGAGGGTCGGGCAGGCCGCCAAGCCGCAACCATGTCGCGAGCCGCTGGCCGGTCGGAGAGGTCAGCTTGGCTGCCTCGGCCAGCACTTGGGGGCCGCAACCCCGGCCAACCCGCAGCAGCGCTTGGTTGAAGTCGGCCTCGCCGGCTTCAACACCGGCCTTCTCGTACGCCCGGAGGCGGCCGACGAGCACATCGGGGTCGATCCCGCCGGTCGCGTAGCACGGCGTTGCCAGCAGAAACGGCGGGCAGTCACTCACGACCCGGGCCGAGATCTCCATCAGGCGTGTCGTCAGCACCATCTCGAAGGGGCTGTGGCCCCCGGACCACCGGCGCAGATTCCGGCTCCCGCGCCGTGCGCGATGAGCATCCGTATAACTCCGCAGTTCGCGCCGGATCCTGTCCGCGGTGATCCCGGCCGTGAGAGCGGTCACGACATGGCCGATGTTTCCGGGGTTGACACGCCACCAGGCGTAATCGCCGTCCCAGGAGAAGGAGTTGGCGACGGGTTTGAGAGCACTGATGAGTGCCTCTCGGTCGCGATGGGCCTGCCGTACCAGGCCGTCCAGCGCCCGTTCGAAGGTCGCGACGTCCACCTCCTGGTCGGGGGATCGCGATGTCGCGAGGATCGCGGACACCTCCTCGGCGACCTCCGCCGACGACTGAATGGCGGATGCGAGACGACGCGGCGCCGGCGCCGGCGGGAGTAGATCGGCGGGTTCCTCGTCGGCGGGCTCACTCGCGAGCTCCTCGACTCCCAGCAGCTCGGCGGCCCGGGTGCGCAGCGTGGGATTGAGCGCCGAAGTGGCGGCCAGCAGGCCGGGGAGCACCGTCTCACCGGCCTTGCGGTGGTGACGGCCCACGAGCGTCAGCGCCCGCTCCACTATCCCGGCGTCCTCGTGAGCGAACACCTCCGCCGCCACCAGGACGATCTCCCCGCAACGCGTCGCGTCGCGCCGGGCGGCCTTGTCCAGCCAGGAAAGCTGGGCGCGGACGAGTTTCTTCTCGGGCCGGCACAACACCGACCGGGAGGCCTCGATGAGGAGCTCGGGGTCGAGGCGGCCCGCGCCGTCCAGAGCTGTCAGCGTCTGCTGGGCGATCGCGGCCACGGTGGAGTGGCTGTCGGGCAGCAACCGTACATATGTGATGGCGCGGGCGGCCTGCTCGTCCTCGGTCGGCGCGAGCGCGTTCAGAAGGCTGACGAAGCCACGCAGGTTGCCGGGCCGCTCACCGCGCAGCAGCCGGGAGAGGCAGCCGTCGATGAGCATCCCCCGGCCCAGCCGCCCCTCGGCGGCGAGTGTGGCCAAAGCGTTCGGCCAACAGTCCTCGGCGGGGAAGTCTGCGAGCCGGGCCCCCAGGTTGGGCACCTCGAACAGCATCGGCACCAGGGCGTCGAGGAAGTCGTCGTCGCGGAGCCGTTCGAGCACCGTGGACCTCTCGGGACGGGCGATCACCTTGCCGTCCACAACGATGCGACCGGCCGGTTTCCTGTTGCTCACGGCATTTGGGATCACCGTGCCGTCGACGACGGTGACGGAGGGCCACTGCGTGAGGCGATTTGCCCACGACCGTTCCTGGACCCACCTCTCGATGAACGCCTCACTGGTGGGTACGGGGCAACCCGAGAGCCGGACCAGCAGTTCGACCAGCGGGAAGTCCTGCCAGTCCCAGGCGGAGGCGCGGCGATCGGCAAGACGGGTGGCCACGTCGGTGAGCCACTCGGTGGACTGCTGGGTGAGCACCTCCAGCAGGAGAACGACGTCATCCTCCAGCCGGAGGGTCAGGCCGAAGGTGCTGATCCACCTGGCCGCCTGGGACGGCGCGGTGTGGCAGCCGACCCCGGCGATGAACAAGGCGTTGAGGCCGGGAACATGACGTGGACCCCGCCCGCTGAAACACTGCTCACGCAGCGCCTTGAACGCCGGCACGCAGCCACGCCGCTCGGCCGGGCTCAGCGCGCTCATCAGACGTGCGACTTCGCCGGTCTGCCCCGCTTCGACGGCGTGGAGCAGGGCCGCCTGCGCGGGGCTGAGCCCGGCCAACTGCTCGGCACTCATGTTCGTCATCGTGTGCTTCCCCCTGCCACAGTGGCGGTTCCCAGGCCCGGTACAGCTGCCGCCGCCGTCCCGGCGGCACGATCGAGGCGGGCGTAAACGCCGCGGCAGCCGGAGACCGACTCGAAACGCAGCCGGCCGCCGTCGCCGGTCGCCACCGGGCCGGACGACGCCGATGCGAGCTGCCTGGTGGCGCCAGAGCGCAGGGCCGACGGCCGGAGGTAGGCGTAGACCTTCACTGCGGTTGTCATGGCCCGGACCCTACGGGCAGCGACCGACAAATATGCCTAATTGCGTGAAGTGGTCAATCTGAGCGTGAGCATGCTGCTCCCCGGGCATTTCTGCGTCCGGCCGCGGATGCTCTCGCGCTGGGCACAGGCCCGGGCACAGGACACCTCGCGCCGCTGCGGGCTGCCTGGCCGTGGCAACCGCACCTGCCACGCGTACCGCGCCGACCGGGAACACGCCGAATCGGCCTCGTGAACCGGGTTGGTGAAGTCCAAGGTGAAGTCGGAGTCGAAGAACGTCTACACGCTTGGACTGGCAGGACGCGGTCTGGTTCCAAGTCGAGAATGGCCAAGCCGTAGGACATGCGACCGCGCATTCGCCGCCTCCCGCCGTAGAGAGCAACAGCGATGTTCGCTTCTTCCACATACCCCGTTGACTGCGCCCTCCCTTAATGGGGCTTCACGATCTACAACGTCACCTCGCCCCGGAAATGCGCATAACGGCGTCGCCGATGCCGGCCGCGTAACTCACGCAGTCGCCTGTCGAGAGCTGTCGAGCCTCCGGTTCTCGACAGCTCGACGATCGGCGGTCAGAGGTCGGCGAGGCCGAGTTCTCGGGCGATGAGCATGCGTTGGACTTCGCTGGTGCCCTCGCCGATTTCGAGGATCTTGGCGTCACGGTAGAAACGGCCGACCGGGAACTCGTTCATGAAGCCGTAGCCTCCGAAGATCTGGGTGGCGTCGCGCGAGTTGTCCATCGCGGCGTTCGACGACACGAGCTTGGCGATCGCCGCCTCCTTCTTGAACGGCCGGTCCGCCAGCATCCGCTCGGCGGCGTGGTAGTAGGCGAGTCTGGCGGTGTGGGTCCGCGCCTCCATGTCGGCGATCTTGAATTGGATGGCCTGGTAGTGACCGATCACATGGCCGAAGGCTTGGCGTTCCCGCGCGTACCGGAGAGACTCGTCCACGCAGCCCTGCGCCAGGCCGACCGACAGTGCCGCGATGGCGACGCGGCCCTCGTCGAGGGTCTGCAGGAACTGGGCGTAACCCCGTCCCCGCTCCCCCAGCAGATTGTCGGACGGCACGCGGCAGTTCGAGAACGACAGCTCGCGGGTGTCGCTGGCCGACCAGCCGACCTTGGAATACTTCTTCGAGACGGTGAATCCCGGAGTGCCGGAGGGGACCAGGATCGTGGAGATCTCCCGGCCGCCGTCGGGACGGCTACCGGTGATCGCCGCGACGCCCACCACGCCGGTGATGTCCGTTCCGGCGTTGGTGATGAACGCCTTGGACCCGTTGATCACCCACTCGTCCCCGTCGAGCTCGGCCGTCGTCCGCATGCCGCCCGGCACGTCGGAACCGCCGCCGGGCTCAGTGAGGCCGAACGCTCCGAGCATCTCACCCGAGGCCAGCTTGGGAAGCCACCGGGACTTCTGCTCTGCCGTACCGAATCGGAGGATCGGCATGGCGCCGAGTGAGACCGCGGCCTCCAGCGTGATCGCAACCGAGGAGTCCACCCGCGCGAGCTCTTCCAGGGCCAGGCAGAGCGCGAAGTAGTCGCCGCCCATGCCTCCGTACTCCTCGGGTATGGGCAGCCCGAACAATCCCATCGCACCCATTTTGCGCACGATGTCGTACGGGAACTCGCACCGCTCGTAGTAGTCCCCGATCACGGGGGCGACGACCTTGTGGGCGAACTCCTCGACGGAGTCGCGCAGGTCCATGTACTCGGCGTTGAGCATCTAGGTCTCCTCCACTTGGACTACGACGCCACTTGAACTACGACTCCGCTTCGACCACGACGGCGAGGACGGCGTCCATGTCGACCGATTGCCCGGCTCTGACCGGGAGTTCGCTGACGACTCCCGCCACGGGCGCGGTCACGGTGTGCTCCATCTTCATGGCCTCCACGATCAGCAGCGGCTCGCCCGCGCTCACGCTCTCCCCGATCGCCGCCTTCACCACAAGCACGGTGCCGGGCATCGGGCTGCGGACCGCTCCGTCGCTGGTACGGCTGCCGCCCGCGCGATCGCCCGGGTATCCGAGCTCGTGCCTGGTGACCGCCCAGGCGTGCCCGTCGCGGCCTAGCCAGACGGTGTCGCGGTCCCTGGCCGTCGCGTATCGCCCCGTCATCCCGCTGACGGTGACGAGCAGGTCACACCCGTCGCGGATCAACCGGGCGGCTCCGAGTGGACGTTCATTGATGTGGATCTCGGCCTCATCGACGAGCCCCCGGACCCGGACGTCGGCGACCTCGCCCCGGGATTCGAGCCGATACGGGGTCCACGCGCGCTCGCCGATCCGCCAGCCGTCCGCGACATCCCACGGATCGGCGCCGGAGCCGTTCTCGGCGTGCAGGACCAGCGCGGCGGCGGCCAGGACGTCGTCCGGCGCGCCATGCTGCAGCACAGCACCCTCGACCCCCACATCGCGACCCCGCAGGCCACCGGCCCGCACGATCCCGCGCTTAGAACCCCCGTGCTCAGAAACCCTGTGCTCAGAAACACCGTCCTCAGGAACACCGTCCTCAGGAATCCCGCGCTCGGAAAGCCCTCCCTCGGGCACCTCGGGCGCGGCCGTTTCCGGCTGGAGGAGGCGTTCGACCAGGCCGGTGTCCAGGCGGCCGGCGACGACGTCGGGGTCGCCGAGCAGACCGCGCAGGAAAGAGATATTGGTGGTGACGCCCAGGATCGCGGTCTCCGCCAGCGCATGATCGAGGGCACGCAGCGCGGACGTCCGGTCGGGTGCCCACGCGATGACCTTCGACAGCATCGGGTCATATGCGCTGCCCACGGTCATGCCTTCGGCCAGTCCGGAGTCGACCCGGACGATCGGCCCGGCCCCGCCATCCACCTGCCCGGCCCCGCCATCCACGTGCCAGGCCGCGCCGGCCGCCGTCCTCGGCTCTCGAAGCGCCAGGACGTGGCCGCCTGTGGGGAGGAAGTCCCGCGCCGGATCCTCGGCGTACACGCGCGCCTCGACGGCGTGGCCGCGCAGCCGCACGTGCTCCTGCCGGAACGGCAGGGGCTCCCCCGCCGCGACGCGGAGCTGGAGCTCGACGAGATCGAGGCCGGTCACGAGCTCGGTGACCGGATGCTCCACCTGGAGCCGGGTGTTCATCTCCATGAAGTAGAACTCCGACGCGCCGTGCTGCGCCCCTCGGACGATGAACTCGACCGTTCCCGCGCCGACGTAGCCGACCGATCGGGCGGCCTTGACGGCGGCGGCGCCCATGCGCTCCCGCGTGACGGGGTCCAGCAACGGGGAGGGCGCCTCTTCGATGATCTTCTGATGACGGCGCTGCAGGCTGCACTCGCGCTCGCCCAGGTGGACCACGTTTCCGTGGGTGTCCGCCATGATCTGGATCTCGATATGCCTGGGATTCTCGACGAACTTCTCGATCAGCAACGTGCCGTCGCCGAAGGCGGCGACAGCCGTACGGCGCGCGGATTCGACGGCGTCCGGCAGCTCAGCCGCGGACCCCACCAGCCGCATGCCCTTGCCGCCCCCGCCCGCCGACGGTTTGATCAGCGCGGGGAAGCCGATCCGGCGGCCTGCCTCGATCAGGTCGTCGCCCGGCTCCGCGCCGCCGGGGACCACCGGGACACCGGCCTCGGAGACAGTGGCCTTGGCGCGGATCTTGTCGCCCATCGCCTCGATCGCCCCTGGCGGTGGCCCCACGAACACCAGGCCCGCCGCGTCACACCTCCGGGCGAACTCCGCGTTCTCCGCCAGGAATCCATATCCCGGATGTACGGCCCGCGCCCCCGTGCTCTTGGCCGCCTCGATGATCCCGTCGATGTCGAGATAGCCGCGCGAGAGCCGTACGGCGAGATCGGCTTCGTGCACGTGCCGGGCGTCGGCGTCGGCGTCGCTGTGGACGACGATCGACCGCAGGCCCAGCGCCCTGAGCGTCCGGATGATCCGGACCGCGATCTCACCGCGATTAGCGATCAGCACGGAGTCGAACACCCCATCGCCTCCTCTCACGATCGGCCAGCTCGATCAGCTCGATCAGCTCGATCAGCTCGATCAGCTCGGTCGGCTCGATCAGCTCGGTCGGCTCGACCAGCGCAGTCAGCGCAGTCAGCTCTGTCCGGTCCGTACATGTCGGCTGTGTTCCGGTCATGCCGTCACATCCGGAAGACGCCGTAGCCCAAGGGGGCCAGCGGGGCGTTCGCGGCGGCGCTCAGGGCGAGGCCGAGGACCGTGCGGGTGTCGACCGGGTCGATCACACCGTCGTCCCAGAGCCTTGCCGTCGAGTAGTAGGGGTTGCCCTGGTGCTCGTACTGCGCCCGGATCGCGGCGGCATCCGGCTCGCGCCGCGCCGGGTCGGCGTCCCCCACGGTCGACAGGACGCCGGCGGCCTGCTCCCCGCCCATGACGGAGATGCGGGCGTTCGGCCACATCCACAGGAATCGCGGCGAGTACGCCCGGCCGGCCATCGCGTAGTTGCCCGCCCCGAACGAGCCGCCGATGATCACGGTGAGCTTGGGCACCCTGGCGCAGGCGACGGCCGTGACCATCTTCGCGCCGTGCTTGGCGATGCCACCGGCCTCGTACGCCTTGCCGACCATGAACCCGCTGATGTTCTGCAGGAACACGAGCGGAGTGTTCCGCCGGTCGCACAGCTCGATGAAGTGGGCTCCCTTGAGGGCGGACTCGCTGAACAGGATGCCGTTGTTGGCGATGATCCCGACCGGATGGCCGTGGATACGCGCGAAGCCGGTGACGAGCGTGGCGCCGTACTCCGCCTTGAACTCCAGGAACCTGCCGCCGTCCACGACCCGGGCGATGACCTCGTGGACGTCGTAGGGCGTGCGGGTGTCCTCGGGGATGATCCCGTAGAGGTCGCGCGGGTCGCCGAGTGGCGGTTCCGCCGCTTCCGTCTCCCAGGGCGGCGCTTGCCGAGGCGCCAGCGTGGCGACGATGTCCCGGACGATCTTCAGCGCGTGGGCGTCGTCCTCGGCGAGGTGATCGGTCACTCCGCTGGTCCGGGCGTGCACGTCCCCGCCGCCGAGTTCCTCCGCCGTGACCGTCTCGCCGGTGGCGGCCTTCACGAGAGGAGGGCCGCCGAGGAAGATGGTGCCCTGGCCCCGGACGATCACCGCCTCGTCGCTCATCGCCGGGACGTACGCGCCGCCGGCCGTGCAGGAGCCGAGAACGGCCGCGATCTGCGGGATGCCTCGCGCGGACATCGTGGCCTGGTTGTAGAAGATCCGCCCGAAGTGCTCCCGGTCCGGGAACACCTCGTCCTGCTTGGGGAGGAAGGCCCCACCGGAGTCGACGAGATAGACGCACGGCAGGTTGTTGTGGAGCGCGACCTCCTGGGCGCGCAGGTGCTTCTTGACGGTGATCGGGTAGTACGTCCCTCCCTTGACGGTGGCGTCGTTGGCCACGATCACCGTCTCACGGCCCGATACCCGTCCGATTCCCGTGATGATCCCCGCCGCGGGGGCCTGGTCGTCGTAGAGCCCCGTCGCCGCCAGGGGACACAGCTCCAGGAACCGGGAGCCGGGGTCGAGCAGGGTGTCCACGCGGTCTCTGGGCAGCAGTTTGCCGCGCTGGACGTGCCGCTCCCTTGCCCTCTCCGGCCCGCCCTTGGCCGCGACGGCCAGGCGCTCCCGCAGGTCCGCGACGAGACGCTCGTTCGCCTCAGCGTTCCGCTTGTACGGCTCGCCGCCCGGATCGCAGGCGCTCTTGAGCACCGGCCAGGAGCTCACGACCCACCTCCCGGTGGTTAATGACCGCTAACATCATCTCGGATGTTAGTCACCATTAACTCGTTCGTCTACCATGACGTGTCGTGACGACT
>JBIOWF010000053.1:0-18490 GCA_044868295.1 Microtetraspora sp. | reverse complement strand
GCTCTTCTCGTTCTGGCAGCTGACGACGATGCCGGTCGGGACGTGGGTGATCCGGACGGCGGAGTCGGTCGTGTTGACGCTCTGCCCACCGGGCCACCCGATCGGAACACGTCGATCCGCAGGTCGTTCGGGTCGATCTGGATGTCGACGTCCTCGGCCTCGGGGTAGACCAGCACGCCGGCCGCCGACGTGTGGATGCGGCCCTGGGACTCGGTCACCGGCACCCGCTGGACGCGATGGACTCCGCCCTCGAACTTGAGCCTGGCCCAGACGCCGTCCTTGCCCTTGATCGCGACGGTCACGTCCTTGTAGCCGCCGAGATCGGAGTGCTGGGCGTCGATGACCTCGGTCTTGTAGCCGATCCGCTCGGCGTACCGGAGGTACATGCGCAGGAGGTCGCCCGCGAACAGGGCCGACTCCTGGCCGCCCTCGCCCGCCTTGATCTCCATGATGATGTCTTTGTCGTCGTTCGGGTCACGCGGCACCAGGAGATGCGTGAGCTTCTCCTCCAGGCCCGGCATGCGGCTCTCCAGGTCCGACGCCTCGTCGGCGAACGCCGGGTCCTCGTCCGCCAGCTCCCGTGCGGTGGCGAGGTCCTCGCGGACGGCCTCGAGCTCGCGGTACGTCGTGACGATGGGCGTGAGGGACGCGTAGCGCTTGCCGTACGTCCGCGCCTTCGCCTGGTCGGCGTGCACGGCCGGGTCGGCGAGCTTCAGCTCCAGATCCGCGTACTCGCTGATGATCTCGTCGAGCTTCACCGCGCGCTCCTTTCTCGGGAATGTGGCCGCAATCACCAAGAACGCCGACCCGGGCACGCCCCTCTACAGGGGCGCTTCCGAGCCGGCGTCTTGTCCGAGCTACTTGCTCTGGGCCTTCTTCCCGAAGCGCGCCTCGAAGCGGGCGACCCGGCCACCGGTGTCCAGGATCTTCTGCTTGCCCGTGTAGAACGGGTGACACGCGGAGCACACGTCGGCGTGAATGGTTCCGCTCTTGGCGGTGCTGCGGGTGGTGAAGCTGTTACCACAGGTGCAGGTCACCTGGGTGACAACGTATTCCGGGTGGATCTCGGCCTTCATGTCCAGTCCTAACGCTAGGTGCGGTCGCCGGGTCGCCTCTGCCTCGTGTGGCCTGTTGCGCGCATCGGCACACCGTGTCCTGGGACTCAGGTGCGCGCGGGCGGGAACCGGTACCGCTGCGGTTCGGCTACCAGTGTGCCAGATCCTCCAACCATCCCAGGCCGCCGCCTATTCCGCGGCGGCTCGGGATGGGCCGGATACCGCCATCGGGACGCGCACCACGCGCCCGGCAGCCTAGCCCTCCAGCCTTTTGGCACGGAAAGCGTGAGCAATACTCGCGTTAACTTCGATCACCAGCGGGTTTCCGACTTTCGACCACTCGCAGGACGCTCAGACACTTTCCTGGGAACTCCATGGGAACAGGATGAACGCGCACATCCGTGTGGACGGGTCACAACAGCCCCACTAGGCTCACGTGTTCAAACCCGACTTTTCCCTCAATTTACCGAAGTTAGGGGTATCCATGAGGAAGAGCCTGCGGCTCGTCCTGGCGACCGCAACGGGGGCGGCGCTCTTCGCTACCGGTGCGGCCATCACCGTAGCCTCCCCCGCAAGCGCCGGAATCGTCTCGGCCCGCGCCATCGACATCCCCGGTGATGTCGAGATCAAGGACAAGTTCCTGCCTCCCACGGGCACCGACACGATGGGCTTCTCGTTCGTTCTCGAGGACCCCTACATCGATGACGGCGCGGACAAGGGCAAGCCCGCCAAGAAGCTCTGGGCGCAGTTCACCAAGGACAACTCGGTGAGCACGCCGACGTGGGCCGCCGCTTCAATCACCCAGCCGGCCGCGGTGAGCGCGAGCTCCGTCACCGCCGACAGCAAGGTCACGGTCAACGGCACCATCCCCGTCGCCTCGAACGACACGCCAGGCGAGAAGTGGCAGCTGCGCATCGGCTTCACCGACCCCAGCGCGACCACCGCACCGACGAGCTGGGAGAAGACCACTCCCGCCTTCGCGGTCGGAAAAGCGACCCGGGTCACCGGTGCCAGCATCGACCCCAACCCGGTCTACCTGAAGTCCGGCAAGGAGGTCGACGTCACCGTCCAGGCCACTGTCGACCTGCAGGGCGCGACGGTCACGGACGTCCGCCTCGAGGACGAGGACGAGAGCGAGCACTACGCGCTCACGACCAATGTCGAGACCGACGACTCCTACCACGACAGCACGTCGATGGACTACTCGACCGCCACCGGCAACTGGCGGCTGAAGTTCACGATCAAGCGTGGCAGCAAGACGTACTCGTTCGTCAAGGGCTTCGAGGTCAGGAAGTCCGGCTCGTCCTCGAAGGCCACGTCCAGGATCACCCTGTACGCCTCCCCGGCGAAGGTGAAGCTGGGCAAGAGCACCAAGCTCTACGGCAAGGTCTACCGCGGCTCCAAGGGCTGGGGTTCGAAGGTCCTGAAGCTCTACTTCAAGAAGAAGGGCACCTCGAAGTGGAAGTTCGTCGGCTACGTCGAGGCCGGCTCGACCGGTAAGTACAGCAAGACGCTCCGGCCGAAGTACGACGGCTACTGGCGGACCAGGGCCGTCGGCACCAGCAAGACCTACGGCTCGCTGTCCAACTACAAGTTCGTCGACGTGAGGTAGATCCTCGCCAAGCCTGTTCGGCTCGCGCCACCAACCCCTGGCACGAGCCGTACAGGACGGAACCCGTGGTGAGCCACGCGAAGGGCCCGAGTGGAGCGATCCGCTCGGGCCTTTTGGTTGACCGGATATTGCCGCATACTCCCGCCGACGACGTCGGGGGCCGGGCAAAACCCGAAGTCCTCGCGAACGCGATCAGGGACGTGACGGCGGGCGTCCACGCGCGCTGGAGGAGCGGGATCGGCGGACCGCAGCGCGGTCGGCGAGGAGGGCTGGGGGGCGGGAGCCGTACGGAACGGAAAACGCCCCGGGCGGAAAGAAGTCCACCCGGGGCGCCGGCCGTAAATCGGATCAGTCGCCTCAGTCGCGGTCGTTGCTGACCGTCGTCTTCTGCACCTGAAGCAGGAACTCGGCGTTGGACTTGGTCTCCTTCATCTTCTCCAGGAGAAGCTCCAGAGCCTGCTGCATGTCCAGGGCGTGCAGCACGCGCCGCAGCTTCCAGACGATCTGCAGCTCGTCCTTCGACATGAGGATCTCTTCCTTACGGGTGCCGGACGCGTCGACGTCCACCGCGGGGAAGATCCGCTTGTCGGCGAGGGAGCGGTTGAGCTTGAGCTCGGCGTTTCCGGTGCCCTTGAACTCCTCGAAGATGACCTCGTCCATCTTGGAGCCGGTCTCGACGAGCGCCGTGGCGAGGATCGTCAGCGAGCCGCCGTTCTCGATGTTGCGGGCGGCGCCGAAGAACCGCTTCGGCGGGTAGAGCGCGGTGGAGTCGACACCACCGGACAGGATCCGGCCCGAGGCGGGCGCGGCCAGGTTGTAGGCGCGGCCCAGACGGGTGATCGAGTCCAGCAGGACGACCACGTCGTGGCCCAGCTCCACCAGGCGCTTCGCGCGCTCGATGGCGAGCTCGGCGACCGTGGTGTGGTCCTCGGCGGGACGGTCGAAGGTCGAGTGGATGACCTCGCCCTTCACCGACCGCTGCATGTCGGTGACCTCTTCCGGACGCTCGTCCACCAGGACGACCATCAGGTGGCACTCGGGGTTGTTGCGGGTGATCGCGTTGGCGATCGACTGCAGCACCATCGTCTTTCCGGCCTTCGGCGGCGAGACGATCAGGCCGCGCTGGCCCTTGCCGATCGGCGCGACCAGGTCGATGATCCGCGTGGTCAGGATGTTCGGCTCGGTCTCCAGGCGCAGGCGCTCCTGCGGATAGAGCGGCGTGAGCTTGTTGAAGTCGGGCCGCTGGCGGGCCTGCTCCGGCTCCATGCCGTTGACCGTGTCGAGGCGGACCAGCGCGTTGAACTTCTCGCGCCGCTCACCGTCACGCGGCTGCCGCACGGCGCCGGTGATGACGTCGCCCTTGCGCAGCCCGTTGCGGCGGATCTGGGCGAGTGACACGTACACGTCGTTGGAGCCGGGCAGGTAGCCGCTGGTGCGCACGAACGCGTAGTTGTCGAGGATGTCGAGGATGCCGGCGATCGGGATGAGGACGTCGTCCTCGCCGATCACGGGCTCGTTGCTGTCGAAGCGGTCACGGCCGCGGCGGTTGCGCTCGCGGAACCGGCCCCGGCGGCCACGGGGGTCGTCGCCCTGGTCGCCCCGGCTGTCCCCACGGCTGTCCCCACGGCTGTCGCCCCGGTTGTCCGTACGGCTGTCGCCCCGGTTGTCGGTGCGGCCGTCGCCCCGGCTCTGCGGGTCGCGGCCCCGGCCTTGGCCCTGGCTCTCGCCGGCGTCGGAGACGCGCTGGTCGGTACGGCTGTCGGTACGGCTGTCGCGGTCGGTGCGGCCGTCACGGTCACCGGTGCGCTCGCGGCGGTCGTTGCCGCGGCTGCGGCGCTCGCGACGGTCACCCGTGCGCTCGCCTCGCACATCGCCACGTCCCTCGCCCTGGGCGGCGTCGGACTGCGAGTCGGCGGAGGCGGCCACGGAGGCGCCTGCGGGCACGCCGGCCGGGGCGGCCGCGGGAGCCGTCACAGGCGCGGACACAGCGGCAGCCACGGGGGCGGCCACGGGAGCGCTGTCCACACGCTCCAGCGAAAGCTGCTCCTCGCGGGGTTCGCTCACCGGCTCCGCGGCGGCGGGGCGGGACCGTTCCCTGCGGGCACGGGCCGGGCGCTCCGTGACGGGCGCGGCGGGAGCCTCGGCGGCGACCTTGGGCTCGGCGGAGGTCTCCCCCGCACCGCCCTGCTTCTCCTGGATGGCCGCGATGAGCTGGCTCTTGCGCATCCGTCCGGTGCCGCTGATGCCAAGGCCGGTGGCCATGGCCTGCAGTTCGGGCAGCACCATGCCGGCCAGACCGGTGCCGGAGCGACGACGCGGTCGGGCCGGGGCGGTGGTGGGGGTGTCGCCGGCGGCCTTGCCGTCGGAGAGGAGTTCAGTGGTGTCGCTCAACTAAGGGTCCTTCCCAGGGGTCGGGCGTCGGACTCGTTCGTCCAGGCGTCCCGGTGGTGCGACCCGGCGGGACAGACCGGGTCGGGCTTCGCGAATCTAGTGTGTTGATGATCATGACTCGCGAGCGGTAGGGGCCCGGGAGTCGCCCCCCGGATTGCCACCGCCGACCAGATGTCGAGGTGGTTCGAACGCGCATGTCTCCGAGAACGCGGCCTCTCGATACGCCAACCGGAAGTGGGCCAACGGGAGGTGACGGTTTTCGGGAAATCGCCCTGCCCGCGTCGAAGGACGCGAAGCGAAGTGCAGCGATGTGCGAATGACAAGCACGCACCCAACACGGGGGCACCTGGTGCGGCTATCAGCCTAACATCACCAGCGCACACAGCTATTCCCTGGAGGTCGAAGAGGCATCAGCGTGTCTCGGGAAACCGAACGCCCGCACCGAGCAGGTCGACGTTCAAAGGCTGGATTAGCCACTCATTACCCACTTCTGGCGCGATCAAATCCTGCGAATCCGATGGAGAAAACGCCAGGACCGTGGGGCCCGCCCCCGAGACCACCGCGGGAACCCCGATCGTGCGCAGACGTTGTACCAGATCCGCGGTCAGCGGCATGGCAGGCGCGCGGTAGTTCTGGTGAAGACGGTCTTCGGTCGCGGCGAGCAGCAGTCCGGGTTCCGGCCTCTGGGTGAGCGCCGCGATGAGCAGCGCCGCCCGCCCCGAGTTCGCGGCGGCGTCGGCGTGGGGCACGTCCTTGGGCAGCAGGCCGCGCGCCTCTTCGGTGGACAGCCGGAAGTCCGGGATCAGGACGACCGGCCGGATGTCCTCGTGCGGAGCCAGTTTCACCATGTGCGGCGTGCCCGACTGGTCCGTCCAGGCGATGGTGAGCCCTCCGGCCAGACAGGGCGCCACATTGTCCGGGTGCCCCTCCAGCTCGGTGGCCAGCGCGAACGCCTCGTCATCCGACAGATCGCGTACGGCGTGCGCCGCACCGGCCAGCGCCCTGGCGGCCAGGATGCCCGCGCAGATCGCGGCGGAGGACGAGCCGAGGCCGCGCGCGTGCGGGATCCGGTTGACGCAGCGCAGCCGCAGGCCCGCCGGTTGGGGCGCGCCCATGCGGTCGAACGTGGTGCGCAACGTCCGGACGATCAGATGGCCCTCGCCCAGGTCGAGCTCCCCGGCGCCCGCGCCCTCCACGTCGATGGTGACGCCCGCCTGCTCGGTGAGGGCGACCTCCACCTCGTCGTGCAGATCGAGCGCGAGGCCGAGGCTGTCGAACCCCGGCCCGAGGTTGGCGCTCGTCGCCGGAACTCGGACGACGACGCTGGTGCTACCTGTCATTCATCACCTAGACCAGTGAGATCGATAACTGGGGATTGCCGATCAGCGGGCCTGATCGCGTATGTGATCCGCATGCATGTTACGCGTGCGCGACCCGCTTACATGATCATGTACACGCCGACCCCATATGACCGGCCCGCATGCCCCGCGCCACGTGATCGCGAACGGGGTCACTCAGGTCGGCGGCCGAGCCCGGAGGCTCGCACGATCAACGGGCGATGGGTCAGGCGAGTTCCAGGGCGGTGGCGGCGGCGTAGGCGTCGATCGGGATCGTCACCGGAGCCGGGGCGCCCGAGATCGCCCAGTCGGGGTCCTTGAGGCCGTTGCCGGTCACCGTGCACACCACTCGCTCGCCGGGCTTGAGCAGCCCCTGCTCGTGCGCCTGGAGCAGGCCCGCGACGCTGGCCGCCGAGGCGAGCTCGACGAAGACGCCCTCCTCCTGGGCCAGCAGCTTGTACGCCGCGGCGATCTGCCGGTCGGTGACGGCCTGGATGTCGCCGCCAGACTCGTCCCTGGCGGCCTCCGCGAGCTTCCACGAGGCCGGGTTGCCGATCCGGATCGCGGTGGCGATCGTGTGCGGGTGGGTGACCGGGGAGCCGTTGACGATCGGCGCGGCGCCGCTCGCCTGGAATCCCAGCATCCGCGGCGTCTTCGTCGCCGGTCCGTCCGCGTGGTACTCCTTGTAGCCCATCCAGTACGCCGAGATGTTGCCCGCGTTGCCCACCGGGATGCAGTGCACGTCGGGCGCGTCACCCAGGGTGTCCACGATCTCGAACGCGGCCGTCTTCTGCCCCTGCAGGCGGAACGGGTTGACCGAGTTGACCAGCGCGATCGGGTAGTTCTCCGCGAGCTTCCTGGTCATGTCGAGACAGTCGTCGAAAGACCCCTCGACCTGGAGCAGCTTCGCGCCGTGCACGAGCGCCTGGGCGAGCTTGCCCATCGCGATCTTCCCGCGCGGCACGAGGACCGCGCAGGTCAGCCCGGCCCGTACGGCGTAGGCCGCCGCGGAGGCGCTGGTGTTGCCGGTGGACGCGCAGATGACCGCCTGGGCGCCCTCCTCCACGGCCTTGCTGATGGCCATGGTCATGCCGCGGTCCTTGAAGCTGCCGGTCGGGTTGAGCCCCTCGACCTTGAGGAACACGTCGCAGCCGGTGAGCTCGGACACGCGCCGGGCCGGCACGAGCGGCGTGCCGCCCTCCAGCAGGGTGACCACGGGCGTCGTCGCGGTCACGGGAAGCCGGTCACGGTACTCCTCGATGAGGCCACGCCAAGCCCTGGACATGATTGCTCCTCCACCCACGCGCGCTCGCGCGTGCTACCTGCGGTATTGGGCACAGAGTCTACGGCCAACGGCCTAGCATCGGTGATGCGCCGTCCGCCTACCGACAAATCCGATCAGTTAGCGTTGACGGCGAATTGATCCCTGACGTTCGGAGCGGGCATGACAAACGGCGGGCGGCGGCCCAGGATCAGGCACAACGACTACTCTCCGCTGACGCCGCCGCCCCTCGGCTCCTGGGCTCCGTCGCTGCCGGTGAGCGTCGTCATCCCCGCCCACGGCGGGCAGCACCGGCTGGATCTCACGCTCGCCGCGCTTTCCGAGCAGACCTACCCGAGCTCCCTCACCGAGGTCGTCGTCGTCGACGACGGCAGCGAGCCGCCGCTGCGGCTGCCGGAGATCCGGCCCGAGAACACCAGGATCATCCCCAGCCCTCCGGGCGGCCGGGGCGCGGGGCACGCCATGAACGCCGGGATCGCGGTCGCCGAAGGCGAGATCGTCCAGCGACTGGACGCCGACATGGTGATCTGCCGGGAACACCTGGAGGCGCTCGTCCGCTGGCAGCATCTCACCGACTATCTGGTCACGATCGGCGGAAAGAAGTTCACCCCCGAGCCCGCTCTCACTCCCGGCCAGGTCCGCGACGCCGTACGAGACGGCGAACTGGAGACGCTGTTCGACCCGTCGGCGCTGGTCTCCAGCTCCACCGAGGAGACGATCCGCCGCCTCAACGGGCTCCGGTCCAGCAAGAACCCCTACCAGGTCTGCACCGGGCCGACCGTGTCGGTGCGCCGCGCCCTCCTGAACGAGGTGCGCGGCTTCGACGCGCAGGTCATCCGCGGCCAGGACACCGAGTTCGCGTACCGGCTGGCTCAGGCGGGAGCCGTGTTCGTCCCGGACGCGGAGGCCCGGGCCGTGCACCTGGGGCTGCCCGCGCAGCGGGGCGAACACCGCGAGTCCATCGTCCGCCTCGTCGAAACCCATCTGGCGCAGAAGGTGCCGCTCCGCCGCGACCTGCGCAAGGAGCGCGCCCGGCGGTGGCTCGTGCCGTACGTCGAGATCGTCCTGGACGTCACGGGGGCCGGGGAGCGGGAGTCGCGCGCGGCGGTCATGGCGGCGCTCGGCGGCACGCTGACCGACGTGGCGGTCACATTGCCGGGCCCGTGGTCCGGCCTCGGGCACGCGGCGCCCGGCGATCCGTCGTTCGAGCTCGCCCTGCTGCGGGACGGTTTCGCACACGACCCCCGGGTCCGGCTCGCCGGCGAAGCCGCGCCGACGGCCGCGCCCGCGCCCTTCCGCTACACCGGCCCGCTCGACCCCCACCTCGCGCGCGACTCGCTTGAGCGGATGACCAAGGTGATGACCGAGGAACGCCTGGGCCTGCTGGTCATCACCTTCCCCGACGGCCGTACGGCCCGGCTCGAACGGACCGAGGCGGTCGCCCGTGCCCGTCTTCTGCTCGCCCCCTTGCCCAAGAGCGACAACGACGGCGACAACGGTCTGGACGAGATCATCGGCGTCATCGACGAGACGCACGGTGTGCGGCACGCCCTGGCGAAGGAGTTCTGGCCCGAGACGAGCACCCCGGAGCGCGCCATCCCCGCCAAGGACGGCCCGGAACCCCGGACGCCCACTCCTTCGCCTTCAAACGTGCCCGGATCTCAGAAGGCCGCCCCGGCGCCCTCGGACCAACCCTCGGCGCGAAGCCGCCTCAGCGGCATCTTCCGCCGCACTTGACCTGTCCTCCCCAGGCCTGAGCCCCGGGGTCTCCACGGGAGTCTTGGTCCGCCGCTCAAGAGTCCTTGGCGGGTGTGTTGGAGTTCTTGAAGGGCCGGGCCAGGCCACGGGCGATGCTGCGCAGGCTGTGCGTGCGCTTGAGCACGCCGATCTCCCTGCGCAGGGTGCCCATCTCGCGGCGGAACTCCACGGCCGTCCTGCGCCACCGGCCGGCCTCGTCCCGCCAGCGGGCGACCTGGCCGCGCAGGCGCTCGACCTCCTTGTTGAGCCGCTCCACCTCCGCCTGAGCCTTGACCCGCGCCCGGTAGGCGTCTCGGGGGCTCATGAACGGCTCAGCCTCGGCGGCCGGGACGAACCGGTACGTCTGGGCGTCGACCCAGCACGTTCCGAACACGTCGTCCACCACGGCGTCGATCTCCTCGCCCGGCTCCACGAGCAGCCGGGCCCGGGCGAAGGCCTCGGTGCGCTCCAGGCGGGCGCGCGCTATCCCTTCCGGTCCCTCCGACAGCAGGACGCTGACCAGTCCGAGCCCGTCGTTCTTGGCCGTCGTGAGCAACTGGTGCAGGGTGTCCTCTCCGGGCACCCAGCCCGGGGGGACGTGAAACCGGAACGGAACGAACGTGTCCCCGGCCGACGCGGCCAGCCGTACCCGGCCTTCCTGCTCGAAGTGGGCACGCAGCAGCACGAGATCGAGGTCGGGATCCTTGAGCGGCGCGCGGCGCTCGGGCACCAGCCGGTCCCACGGGCCGGTCAGCAGGACGGACACATCGGTCAGCGTCCCTGCCAGCACCGCGTCGACAGTGGCGCGGACGTCGTCGTAGGACCCCCGCGTCGCGTCCACGACGACCTCCAGCAGCGGAATCTTCCACTGCCTGCGGGGATGCGTGCGCAGCCACGCGTAGGTGGGGATGCGGCCGGTCACCAGCGCGTGGCTCACACGACTGATCGAGTCGCCGTCCCGCATGCGCATCGACGGACCGAGATGGTAGGCGCGCGCCTCGGGGTCGGCGATGAACACCGCTCCGGCCTGCGCGAGCCGGTAGCCCATCTCCGTGTCCTGGCCGAGGAACAGGTCGGTGTCCATCCCTCCGGTCCGCTCGAACAGCCGGGCGTTGACCGAGGTGGCGCCGCCGATGTGCACGCTGAACGCCCGGTGTGTGCGGGTGAGCCCCTGCGTGCGCTCGGCCAAGGCCTCGATCCACGCGTGCGGCTCGGCCGGTTCGAAGAACTTCGCGAGATCCTCGGCCGCCGACACCTCACCGGGGCTCGGCAGAGGGGCGGTCGTGAAGCGCAGATACGCCGTGACGACCAGATAGGGGGCGAGGTGGTGCCAGCGCATGTGCGCCTCCACCTCCTCCCTTTCCGGCACCACGTCGGAATCCATCCAGTGGATGACGTCGCCGGTGGCGGCGGCCAGGCCCGCGTTCCGGGCGTTGGCCCGGCCGGGCGTCGCACAGACGATCAACCGGGTGTGCCGTGGCCGGATCTCCGGCAGCCGCAGCGGCGGCCGGCTACCGTTGTCGACGACGATCGCTTCGATCAGCTCGGCCGGATAGGTCTGTACGGCGAGGCCGGCCAGCGTGAGATCGAGTTTCTCCTGGCCGCCGTAGGCGGGGATGACGACGGAGATCCGCAGCGTGGGGGTCCACGGAGAGCCCAGGCCCGGTGGCCGGAGCACGGTGTGGTCGTTTCCCCGGATGCGCGGCGTCATGGTGTTCCCCAACAGTAACGATGCTTCAAAACGGCACTTCCAACAACGGTGGTTCCATCAGCGTGCTTCTGGCAAACGTGCCTCGAACAAGGTCACGCTGCTCCAATCGGCGTCAGGCTTCCATCCGCGTCAGGTGATTCCAGAATCAGGCTCGGGCGAAATCCACGCCACTGATTCGTGGCAACTCTCAGGAAATGCCCAAGTGGCAGCTGCCACGTGTGCTCAGTGCTCAGCGAGCGGCGCAGAGCGTAGCCGAGGCCGTGCGTGCGGTAAACGGCGCTGCCCGCGGCCTCGGCGGCGCGCAGCAGGTGCGCGTCCTCTCCCCTGGCCCGCGGGCCGAACCCGCCGATCTCCTCGAACAACCGCCTGCCCAGCAGGATCGTGCCGCCCGCGACGTGACCGGCCCGCATCTCGCTGGGGTAGTCGGTCCGCCTGATCGTGACGTCGAGCGGTTCGAGATAGAAGAACTGGGGGGCGCAGCCCACCACCTCCGCGCCGGAGTAGGCCCTGGCCATCAGCAGGTCGGCGAGGTGCTCTGGGCCGTACCAGTCGTCGTCGTCCCATTTGGCCAGCACGTCACCGCTCGCCGCCTCGGCGGCCTGGTTGAGGACGTCTCCGAGCACGTGCTCCCGACCGGCCTCGACGACGGTCAGCGGGAGCGGGAAACCGGCGACGGCCTCCTGGATCGTGGCGGCGGGGTGGCCGTGCAAGGCCAGCACGACCTCGACGTCCACGTGGCGCTGCCGCGCGATCTGGGCGAGCGCCCACTCCACCATCGACGGCCGCCTGCTGGCCATGATCACACTGATCTTCTCGCCCGAGGGGCGGACGCGGCGGAACACGTGCCGGCGGAGCCGTACGCTGACCTCCTCCCGCCGCAGGTCGGACACGGAGGTGCCCGCGCTGTCGGTCTCCTCCCGCAGCCAGCGGTCATCCGCGATCAGCTCGGCCAGTGTCCTGTCGGCGACCCAGCCCGGCGCCTGTCCTCCCACGAGTGGCAGGCCCGCCGCGGCCAGTTGCGTGATCGGTTCCATTGGAACGGGAGACTCCGGCCACTGGACGCGCACGCCCCGGAACCGCCGCAGCCGCGCCAGCGCGTCGCCCGTGATCAGGTCGGGCAGCGCGTGCCCGTCAACGATCCACCGGCCCGCCTCGTGGCTCAAAAGCGCGAGGTCATCAGTGGTGGGCTGAGTGAATCCGGCCGGGGAGACCGCGGCGTTCACAGCCATCGGCGCAAGATTGTCGACCTCGGCTGGCATCCGATCAGCATATCTACATATATGAGGGAGACGATGATTCGCGTGGTCGAATCAGGCCGTACCGAACGAGACGGTATTGGGAGAGCATTCAGAGCAGTATTGGGATGCAGGCCCCACCTACTGCCAAGCGCGATGCCCGGAGGCCGGCTGCCCACCCGGCGCCACGCCTGGGGGCGGCTGCCCACCCGGCGCCATGCTCAAGGCCGGTCGCCTGCGCGGCGCGATGCCTGAGGGCCGACTGCGGGGCCGTATCCGAGTCAGCGGGCCTGGACCGCACGGCCGAACAGGGCCACCGTGACGCCGGGTGACTGGACCGGTCGCCATACTCGGATGGGCGTGAAGCCCGCGTCCCGCACATTCTTGACCTTCTGCGAGCGGGCCATTCCCGACTCCGGGCTGCCGCGCCAGGCGACCCAGACCCGCCGCCGGCCGGTGAGGGCGGATGCCACGTCGGTCCTCTCTCGATATCCGAACCCGCTCCGCACGGGCCCGGGATCCAGCCGGAGGACGTCATCGGGAAGGTCGCCGTAGTAGGAGAGCCGGTCGCGCAGCCACGTCTGCTCGAAGAGGATCGCGTCGCCCGGTTCGGCCCGGCTCTTGACGGCTCGCACGGCGGCCGGGAAGTTCTCGAAGTGCCCGTCCTCCTCGCGAATCTTCACGTGCCCGGGAATCGCGACGACGAGACTCCCCACCAGGATGCCCGCCCCGATCACCCGTGGCACGGCGGCCAGCGCGAGACCGGCCAGCAGCGCGAAGGCCGGCACGGTGGCGAACAGATAGCGGTTGACGTAGACCGGCGTGACGAGATGGGAGATCGCGAAAAGCAGCAGCGGCGGCAGGACGGCCCAACCGGTGAGAACGCCCAGCCATGGTCGCGATTCCCGGCGGGGCCAGAGCAGGATCAGCCCCGCGACCGCCGTGGCCAGCAGGACATAGCCGGGCCAGTCCTCCCCCGCCACCATCCTCGGTAACGCCAGGAAGACTTTCGCCTGGGGCAGCTTTATCCACGAGATGGCCTCCTGTTCGCCGAACCCGATGGCCCCCAGGATCACTCCCGGCACGCACCCGATCACGAGACTCGGCACCATGCGGGTCAGGGCGACGCGGCGATGGGACACCGCCACGACCAGATGAGCGGGGAGCGTGAGGATCGCGAAGAGATGGGTGCAGCAGACCGCGGCCACGGCCGCCGAGTACACCACCCAGCGCCGGCCGCGCGCGGACTCGTCGAGCGCCCGGTGCAGGGCCCAGACTGCCAGCACGGCGGCCGCGGCGGCCTGTGCATAGGGACGGGCGTTCTGCCCGTAGTAGGACACCGACGGCAGCGCCACGTACAGCACCGCCGCGAAGAGCCCCGCCCGGAGGGAATGGATCCGTCGCCCGAGATCGACGACCAGCGCCGTGGCGACCCCGGTGGCGATGACCGCCGGCAGCCGCAGCCACCACACGCTCTGACCGGCTTCCAGCCACACGTGCATGAATGCGTAGTAGGGCAGGAAATGCCCATCGATGTGCTGCCCGAGGATCCAGAGATCGCCGAACGAGCGGCGAGCGGCGCTGTACGTCGCGAGCTCGTCGCTCGACAAGGACGCGCCGGACAATCCTGTCAGCGTGATCGCGACGGCCACCAGGCCCGCCACCACGCACGGCCATCTCCGCGCACGCTCGGCCGACGCGGCCTCAGCCGGTGCCCCCGCTACACCAACGATCACTCGCGCAACGTAGGCCACCGACGGGAAGAAGCCAAATCCGGCTTACTTTCCGGCCTCTCCCGCCCGCTTCCGGCTCCACCCGGCTTTGCCCGGCCTTCCCGGTCCGCTTCCCGGCTTCTCCCCGGCCTACTTCCCGACTCGCTGCATGAGGGGCAGGCCGTACTGTGCTCGCGTGCGGCGAGTCGGCTCGGGTGGCACCGGCACCGATACCCCCCGAGGAACGGGCCGGCCCCACGGATGACTCCGTACTCCGAAGGGACTCCAACGGGTCGGCCCGACTGTTTCGATCAGGGCGTGTCGTCGCCTTCCACGCGCATGACGCTGGCGACGGCGCGGACGATGTCCATCTCGTGGATTCCCTCGACGGTGGCCGAGAGCGCCGCATCGCTCGCCCGGTGAGTCACCAGCACGAGCTGCGCGTCGTCGCCACGCCCCTCCTGACGCACCGTCTGAATGGAGACGTCATGCTTGGCGAAGATGTCGGCCACCCGGGCGAGCACGCCCGGCTTGTCCGCGACATCGAGCGACACGTGATAGCGCGTGAGGGTCTCACCGACCGGGTGCACCGGCAGGTCGGCGTACACGGACTCCTCCGGGCCGCGGGTGCCGGCGATCCGGTTGCGCGCGACCGCGACGATGTCTCCCAGGACCGCCGAGGCCGTGGGCGCGCCGCCCGCGCCGGCGCCGTAGAACATCAGCCGCCCGGCCGACTCGGCCTCCACGAACACCGCGTTGTACGCCTCCCGGACCCCGGCGAGCGGGTGCGTCCTCGGGATCATCGCGGGGTGCACCCGGACGCCGACCGAACGGCCGTTGTCCGAGCGGGTGCAAATGGCCAGCAGCTTGATCACGTAGCCCATGGCCTTCGCCGAGGCGACGTCGGCTGCGGTGATCTCGGTGATGCCCTCACGGTGGACGTCGGCCGCGGTCACCCGGCTGTGGAAGGCGATCCCCGCGAGGATCGCGGCCTTGGCGGCGGCGTCGAAGCCCTCCACGTCGGCGGTCGGATCCGCCTCGGCGTAGCCCAGCGACTGGGCCTCCTCCAGGGCGTCCGTGAAGGAAGCGCCCGTGGAGTCCATTTTGTCGAGGATGTAGTTGGTGGTTCCGTTGACGATGCCGAGCACCCGGTGCACGTGGTCACCGGCCATCGACTCGCGCAGCGGGCGCAGCAGCGGGATCGCACCCGCCACGCTGGCCTCGAAGTACAGGTCGACTCCGTTGTCCCGGGCCGCCCGATGGATCGTCGCGCCGTCTTCGGCGAGCAGCGCCTTGTTGGCCGTGACGACGGACTTGCCCTTCGACATCGCGGCCAGGATCAGCGACCTGGCGGGCTCGATGCCGCCGATCACCTCGACGACGATGTCGACGTCGTCGCGGGTCGCCAGGCCTTCGGCGTCGGTGGTGAGCAGGGCGGGGTCGATCTCGGCGTCGCGCTTGCGGCCCAGTCTCCGCACGGCGACACCGGCCAGCTCCAGCGGCGCGCCCACCCGGGCGGCCAGGTCGTCGGCCTGCTCGCCAAGCAGCCGCACGACATGCGAGCCGACGACGCCGCAGCCCAGCAGCGCGACTTTCAGAGGTTTACTCACGAGCGTTCCTCGCTTCGCTGGCTCACAGTTGCCCTCTCAGGAGGTCGTCCTCGGTCTCCCGGCGCACGATCACGCGCGCCTGGCCCCTGGACACCGCGACCACCGCGGGCTTGGGCAGGTAGTTGTAGTTGCTGGCCAGCGACCGGCAGTAGGCGCCGGTGCCGGCGACGGCGATCAGGTCGCCGGGCGCCAGGTCGGCGGGCAGCCAGAGATCGCGGACCACCATGTCGCCGCTCTCACAGTGCTTGCCGACCAGGCGGGACAGCATCGGCCCGGCCTCGCTCTCGCGAGACGCCACGATGGCCGTGTAGTCCGCGCCGTACAGCGCGGTGCGGATGTTGTCGCTCATGCCCCCGTCGACGCTGACGTAGGTGCGCAGGCCCTCCACGTCCTTGACGGTACCGACCTCGTAGAGGGTCACCCCGGCCAGACCCGCGATCGAACGGCCGGGCTCGACCGTGAGCCGCGGAACCGGCAGGCCTGCCGTCTCACACTCCTTGGCGACGATCTCGCGCAGACTGTCCGCGATCACCTTGATGCCGGGGGCTTCGTCTCCCGGCACGTACGGGATGCCGTACCCGCCGCCGAGATCGAGCTCGGGGAGGACGACGCCGTGCTCTTGCTTGATCTGGACCAGGAGTGTGGCCAGCCGGTGCGCCGCGACCTCGAAACCGGCGGTGTCGGTGATCTGCGACCCGATGTGCGAGTGCAGGCCGAGCAGTTCAAGCTGAGGAAGCGCCAGGATGCGGCGCACGGCCTCCGCCGCCGCGCCGCTGTTCAACGACAGGCCGAACTTCTGGTCGTCGTGCGCGGTGGCGATGAACTCGTGCGTGTGGGCCTCGACGCCTACGGTCACCCGGATCATGACCTTGGCCCGCGTGCCGTGCCGCTCCGCCAGGAAGCCCAACCGGGCGATCTCCTCGAAGGAGTCGACCACGATGTGGCCGACGCCGATCTCGACGGCCTTCTCCAGCTCGGCGAGCGACTTGTTGTTGCCGTGCATGGTGATCCGCTCGGGCGGGAATCCGACGCTGAGCGCGACGGCGAGCTCGCCCGCGCTGCAGACGTCGAGGCCGAGGCCCTCCTGGTCGATCCAGCGGGCGACCTCCCTGCACAGGAAGGCCTTGCCGGCGTAGTGGACGTCGCCGTCGTGGAAGGCGGTCCGGTGGTCGCGGCAGCGGGACCGGAAGTCCTCCTCGTCGATGACGTAAAGCGGCGTGCCGTACTGCTGCGCCAGGTCACGAATGTCGACGCCGCCGATCGTGATCGCGCCGTCGGCCCGCCCGGACGTTCGCGGCCAGATGGCGGGCTCCAGCGAGTTGAGGTCACTCGGAGCGTACGGCGGGCGTTCCTCAGGCAGGACTTCTGCGTGCCTGTCCCCGGCGGGGTGGGCGAATCGACTCACCCGAACGAGGCTATCCGACCTTGCCCCCACCCTGAGACATCCGCCCACGTGGCGAGACGCCGCAGCCCGCGGACGGCGGTGGTCAGAGCCGGTCGGGCAGGGCCTCTCCGGCGAGTGAACGCATCACGATCCGTACGGCCTCCGCCAGCCACAGCCGGGCCGTGTGAAGCTCCTCGACCGGCTGGTCACCCATCGGAATCGCCGGAGCATGCTCATGGGCGTCGTGATAGGCCATCGCGAGCTGTTCGAGATACGCCGTCCAGCGCGGCTCCCGGCTCACCGTACGGCTCGGCAGTTCCGCCAGCAGCCGCAGCACGGCGCGGTCATGACGACCGCTGAGCAGCTCCGGATGGAACTCGTCCATCGGAACGTCGAGATCCCGCGCCCATCTGCGTACGGCTACCGCCCGCACATGCGCATATCGGACAACAAATCCCGGATTTTCCCAAGTGCGCGGGAAATCCGGCCACGGCAACTCGGCCGACCCGCCTGCCCACCCCGCACCAACTCCAGCCGTACCGACCCCAGGCGTACCAGCTCCAGCCGTACCAACTCCAGCCGCAGCGACCCCAGCGGTACCGACCCGCGCCGCCGCAGAGACAGCCGAGCCGGCCTGGGCCCCGCCTACCTCGATCGGGGCTTTTCCCGCTTCACCCTCCGCACCCCCGGCCGTCTTCCCTTCGACGGTTCGAGCGCTGGTGGCCACTATCTCGCCGACGATGTCTCCTGGTTGTGTGACCTCTATCAGGAGGAATCCGTTCGGTTGGACCAGCACGTCCGCCACCCCATCGATAGGGCGCAGCCGTGCCGCGATCTCCTCGGCGACGTCGCGCGGCGCCCTGCCCTCGGCGGCGCCGAGCGCGACCGCTGAGGCATAAGTCGCCACCCGGTCCCAGGAGCCCCACGGCACGGGCGGCGCCCCAAGAAGTACGGCCAGCTGATCGGGAGTCACCCCCACAGCCTGACACCGTTGCAACCCGGCGACTGCAGCGGCGGCGAGGTAGTCACCCAGAACGCCGCACAGGCAGCCGGTGAAACCCCCGCTCCGGGATCGCAGCGAGGACAGCTGGCGCTCAATCTTCCCCGGTCAGCCAGTGAGGTACCGGGGTCAGCGGACCTCGTTACGCGGTCACGGCCCCCGGACTCGGGCCGGGAGTAGCCTTACCGGCCCGCCCGTTTTTACTACAGAGCCATTTTTGATCATCCAACTTGTCCCGGTTTGGCGAGGGGCAAATCCATCTTCTGTAGTGCTGACGGGCGGGCCCGCCCGCAGGCGCGCGTGGCCCAGGGTCACCACCGAACACGGCGGATGAGACCGGACAGAGCTTCGCACGGCACACTGGGCACGTCGTGGGTGGGGACGGACTGCCATAGAGATCGCGTACGTAACGGCAGGACGACGG
>JBIOWF010000052.1:0-4058 GCA_044868295.1 Microtetraspora sp. | reverse complement strand
AGCAGCAGGATCACGATCACCGCGCCGGCCTTGACGACCAGCGAGGCGAGCTTGCTCATCCGCGCCTCCTCGGCGGGCGTCGCGTCGCGGTTCAGGTACTCCTTGTAGATGTTGCGCGTCCACAGGTTCGCGGCGGCGATCGACATGATCGCGGCGGGCACCAGCGCGCCGATGCCGACGGCGGCGAAGGCGACCCCGGCGAACCAGTCGGGGAACATCTTGTCGAACAGCTGCGGCACCACCGTGTTGACGTCCTTGCCGATGGGCTTGACGCCCGCCGCGATGGCCATGTAACCGAGCAGGGCGATCAAACCCAGCAGCAGGCTGTAGGCGGGCAGCGCCGACATGTTCCGCTTGATCACGTTCCGGTTCTTGGACGCGAGAACGCCGGTGACGCTGTGCGGGTAGAGGAACAGCGCGAGCGCCGAGCCGAAGGCCAGGGTGATGTACTGCAGCTGGTTGTTGGCGTTGAGCAGAATGCCGTCCGCGGGTGCGGGGGTGGCGTCGAACTTGGCCTGAGCGGCGTCGAAGATCACCCCCCAGCCGCCGAGCCTGGCGGGAATGATGATGATCGCGGCCAGGATCACGATGTAGATGAGCGTGTCCTTGACGAAGGCGATCAGCGCGGGCGCGCGCAGACCCGACCGGTAGGTGTACGCGGCCAGGATCGCGAAGGCGATGATCAGCGGCAGGTCGCCGGTCACGCCCATGGTCTTCAGGACGGCCTCGATGCCGACCAGTTGCAGCGCGATGTACGGCATGGTCGCGACGATGCCGGTGATGGCGACGAGCAGTGCCAGCGTCGGCGAGCCGAACCGGGCCCGGACGAAGTCGGCCGGAGTGATCAGCCCGTGCACGTGGGACACCGACCAGAGCCGGATCAGCACGAGGAACACCAGCGGGTAGGTGATCACCGTGTACGGCACGGCGAAGAAGCCCATCGCGCCCGCGCCGAACAGCAGGGCGGGCACCGCCACGAACGTGTAGGCGGTGTAGAGGTCGCCACCCACGAGGAACCAGGTGACCCAGGAGCCGAACTTGCGCCCGCCGAGTCCCCACTCGTGCAGGCTCTCCAAGTCCTCCGGCCGCCGCCATCGGGCGGCCGCGAAGCCCATGCCGCTGACGAGGAGGAACAGCACGGCGAACAGGAGGATCTCGGTGGTCATCGGCCGCTCCTCGTCATGCGGTACACCACCGTCGTGGTCACGACACCGAGGAAGATGAAGGCGAGCTGCAGCCAGTAGAACAACGGGATGCCGAACAGGCGCGGTTCGACGGCGTTGAACAGCGGCGTCGTCAGTGGGATCACGATCGCCACCAGCAGCAGCCAGTTCCAGGGACTGCGATCATCGCGGGGAGTGGTCAACGCTCTTTCCCTTCCTGCGGAGGCTGACTTCGCCTGACACCTCAGCGTAAATTCGCCGAGGTCGCGAGAACAGCCCCGGGCGACCGTGTCGACGGGGAGTGCCGGTCACGTCACGGCCGCGTGATCACGCGCGCCGGGCGGTGGAGGAGGGCGATCGGCCGGATCAAGGAGTGTCATCGTGGTCGCCCGGTCGTTCGCGTTGCATGATCGCGTCTGTGGCCGCTACCCTGTACGGCATGCGAACTTCCGCGCTTCTTCAGTGGTGGCGCCGCTAACTGGCGGCGTGGTTTCGCATTCGCGAGCAGAGCAACTGGCCGCCCCGAGAGGCGGCCTTTTGTGTGTCCGCCCCCGGGGCATACGACGTTAAGGGGCGAGGACAAAGTGGATACCAGCGGATATACCACCGCCGGCGGCATCAGTGTCGAGCGGGGTGTGCGCGAGGTGGCGGAGGCGGCGCTCGAAGAGATCGTGACCGCGCTCGGCGAGCGCCGCGGCGGGGCGTTCTCATCCGGCATGGACTACCCGGGCCGCTACAGCCGATGGGCCTTCGGCTATGTCGACCCCTGCGTGGAGCTCGTCGCCAGGGGGCGGCGCATCTCCGCCCGCGCTCTCAACGACCGCGGCCGGGTCGTGCTCCCCGCGATCGCGTCGTGCCTGCTCGCGGCCGGAAAACCGGTCACCGAGCCGACCGCCGACCGGGTCGAGGTGCACGTCCCCGAGTCCGAGGACCTGCTCACCGAGGAGATGCGCAGCCGCCGCCCCACCGTCTTCACCGCCATCCGCGAGGTGATCGCGGCGTTCCGCGGAGACGACCCCCATCTGGGGTTGTACGGCGCCTTCGGCTACGACCTGGCCTTCCAGTTCGAGCCGATCCGCTACGCGCTGACCCGGCCGGACGACCAGCGTGACCTCGTGCTCCACCTGCCGGACCGGCTCGTCGTGATCGACCGGGTCCGCGAGACCAGCATGGAATACGTCTACGACTTCACCGTGGACGGCGCCTCCACCAAGGGCATGGAGCGGACCGGCGACACCTTTCCCATCGCCATCCCCACCGAGATCCCGAAAGATCCGGAAAGGGGGACGTACGCCGAGGTCGTGGCCAAGGCCAAGGAGAAGTTCAAGCGCGGCGACCTGTTCGAGGTCGTCCCCGGTCAGGTCTTCCACGCGTCCTGCACCGACCCGGCCGCCTTCTACCGGTCCCTGCGCACGAGCAATCCCGCGCCGTACGAGTTCCTGCTCAACCTCGGCGACGGAGAGCACCTTGTCGGCGCGTCCCCCGAGATGTACGTCCGGGTGACCGGCGACCGCGTCGAGACCTGCCCGATCTCCGGCACCATCGCCCGCGGCGCCAACCCGGTCGAGGACGCCGAGGCCATCCGCACCCTCCTGTCCAGCGTGAAGGAGGAGTCCGAGCTGACCATGTGCACCGACGTGGACCGCAACGACAAGTCCCGCGTCTGCGTGCCCGGCAGCGTCCAGGTCATCGGCCGCCGTCAGATCGAGATGTACTCCCGGCTGATCCACACCGTCGACCACATCGAGGGCCGCCTGCGCCCCGAGTTCGACGCGCTCGACGCCTTCCTCACCCACCTGTGGGCCGTCACCGTCACCGGCGCCCCCAAGACGTGGGCCATGCAGTTCATCGAGGACCACGAGGCCACGACCCGGCGCTGGTACGGCGGAGCGGTCGGCTTCATCGGCTTCGACGGCTCCATGAACACCGGCCTGACCCTGCGGACCGCGCAGGTCCGTAACGGTGTGGCCATGGTCCGCGCGGGTGCGACGCTGCTGTACGACTCCGACCCGGAGGCGGAGGAGCGGGAGACCGAGCTCAAGGCCAGCGCCCTGCTCGGCGCACTCGCCGCCATCGGCCAGGCGGGCGCGCAGGCCGTGCCCGAAGCCGTGGTGGAGCGGCCGGGCGCCGGGAAGAAGGTCCTGCTGGTCGACCACGAGGACTCGTTCGTCAACACGCTGGCCGACTACTTCCGCCAGCAGGGCGCCTCCGTGGTGACGCTGCGGCACGGCTTCCCGCTGGAGATGATCGAGGAGATCGAGCCGACGCTCGTGGTGCTCTCACCCGGCCCCGGCTGGCCGTCCGACTTCGGATGTTCGACGCTGGTCGACGCCCTCTACGAGCGGCGGCTCCCCGTGTTCGGTGTCTGCCTCGGCCTCCAGGCGATGGTCGAGCAGGCGGGCGGCACCCTGGAGTTGCTGCCCTACCCCGAGCACGGCAAGCGTGGCGAGGTGCGGCGCGAGGGCGAGAGCGCGCTGCTCGACGGCCTGCCCGAGCAGTTCACCGCCGCCCGCTACCACTCCCTGCATGCCAAGAGGCCCGGCGTGCGGGGTTTCGCGGTCACCGCGGCCACACCGGATGGTGCGGTGATGGCCATCGAGGACGTCGAGAACAAGCGGTTCGCCGTCCAGTTCCACCCCGAGTCGATCCTCACCGTGGAGGGCGGCGCGGGCGCCAGGATCATTTCCAACATCCTCCGCCTGGTCTGAGGCGGAGGGCCCGCGTCTGGTCTGGGGCGGAGGGTTCACGTCCGGTCAAGGCGGCTGAGCCTGGTCCGGGACGGGAGTTCGAGCGGCCCGGTCCGAGGCAAAGATCGCGCGAACCGCTCACCGGTGACCGTGCGTGGCCATAGAGTGACCCGTGCGTCATCGTCGCGGGCGGGCCGGTCTGACAGAC
>JBIOWF010000051.1:0-8826 GCA_044868295.1 Microtetraspora sp. | reverse complement strand
CGGCCTGCGCATTCGAAGAGTGCCGGATCCCCGGGCCCGCGAGATCCACCACAGGTCATGTCGCCGACCTGGTGCCGACGGATCGCTCAGGCCAGCGGCGCGAGCATCAGTGGGTTTCTAGCTCCAGGCGAGCATCTTCAGGGGGTCTTCCAGCATGGCGCCGATGTCACGCAGGACGTAGGAGCCGAGTTCGCCGTCGATGACTCGGTGGTCGAAGGACAGCGCGAGGGTGGTCACCTTGCGGACCGCGAGTTGCCCGTCCACCACCCACGGCATGTCTCGGACCTGGCCGAACGCCAGGATGGCCGCTTCTCCCGGGTTGAGGATCGGCGTGCCCGCGTCGACACCGAACACGCCCACGTTAGTGATCGTGACGGTGCCTCCGGTCAGTTCGGCCGGCTGGCACTTGCCCGCACGAACCCGCTCGGTCAGGTCGGTCAGCGCCCGCGCGAGCCCCGGCAGTGACATGGCGTCGGCGTCCTTGACGTTGGGCACGATCAGCCCCCGCTCGGTGGCCGCCGCGATCCCGAGGTTCACGTAACGCTTGACGACGATGGCCTCGTCGGTCCACGTGGCGTTGGCCATGGGGTGCCGCTTCAGAGCTGTCAACAGCGCCTTGGCGACCAGCAGCAGCGGGGACACCTTGATCTCGGCGAAGTCGGGCAGCTGCCGCAGCCGCTTGACGGCCTCCATCGTCTCGGTGACGTCCACCTGCAGGAACTCGGTGACGTGCGGTGCCGAGAACGCGCTCGCGACCATCGCCTGCGCGGTCGCCTTCCGCACGCCCCGGACCGGGATCCGCTCCTCACGTTCGGGTACGGCTCCCGCCTGCCCGCCGTCCGGGCGCGGCACGGCGGCCAGACCTTGATCGGGCACCGCCGTGTACGGCCCGGCCGTACCGACGGCGGCCTGGACGTCCTCGCGGGTGACCGACCCCTGAGGCCCGGTCCCGGCGATCGTCGCCAGATCCACCCCCAGGTCCTTGGCGAGCTTGCGAACCGGCGGCTTGGCCAGCACGACGACCCGGCCGGAAGCAGCTGCGCCGAGAGCCGTACCGACCCCTTGCGGGGGGACGGCGGGCGTCCCGACCCCGGCGCCACCTACGTGCGGTGCGGTGGCCGGAGCGGCACCCATGTGCGGCGCGGTGGGCGTCTGGACCGGAGCGGCACCCACATCCGGCACAGCGGGCGGCGCGGCACTCGCCTGTGGCGCGGTGGGCGTCGCCGAGGGTGTGGGCGGTGGGGTGGGCGGTGGGGTGGGCGGTGGGGTGGGTTTGCGGGGGCGGCGTTTGGTGGCGCCGAGTTTCACGCCGTATCCGACGAGAACGGGCTGCCGTTCCTCCTTGGGGGCGGGGCTCCCGTGCATGCCCGGCTCCACCGCGCCCTCGGCGGGCGGCTTCGGCACCATGTCTTCCGCCAGAGCCTCCCTGCGAGCCCGCTCGCCGGCCTCCGCCGCCACGGCCGCGCGCGGGCCGTTTGCGGGAACCGTACCGGCCGAGGGGGCGATTTCGGCGGGAGCCGTACCCCCCTCGGGAGCGGGAACCGTACCGGCCAAGGGGGCAGATTCGGCGGGAGCGGTGCCTTCCTCGGGGGTGGTTTCGACGGTGATGATGGGGCGGCCGACGTCCACGGTGTCGCCCTCGGCCGCCATGAGCGCGGACACGACGCCTTCGAACGGGCACGGCAGTTCGACCACGGCTTTGGCCGTCTCGATCTCGACGATCGTCTGGTTGACCTTGACCGCATCACCTGGGGCGACATGCCATTTGACGATCTCCGCCTCGGTCAGGCCCTCGCCCACGTCGGGAAGCTTGAACTCACGCAACATGAGAATCCTCCCTTTCAGTAGGCGAAGGCGCGGTCCACCGCGTCCAGCACTCGGTCGAGGTCGGGCAGGTAGTGCTCCTCCAGCCGGGACGGCGGATAGGGCGTGGAGAATCCGCCGACCCGCAGCACGGGGCATTCGAGATGGTAGAAGCAGTGCTCGCCGATCCGGGCCGCCACCTCGGCGCCGAACCCGGTGAAGACCGGCGCCTCGTGCACGACCAGGCACCTGCCCGTCCGCTTCACCGAATCCGCCACCACGCCCATGTCGAGCGGGTTGAGCGAGCGCAGGTCGATGACCTCCAGGCTGTGGCCGTCCTCTTCGGCGGCGGTCGCCGCCTCCAGGCAGGTTTTGACCATCGGCCCGTAGGCGATCAGCGTCACGTCGGTGCCCGGCCGTACGACGCGGGCGCGGTCCAGTGCCACGCCGGGCGCCGCGAGGTCGACCTCGGCCTTGTCCCAGTAGCGGCGCTTGGGCTCGAAGAAGATGATCGGGTCGTCGCAGCGGACGGCCTCCTGGATCATCGTGTACGCGTCGGCGGGATTGGAGCACGCGACCACGCGCAGCCCGGCGGTGTGCGTGAAATACGCCTCGGGTGACTCGGAGTGGTGCTCCACGGCGCCGATCCCGCCTCCGAAGGGGATCCGGACGACGACGGGCAGCTTGAGCTTGCCGAGTGACCGGAGCGGCATCTTGGCGAGCTGTGTGATGATCTGATCGGCCGCGGGGAACACGAAGCCGTCGAACTGGATCTCGCACACCGGCCGGTAGCCGCGCAGGGCCAGCCCGATCGCGGTGCCGACGATGCCCGACTCCGCCAGCGGCGTGTCGATCACCCGATCCTCGCCGAAGTCCTTCTGCAGGCCGTCGGTCACCCGGAAGACGCCGCCGAGCTTGCCGACGTCCTCTCCCATCACGAGGACCTTGGAGTCGTCCTCCATGGACCGGCGCAGTCCTTCGTTGATCGCCTTCGCCAGGGTCAGTGTCGTCATCGCTCGAACCCCGCGAGGTAGGCGGTGTACTGCTCGCGTTCCTCGGCCAGCAGGGCATGCGGGCCCGCGTACACGTGTTCGAAGATCGCCGTGGGGTCGGGGTCGGGCAGTTCGAGACAGCGCCTTCGCACGTCCTTGCCCAGCGCGTCGGCCTCCGCCTCCAGCTTGTCGAAGAAATCCTGGTCGGCGAGCTGGTTCTTGAACAGGTACGCCTTGACGCGCTCGATGGGGTCTTTGAGCTTCCAGGCCTCCAGCTCGCCCGCGACGCGGTAGCGGGTCGGGTCGTCGGAGGTGGTGTGCGCGCCCATCCGGTACGTGAACGCCTCGATCAGCGTCGGCCCCTGGCCGCTGCGGGCGGCGGCCAGGGCCTTGCGGGTCACGGCGAGGCAGGCGAAGACGTCGTTGCCGTCCACCCGGACCCCGGGGAAGCCGAAGCCGGAGGCCCGCTTGTAGAGCGGGATGCGCGACTGCTTCTCCAGTGGCTCCGAGATGGCCCACTGGTTGTTCTGGCAGAAGAACACCACGGGGGCGTTGAACACCGACGCCCAGATGAAGGACTCGTTCACGTCGCCCTGCGAGGTGGCGCCGTCCCCGAAGTAGACGATCGAGGCGGCTTCCGCGCCGTCGCGCTGAATGCCCATCGCGTACCCGACGGCGTGCAGCGTCTGGGACCCGATGACGATCGTGTACAGGTGGAAGTTGTGCTCGTAGGGGTCCCACCCACCGTGGTTGACCCCTCGGAAGAGGCCGAGCAGGTTGACCGGATCGACGTCGCGGCACCAGGCGACGCCGTGCTCGCGATAGGTGGGGAACGCCATGTCGGCGTCGGTCAGCGCGCGACCGGAACCGATCTGCGCGGCCTCCTGCCCGAGCAGTGAGGCCCAGATGCCGAGCTCGCCCTGCCGTTGCAGGGCCACGGCCTCCAGGTCGATGCGCCGGACCAGGACGAGGTCCCGGTAGAGCGAGCGCACCTCTTCGGCGGTCAGCTCGATGTCGTAGTCGGGGTGCTCGACCCGCTCGCCTTCGGGGGTGAGCAGTTGGACGAGCTCCGGGGGTGCGTCGGCACCACGAGGGGCGTCGGCTGTCACGTGCCGCTCCTGTGCGTCTGGGGCCCTCCACGAGTGGGATCGCCACCGTCGCAGGGCCAGATCTTCACGCGACCGGTCTCTATGGTGTGAGACCTCTCGCATATGCGGACATCGTGACAGAGTTCACACCCGGATGCGCAAGACCGAACCTCGATGTCCACATCCCTCCCCGTTCCCGAAGAGCCGCCCGTGCACACCCGGCGGGCTGTCCACAGGTTGTGGACGATTCGGCCGCCGGCCCGGCCGCTAGGCTGGGTGGCCGCACCCCGCAACATCTACCAGGAGGAACACGTGGCGCGCGTGATCGTCGATGTCATGCTCAAGCCGGAGATTCTCGACCCGCAAGGCCAGGCCATCGCCCGTGCGCTCCCCCGGCTCGGCTTCTCCGGGGTCTCCGACGTACGGCAGGGCAAGCGCTTCGAGGTGGAGCTCGACGGCCCTGCCGACGAGGCGGCACTTGAGGATGTCCGAAAGATGGCCGAAACCCTCCTCGCCAACACGGTGATCGAGGACTTCACCATCCACATCGAGGAGTAAAACAGCACATTTTACGCCGATCCAACCGGACAAAACTCCGCAAAGGTTACATCGGGCCAGCCGGAATGTTACCTAGCGACCAACACTAAATAACAAGCACGTGATTTTGCGGTTAGGCCTCATTACTCGGGGAAGCCTTCCTTGGTGACCTTCAAAGCCGGGGAGGGGTCCGGTGGATATTGAGTTCTCGTTGGCCCTGCCACGGGATGCGATCGGCATCCCGATGGTGCGCCGCGTGCTGGGGGATGCCCTCCGCTCGCTGGGCGTCACCGAGGACTGCGTCTCCGACATCCTCCTCGCCGCTTCCGAGGCCTGCGCCAACGCGGTACGGCACGGCGGCCCCGCCAACCGCTACCACGTGCTGGCCAGCATCGGCGAGGGCCGCTGCGAGCTGCGCGTCGTCGATCGCGGCGAGGGGCTGGACACCATTCCGCGGCAATACCCGCCAGGCGACGTCGAGAACGGCCGCGGCATCCTGATCATGCGGGCGGTCGTGGACGAGATCTCGTTCGACATCACGCCCGGCCGGGGCACCACCGTCCGGCTCAGCAAGGAGCTCGACTGGGACGAGGACGCGATCGCCCACACCCTGACCCTCGACCGCCAGCTGGCCGCTGTTTGATCAGCATCCGCCCGTCGCGTGCGGCGTTTGGCCGATCCGATAACCTGAGACATACCGCCACAGACCACCGCCTGCCAAGAGGCGGTGGTGTGCGCGTGCTGTGCCTTGGAGGACATGTCTTGACTTCCTCCCCACGCCTAAAGGCGGGGGATTCCCACCCTCACGGGTTGGATCTTCCTGCTTCACCGGCGACAGCCCACGCGCACCCGAAGGCGTGCGACCGGTCTTACGTGGCCTCCACAGGCTTCACATTCCGCCAGCCCGGCGGTAGGCCCGGACAGGCCAGCTTGGGTTTCACCGGCCCGTCCGAACCCACGCACCATACCAACGAAGGGGCCCGTGTGATGCGGAAACATCACGAACACCACACCGCTCGGGCCTTAATGGCCCTCCTGCGCTCCAGTTTCCTCCCCAGGGCTGAAGCCCGGGATCTCCATAGGAGTTTTCGATGAGCGCTGCCCGGGTGGGCGTCGTCACCTTTCCCGGAACACTCGACGACCAGGACGCCGCGCGAGCCGTACGGCTGGCGGGCGCGGAAGCGGTGCCTTTGTGGCACGGAGACCACGACCTCAAGGGGGTGGACGCGGTCTTCCTCCCCGGCGGGTTCGCCTATGGCGACTACCTGCGCTGCGGGGCCATCGCCCGCTTCTCCCCGCTGATGACGGAGCTCGTCCCGGCCGCGCGCGGCGGCCTGCCGGTGCTCGGCACCTGCAACGGCTTCCAGGTCCTGTGTGAGGCCCACCTGCTGCCGGGCGCCCTCACCCGGAACCAGGGGCTGCACTACATCTGCCGCGACCAGGGCATCCGCGTCGAGAGCACGGACACCGCCTGGACGGGCGACTTCGAGCAGGGCCAGGAGATCGTCCTGCCGATCAAGCACGGCGAGGGCCGGTACGTCGCGGACGCCGACACCATCGCCGCGCTGGAAGGCGACGGCCGGGTGGTCTTCCGCTATCTCGGCGGCAACCCGAACGGCTCACTCAACGACATCGCGGGGATCACCAACGAGGCGGGCAACATCGTCGGCCTCATGCCGCACCCCGAGCACGCGGTCGAGGACCTGACCGGCGCCCCGAGCGTCGACGGCCGTGGTTTCTTCACCTCCATCCTCAAGAAGCTGGTGAACGCATGACCCTCGACAGCGTGAAGCGCGCTCTGGAGGCCCCCGACGAGCGGATGCCGTACGCCGAGCTGGGCATGAAGGAGGACGAGTACGACCGGGTCCGGGAGATCCTGGGGCGGCGGCCGACGGGCTCCGAGCTGGCGATCTACTCGGTCATGTGGAGCGAGCACTGCTCCTACAAGTCGTCCAAGGTCCACCTGCGGCAGTTCGGCACCAAGGCGCCCAAGTCGGAGGCGCTGCTGGTCGGCATGGGTGAGAACGCCGGTGTCGTGGACATCGGCGACGGCTGGGCCGCCACGTTCAAGATCGAGTCGCACAACCACCCGTCGTACGTGGAGCCCCACCAGGGCGCGGCGACGGGCGTGGGCGGCATCGTCCGCGACATCATGTCGATGGGCGCCCGGCCGATCGCCGTCATGGACGCGCTGCGCTTCGGCGGCGCCACCCAGCCGGACACCCGCCGCGTCCTTCCGGGGGTCGTCGAGGGCATCAGCCACTACGGCAACTGCCTCGGCCTGCCCAACATCGGCGGCGAGGTCGTCTTCGACCCCTGCTACATCGGCAACCCGCTCGTCAACGCGCTCTGCGTCGGCCTGCTGCGCAAGGACCAGATCAAGCTGGCGACCGCGCCCGGGCCGGGCAACAAGGTCGTCCTCTTCGGCGCGCGCACCGGGGCCGACGGGATCGGCGGCGCCTCCGTTCTGGCGTCCGCCACGTTCGAGGACGAGTCACACGCCAAGCGGCCCGCCGTACAGGTCGGCGACCCGTTCATGGAGAAGCTGCTGATCGAGTGCTGCCTGGAGCTCTACCAGGCGGATGTGGTCGTCGGCATCCAGGACCTCGGCGCGGCCGGGGTGTCGTGCGCGACCACGGAGCTGGCCGCCAAGGGCACCGGCGGCATGCACGTCGACCTCAACCTCGTCCCGCTGCGCGACCCGACGCTGCGGCCCGAGGAGATCCTGATGAGCGAGTCGCAGGAACGCATGATGGCCGTCGTCACCCCGGCCGACATTCCCGCCTTCATGGCGATCTGCGAGAAGTGGGACGTCCCCGCCACGGTGATCGGCGAGGTGACCGACACCGGACGGCTCGTGATGACGTGGGACGGCGAGACGATCGTCGACATCCCGCCCGGCACCGCCGCCGACGAGGGCCCTGTCTACGAGCGCCCGTTCCACGAGCCCGCGGGCCAGTCGGCGCTGAACGCCGACGGTCCGGCGCGGCTCGCCCGCCCCACGGACCTCAAGGCGACGCTGCTCCAACTGCTCGGCTCGCCGAACCTGGGTTCAAAGGAGTGGGTGACCTCCCAGTACGACCGGTACGTCCGGGGCAACACCGTCCTGGCGCAGCCCGCCGACGCCGGCATGCTGCGGATCTCCGAGGTCATGCCGGGAGCCGAGGACACCACCAGGGGAATCGCGCTGGCGACCGACGGCAACGGCCGCTACGCCAAGCTCGACCCTTACGCGGGGGCCCAGCTCGCGCTGGCCGAGGCGTACCGGAACGTCGCGGTCACCGGGGCCACGCCGCTGGCCGTCACCAACTGCCTCAACTTCGGCTCGCCGGAGGACCCCGAGGTGATGTGGCAGTTCGCGGAAGCCGTACGCGGTCTGGCGGACGCCTGCAAGACCCTCGGTGTGCCGGTGACCGGCGGAAACGTGTCGTTCTACAACCAGACCGGATCCGACGCGATCCACCCGACTCCCGTCGTCGGCGTGCTCGGCGTGATCGACGACGTCGCGAAGCGGATCAGGTCCGGATTCGTCGCCCCCGGGTTGAAGGTGATCCTGCTGGGCGACACCCGCGACGAGTTGGGCGGCTCGGAGTGGGCGCACGTCGCCCATGAGCACCTGGGCGGGCTGCCGCCGGTCGCCGACCTGGAGGCGGAGCGTGGCCTGGCGTCCGTCCTGGTGGCCGCGGCCTCCGAAGGGCTGATCGAGGGCTCCCACGATCTGTCCGACGGTGGCCTCGCCATCGCCCTCGCCGAGGCCTGCCTGGCCCACGGTGTCGGCGCGACGGTGTCGCTGCCGGGCGAGGACGCGTTCGTGGGCCTGTTCAGCGAGTCGGCGGCGCGCGCGCTGGTCTGCGTCAAGCCGGAGGCGTTCGACGCCGTGGCCGAGCTGTGCGCCCGTCTGGAGGTGCCCTGCTACGGCCTCGGCACCACCGGCGGCGACACGCTGACCGTCGAGGGCGCTTTCGAGATCCCCGTGGCCGACCTCCGAGAGGCTCACTCGGGCGCCCTGCCCGCGATTTTCGGCTAAATCCATAATTGGCGGCCTTTTGCGTCGCGTGTTTTTGAAAGGCCCTGCCCGCCGTCCGTGGCAGGGCCTTTCGATCGTCCAGGGCTTGCGCACGGTACGAACCGGTAATCGTTCGCAGTCAGGGGCCGCGGCGTTGGCGACGATCGATTCGGCCGGGATAATCGGCCGAGTAGAGGGTGATCCACGCCCGGCCGGGCGTGGACAGGGATCAGGGAGCGCACCCGACGTCTGCCACACGCCGGAATCCGGTGTGAGTGCGGCGGGTGGGCGACCGGCTGACGCGGAGGCATAGCGGTGCCCTCAAGCGACCCGACAACCCCGGAAGGCGACACCATGGCGTTCCGAGTGCCCTCTCCAGGTGGACCCGCCGGTCCAGCCG
>JBIOWF010000050.1:0-22996 GCA_044868295.1 Microtetraspora sp. | reverse complement strand
GGATGACGCCGGCACCGTCCTTACCGGGATACAGAGTCGTGGTGGTCACGAGTTGCGGTCATCCCGTCCGCCGCGGGTGCGGCTGCGACGCGGTCGCTCCGACCGCTGCCCCTCCTGCGGCGCCTCGTCCGCGCCCTCAGGAGCGCTCTCGGAATCGCCGCCCTTCTCCGCGGCCTCCTTCTCGACGACCTCGACCGGGACCAGCGACAGCTTGCCGCGCGAGTCGATCTCGGCGATCTCCACCTGGATCTTCTCGCCGACGTTCATGACGTCCTCGACGTTCTCGATCCGCTTGCCGCCGTGCAGCTTGCGGATCTGGGAGACGTGCAGCAGGCCGTCCTTGCCCGGCAGCAGCGAGACGAACGCGCCGAAGGCGGCGATCTTGACGACCGTGCCCAGGTAGCGCTCGCCGACCTCCGGCATGTGCGGGTTGGCGATGGCGTTGATCAGGGACCGGGCGGCCTCGGCGGACGGGCCGTCGGTGGCGCCGATGTAGATCGTGCCGTCGTCCTCGATGGTGATCTCGGCGCCCGTGTCGTCCTGGATCTGGTTGATCATCTTGCCCTTCGGGCCGATGACCTCGCCGATCTTGTCGACCGGGACCTTGATCGTGATGATGCGCGGCGCCGTCGGGTTCATCTCCGCCGGGGAGTCGATGGCCTCCTGCATCACGTCGAGGATGGCCAGGCGAGCGCCCCGCGCCTGCTTCAGCGCCGCGGCCAGGACGCTGGCCGGGATGCCGTCCAGCTTGGTGTCGAGCTGCAGCGCGGTGATGACGTCCTTGGTGCCGGCGACCTTGAAGTCCATGTCGCCCATGGCGTCCTCGGCGCCGAGGATGTCGGTCAGCGTGACGTACTGGTCGCCCTCGCCGATGAGGCCCATCGCGATGCCGGCCACCATCTCCTTCAGCGGCACGCCCGCGTCGAGCAGGGCCATGGTCGAGGCGCAGACCGACCCCATCGAGGTGGAGCCGTTCGAGCCGAGCGCCTCCGAGACCTGCCGGATCGCGTACGGGAACTCCTCACGCGTCGGCAGGACCGGGATGAGCGCCCGCTCGGCCAGCGCGCCGTGGCCGATCTCGCGCCGCTTCGGCGAGCCGACGCGGCCCGTCTCACCGGTGGAGTACGGCGGGAAGTTGTAGTTGTGCATGTAGCGCTTGGTCCGCTCAGGGTTGAGCGTGTCGATCATCTGCTCCATGCGCAGCATGTTCAGCGTGGTGATGCCCAGGATCTGGGTCTCACCCCGCTCGAACAGGGCCGAGCCGTGCACCCGCGGCACCACGTGGACCTCGGCGTTGAGCTGCCTGATGTCCTTGGGGCCGCGACCGTCGATGCGGACGCCCTCGTTGATCACGCGCTCGCGCATGAGCTTCTTGGTGAGCGACCGGAACGCGGCGCCGATCTCCTTCTCCCGGCCTTCGAAGTCGGCCAGCAGCTTCTCGGCGGCCAGCGCCTTGACGCGCTCGATCTCGACCTCGCGCTCCTGCTTGCCGGCGATGGTCAGCGCGGCTCCGAGCTCGCTCTTCACCGCCCCGGCGACCGCCTCCAGGGCGTCGTCCTGGTAGTCGAGGTAGATCGGGTACTCGGCGGTCTCCTTGGCGGCGACCTTCGCCACCTTGGCCTGCGCCTCGCACAGCACCTTGATGAACGGCTTGGCCGCGTCGAGGCCCTGCGCCACGGTCTCCTCGGTGGGTGCGACCGCGCCCTCGGCGACGAGCTTGAGCGTGTCGCGGGTCGACTCGGCCTCGACCATCATGATCGCGACGTCACCGTCGGGCAGCACGCGACCGGCGACGACCATGTCGAAGGTCGCGCCCTCCAGCTCCGAGTGGGTCGGGAACGCCACCCACTGGCCGTTGATCAGGGCGACGCGGACGCCGCCGATCGGGCCGGAGAACGGCAGCCCGGCGAGCTGGGTCGACAGGCTGGCCGCGTTGATGGCGACCACGTCGTACAGGTGGTCCGGGTGCAGCGACATGACGGTCGCCACGACCTGGATCTCGTTGCGCAGGCCCTTGACGAAGGACGGGCGCAGCGGCCGGTCGATGAGGCGGCAGGTCAGGATCGCGTCCTCGGACGGCCTGCCCTCCCGGCGGAAGAACGAGCCGGGGATCCGGCCCGCGGCGTACATCCGCTCCTCGACGTCGACCGTGAGCGGGAAGAAGTCCAAGTTCTCCTTCGGATGCTTGGACGCGGTGGTGGCGGACAAGACCATGGTCTCGTCGTCCAGGTAGACGACGGCGCTGCCCGCCGCCTGGCGCGCGAGGCGGCCGGTCTCGAACCGGATCGTACGCGTGCCGAATGGGCCGTTGTCTATAACGGCTTCCGTGCTGTGGACACCCTCCACGGGGGACCTCCTTCTCGGATCGGTCTCCCCACATCCATCCTGCCGGCTCCCCGTTCAGGTGCAGTGCCGGTCTTCGATCGAAGCGCCCGGTTCCGGGTACGGCTCTCGCCATGCCGACCGGGGGCCACTACCGAGGACCGGCCCTCTCACGCCGCGGGATCGCGCGTGCTGCTTGCTTGCGGACGCGGGGCACTGGTCTTTGGTTATTCAGTTTGCTCGGCGTCCCATCCGCTATGCGGACGACTCGCCGATTCGTAGGCCTATTTTGACCTGATATGGAAAAGGGAGCGGCGTTTGGCACCGCTCCCTGTCCGCTATCGGCGCAGACCCAGTCGCTCGATGAGCGAGCGGTAGCGCGTGATGTCCTTGGCCTGCAGGTACTTCAGCAGGCGACGGCGGCGGCCGACCAGCAGCAGCAGCCCACGGCGGCTGTGGTGGTCGTGCTTGTGGGTCTTGAGGTGCTCGGTCAGGTCACTGATGCGCTTGCTCAGCAGCGCGATCTGGACCTCGGTGGACCCGGTGTCACCCTCGGTCGTGCCGTACTCGGTGACGATGGCCTTGGTGGTGGCGGTGTCGAGCGACACTGCATCTCCTTCTATGGGAGGCACGCGGAATGATGTCAAAAGCCCGCGAACGACCGTGCGTGCCTACAGTCGCCGTGACAGGCCAGCCGGGCAGCGTCGAACACTGGCTGCAAATAGCCGACATGCAAGGCTACCACCGCGGCTCAGCGGCCGGCACACCGTCAGTCAGGAGGTGAGGCGGCGGGCTTCTGCCACGTCAGCGTGCATCTGCTCGATCAGAGCCTCGATCGAGTCGAATTTCAGGGTGTCGCGAAGCCGCGCGGAGAAGTCGACGGCCACGTGCGCGCCGTAGAGATCGAGATCGTCACGGTCGAGCGCGTAGGCCTCGACGGTGCGCTCGACGCCCTCGAACGTGGGGTTGGTGCCGATCGAGATGGCGGCCGGCCAGAGCTGGCCCTCGTAGGGCGAGGGCGTCTGGGTGCACTGGAGCCAGCCCGCGTAGACGCCGTCGGCCGGGATCGCGGTGTGCTGGGGCGACTCGACATTGGCGGTGGGAAAGCCGAGCGCACGGCCCCGCTGGTGCCCGCGGACGACCACGCCCTCGACGCGGTGCGGGCGTCCCAGTGCCTCGGCCGCCCCCTCGACGTCTCCGGCGGCCAGCCGCTCACGCACCAGCGTGGACGAGATCGCGTCGCCGTTGCTCACCAGAGGCACCCCTTCAGCCACGAAGTCGTATTTCTCACCCAGAGTCCGCAATGTCTCGAGATCGCCGGAGGCCTTGTGGCCGAACCGGAAATTCTCCCCCACGACGACCCCGGCGGCGTGCAGCCGGTCCACGAGCGCCGTCTGCACGAACTCGTCCGGCGACATCCGGGAGAACTCCAGCGTGAAAGGCAGCACGCAGACCGCGTCGACGTCGAGCGCCGCCAGCAGCTCCGTGCGGCGCCGCGGAGTGGTCAGCTGCGGCGGGTGGCTGCCGGGGCGGACCACCTCGTCCGGATGCGGGTCGAACGTGACCGCCACGGATCGAACGCCCAGGTCCCGGGCCATGGCCACGGCGCGCGCCACCATCTGCTGGTGACCGCGATGCACACCGTCGAAGACGCCGATCGTGACGACGGATCTGCCCCAGTCCTCGGGCACGTCGTCCAGTCCGTGCCAGCCCCGCACCTCGACCTCGATTCCTGTTCGCGCCGCTGCCCGGCGCCGTCCGGCAGAAGACAAGCCTCCCATGCCCCGCGGCGATCCGGGGAACCAGCCCCCGCCGCGGGGGTTCAAGGAACGAAGACGGCGAGGGGCCTGGCGGTCCGGCCGTGTTCCTCGACGAGTGCGAGAAGCGTGCCGTCCGCGGCGAAGACGCCGATCGGTCCTGGCCCGAGCCCCGCCGCCGGCAACCGGCCGCCGTGGGCGACCAGGCGGGCCTCCTCCTCTGTCACGTCCCTGCGCGGGAAGGCCGCGGCGACGGCGTCGGCCATCGGCAGGATCACGCACTCCCCCGCGAGCTGGTCGATCGTGCGGGCCGACGTGATGTCGTAGGGGCCGACGCGGGTGCGGCGCAGACGGGTGAGATGGCCGCCGACGCCGAGGCCGGTCCCTAGGTCGCGGGCCAGAGCGCGGATGTAGGTGCCGCTGGAGCATCTGATCGTGGCGTCGACGTCCACGACGTCGCCTTCCGGCCGGATGCCGGACACGTCGAAGGCGTACACCGTGACCGGCCGGGCGGCGAGCTCGACCTCCTCACCCGCGCGAGCCCGCTTGTAGGCCCGCTCCCCGTTCACCTTGATGGCGCTGACCTGCGGCGGCACCTGCATGATCGGGCCGGTGAGGGCGGCGATCCCCTTGTGCAGATCTTCCTCGGCGACGTGCCCGGCCGGGGTCGTCCCGGTGACCTCGCCTTCGGCGTCGTCGGTGTTGGTGGTGACGCCGAGCCTGATCGTGGCCTCGTAGACCTTCTCCGTCAGCGCGAGGTGGCCGAGCAGGCGGGTCGCCTTCTCCACTCCGATCACCAGCACCCCGGTCGCCATCGGGTCCAGCGTCCCGGCGTGGCCCACCTTCCGGGTGCCGGCGATGCCGCGCAGCTTCCCCACCACGTCGTGCGAGGTCCACTCGGCGGGCTTGTCCACGATGATCAGCCCGCTCGGCGGCGGGGTTCGCTTGGCGTTAGCCGTACGCATGACTGGTCCAATGCAGGGTCACGAATCGAGGATACGCAGGTCGGCTGGCATGCCGATCACGGATTGAGCAGGGGCGCAGCGCAGCCGTTCGAGCAGGGGCGCCGATCACGGATCGAGCAGGGGGCGCAGCGCGGCCATCGTCTCCTCGGGAGGCAGCTGCGAGGCGAAGCCCGCCGCGCTCGGATGGCCCCCGCCGCCCAGAGCGGTGCAGGCGCGGCCCACGTTCACGGCGCCCTTGGACCGCGTGGAGACGTTCCAGGAGCCCGTGTCGTCCTCCTTGAGCACCACCGCCACATCCGCCTCGTCCACCCGGCGGACGACGTCGATCACGCCTTCCACCTCGTCGTACGGCAACGCGTTGACGGCCCGGTCCGCACGGGTCACGTAGGTCCACACGAGGCCGTGACCGGCCGCGGCGGCGGGCTCCAGCGTGACGCGGCCGAGAGCCGCGCCGAGCACCCTGAGGTAGGCGAACGGCGACCGGTCCCACAGCTCGCGCGCGATCTCGTCGGGGCGCAGCCCGGCCGCGATCAGCCGCCCGGCCATCGCGTGGGCGGCGGGAGTGGTCGCCGAGTAGCGGAACGAGCCGGTGTCGGTCACCAGCGCCGTGTACAGGCACGCGGCGACGTCCCGGTTCACCGAAAGGCCCAGCCGGCGCAGGAGCTCCTCCACCAGCACGGAGGTGGCGGCGGCCGCGGGGTCGACCAGGTGAACCGAGCCGAAACCCGTGTTGGAGACGTGGTGGTCGACCACGATCAGGTCGCCCGCGCGGCCCGCGTTCCGGCCGAGCAGGCCCAGCCGGTCCACGGTGGAAGCGTCAAAGGTGATCATCAGTGCGGGCTCGGCGGGGAACGCCGAGGGCTCCACCAGCAGTTCCTGGCCGGGCAGGAACCGCAGCAGCCGGGGAACGGCGAAACGCCGGTCCCCGAACGACGCCGTGATCTTCTTACCGGCCTGCCGGAGGGCGAGACCGAAACCCAGCATCGAACCGAGCGCGTCCCCGTCCGGGGAGACGTGACACGCCAGCGCGATGGTGTCCGTGCGCCGGATCAGCGCGACCGCGCGCTCCCAGTCCGCCTCCGCCGGAGACGGGGAATCGCCGTCCAGCCAGGTTCTGGTGGCTTCCTCTCGCACGGGGGACGTCACCTCGCGGGCTGTCCCGCGCGGTCCGACGCCTCGTCGTCGCCCTCTCCGCCCTCGGCCTCGAGTTCCTCCTCGAGGCGGTAGGGATCGGCGTCCCCGGCGTATTCCGCGCCCTCGGCCTTCTTCGCGATCTCCGCATCCTTGGCCTTCGCCACGGCGAACAGATCGTCGAGGTGGCGAGCGCTGTCCGGAAGGGGATCGTGGACGAACGACAGCGTCGGGGTGTGCCGCAGCCCGGTCTGCCTGCCCACCTCCGAACGGATGATGCCCTTGGCGCTCTCCAGCGCGGCGGCGGTGTCCGCCCGCTCGGCCTCCGAGCCGAACACCGTGTAATAGACGGTCGCGTCACCCAGATCCGCGGTGATCCGGGTGTCGGTCACCGTCACGAAGCCGAGCCGCGGATCCTTGATCCGCCGCTCCAGCATCTCGGCGACGACCTGCTGAATGCGGTCGGCCAGCTTCCTGGCGCGCGCTGCGTCCATGCTCACGCTCCCTTTTTCGATGTACGGCTGACGCGCGGGCCCGGCCGTCTATTCCTCGTCGTCATTGAAGAGCCGCTGCCGTGCGGACAGCAACTCGATCTCCGGGTGGAAGGCGATCAGTCGCTCGCAGGCGTCGAGCACCTCGTCGCAGTTCGCGGCCGAGGCGGACACCACGGCGATGCCGATCTCGGCACGGCGATGGAGATCGAGATGGCCGGTCTCGGCCACGGCCACTCCGGGGAACCTCCGCTGCACCTCCGCGACGAGGGGGCGGACCACGGAGCGCTTCTGCTTCAGCGAATGCACGTCGCCGAGCAGGATGTCCAGAGTTAGAGCACCGACATACATGCGTGGGTCACCACGAAGCCGACGGCCTACCCCGCCGTCCCCCGGGCGGGGGACGGCGGGCAGGGCATCAGACGCGCGGCTTCTCCTGCATCTCGAACGTCTCGATGACGTCGTCGATCTTGATGTCGCTGTAACCGACACCGATACCGCACTCGAAGCCCTCGCGGACCTCGGTCGCGTCGTCCTTGAAGCGGCGCAGCGACGAAACGGAGAGGTTGTCGGCCACGACGACACCGTCGCGGATGATCCGGGCCTTGCTGTTGCGGGTGATCGTGCCCGAACGGACCAGCGCACCGGCGATGTTGCCGATCTTCGGAACCTTGAAGACCTCGCGGACCTCGGCGGTGCCTGTCCGGACTTCCTCGAACTCCGGCTTGAGCATGCCCTTGAGGGCCGCCTCGATCTCCTCGATCGCCTGGTAGATGACCGAGTAGTAGCGGATGTCGACGCCCTCGCGCTCGGCCAGGTCACGCGCCCGAACCTCCGGACGCACGTTGAAGCCGATGATGACGGCGTTGTCGTCCGCGATCGCCAGGTTGACGTCGTACTCCGTGATCGCACCGACGGCGCGGTGCAGCACCCGGAGGTTGACCTCGTCGCCCACGTCGATCTTGAGCAGCGCGTCTTCGAGGGCTTCCACCGAACCGGAGACGTCACCCTTGATGATGAGCTTGAGCTCGTCGACCTTGCCCTTCTCGAGGTCGCTGAACAGCTCCTCGAGAGTGCGCCGGCGGCCGGACTTGGCCATGTCGGCGATCCGCTGGCGAGCCGCCCGCTGCTGCGCGATCTGGCGTGCCATCCGGTCGTCGGTGACAACGATGAAGTTGTCGCCGGCGCGCGGAACGGCGGTCAGACCCAGCACCAGGACCGGACGCGACGGGTCGGCCTCTTCGACCGTGTCACCGTTGTCGTCCAGCATCGCCCGGACGCGGCCGAAGGCCTCGCCACAGACGATCGAGTCACCGACCCGCAGGGTGCCGCGCTGCACGAGCACGGTCGCCACCGGGCCGCGGCCCTTGTCGAGGTGCGCCTCGATGGCCAGGCCCTGGGCGTCCATGTCCGGGTTGGCCCGCAGGTCGAGCTCGGCGTCGGCGGTCAGCAGGATGGCCTCGAGCAGACTGTCGATGCCGGTGCCCTGCTTGGCGGAGATGTCCACGAACATCGTGGAACCACCGAACTCCTCGGCCACCAGGCCGTACTCGGTGAGCTGGGCCCGGACCTTGGTCGGGTCGGCGCCCTCCTTGTCGACCTTGTTGACCGCGACCACGATCGGCACGTCGGCCGCCTGGGCGTGGTTGAGCGCCTCGATGGTCTGCGGCTTCACACCGTCGTCGGCCGCGACCACCAGCACCGCGATGTCGGTGGCCTTGGCGCCACGGGCACGCATGGCGGTGAACGCCTCGTGACCCGGGGTGTCGATGAAGGTGATCCTGCGCTCTTCGTCCTCGTGGTTGGTGGCCACCTGGTAGGCGCCGATGTGCTGGGTGATGCCACCCGCCTCGCGCGCCACGACGTTGGTGTGCCTGATCGCGTCGAGCAGCTTCGTCTTACCGTGGTCGACGTGACCCATGACGGTCACGACCGGCGGACGCGGCGCGAGGTCGGCCTCGTCGCCCTCGTCCTCACCGAACTCGATCTTGAAGGTCTCGAGAAGCTCGCGATCCTCCTCCTCCGGGCTGACGACCTGGACGACGTAGTCCAGCTCGGCGCCGAGCAGCTGCAGCGTCTCCTCGTTGACCGACTGGGTCGCGGTCACCATCTCGCCGAGGTGCAGCATGATCTGCACGAGCGAGGCCGGGTTCGCGCCGATCCGGTCGGCGAAGTCCGACAGGGACGCGCCACGCGGGAGCCGGATGGTCTGGCCACCGCCACGAGGAGCCTGCACGCCGCCGATCGACGGGGCCGACATGTTGTCGAACTCTTGACGCCTCTGGCGCTTCGACTTGCGGCCACGGGTCGGACGGCCACCGGGACGGCCGAAGGCGCCCGCCGTACCGCCGCCACGGCCACGGCCACCGGCGCCACCGGGACGACCGGCGAAACCGCCGCCGCCACCGCCACCGGGACCGCCACCCGCACCACCGGGACGACCCGCGCCGCCGGCGCCCGTGCGAGCACCGCTGAAGCCGCCGCCACCGCCGCCGGGACGGCCACCGCCGCCACCGGGACGACCGCCGCCGCCACCGCCGCCGCCGCCGGGACGGCCACCGCCACCGCCGGGACGGCCACCGCCGCCACCGCCGCCGCCACCCGGACCGGCCGGGCGACCCTGCGGCATCATCATCGGGTTGGGGCGCGGCCCACCCGGACGCGGACCACCCGCGCCAGGACCGGGACGCGGACCACCGGCGCCGGGACCCGGACGGGGGCCACCCGCACCAGGACCGGGACGCGGACCGCCCGCGCCGGGCGCGCCGGTGCGGGCACCGGGCGGACGCGGCATGCCGCCGTCACGCGCGCCGTCACGGCGCGGCTCGCGGGGACCACGGTCACCGCGGTCGGGACGGTCGCCCCGATCGGGACGCTCGGCGCCGTCACGGCCGCCGGGACGCGCGGGGCGCTGACCCATGCCGCTGGCGTTGGAAGAGAACGGGTTGTTACCCGGACGCGGGCCGCGGGGACCCGGCTTCGGGCCTCCCGGACGCGGAGCCCCACCAGTGGCGGGTGCGCCGGGGCCGGCAGGGGACCCAGAGGAGGCCGCGGGACGCGGCGCGGGAGCCGGCCGGGGGCCGGGCTTGGGCGCTCCGGGGCCGGGCCTGCCGCCCGGCGCCGCGGGGCGAGTCGCCTCGGGACGCGCCACATCGGGACGCGGCACCTCGGGACGGGCCGCCTCCGGACGCGGAGCCTCGGGCTGGGCCACCGGCTGCGTCGGATGGGGCATGGGAACCGGACGCGGCGCAGGCCGCGGACCCGGCTTGGGACCCGGCTTGATCACCGAGTCCGGAGACTGAGATATCGGCGCCGCCGCGCCACCACCGGCCAGGCTCTCGGCCGGCCGGGGCGCAGGCTTCGGCTGCGCTGGGCGGGGAGACGGTTTGCCCCCACCCCGTGAGGCGTCGCCCTTGCCGAACGCCTCGGTGAGCTTGCGGACCACCGGCGCTTCTATCGTTGAAGACGCCGATCGCACGAACTCGCCCATTTCGGTGAGCTTGGCCATCACGACCTTGCTCTCAACCCCGAACTCTTTGGCGAGCTCGTATACCCGGACCTTCGCCACTGCACTCCCTAACTCGGCCCGGGAGGCTAGCAGTGCCGCCGGACCGTCGCTACCTAGACGTACTCATCGCCGCGTGCTCATCAGGCGCTCATAGCAATCTGACTCCGCCCATCAACTCGGCGTCCTACATGACAGTTGGTAACCATTCACCCGGTCCTCATCGGCCGTCAAGCCCCTCAAGGTGGGCCCGCAGACGCGCCACATCGAGCGTCCCCTCAGCGCGAAACGCGCGAGGAAACGCCCGGCGACGTTCGGCGAGCTCCAGACAGCTCAGAACGGGGTGCAGTGAAGCACCCCGCCCGGGAAGCCGTCCTCGCAGGTCGGGGACGATCACGCCCTCGACCACAACCAGGCGGAGCAGCTCGGACTTTACCGCGCGAACCCGGCAGCCCACACATGTTCTCAGCGGGGCCGCCTGGCCACCGTATTCCAGCTTACCTTGCCGACGCATCTGCGGGATCGGCCGGTGCCTCCTGAGTGTCCGGCCGGATGTCGATGCGCCAGCCGGTGAGACGCGCGGCCAGACGGGCGTTCTGCCCCTCCTTGCCGATCGCCAGCGACAGTTGGTAGTCCGGCACGGTCACACGGGCCACCCGGCCCTCGGCGTCGATGACCTCGACTCGGGAAACACGCGCCGGAGACAGGGCATTCCCGACGAACTCGGCCGGATCCTCGGACCAGTCGATGATGTCGATCTTCTCGCCGTGCAGCTCGGTCATCACGTTGCGGACGCGCGATCCCATCGGCCCGATGCAGGCGCCCTTGGCGTTCACACCGCCCTTCCGGGACCGAACAGCGATCTTGGTGCGGTGCCCGGCCTCTCGGGCGATGGCGGCGATCTCCACCGTGCCGTCGGCGATCTCGGGCACCTCCAGCGCGAAGAGCTTCTTCACCAGGTTGGGGTGTGTCCGCGACAGGGTCACCGAAGGACCCTTCGGCCCCTTCTTCACCTGCACCACGTAGCAGCGGATCCGCTCGCCGTGGACGTATTCCTCGCCGGGGACCTGCTCGTTGTGCGGCAGGATCGCCTCGATCTTGCCGAGGTCGACGAGCACGACCCTCGGGTCCTTGCCCTGCTGGATGATCCCGGCCACCAGCTCGCCCTCGCGGCTGGCGAACTCGCCGAAGTTGATCTCGTCCTCGGCGTCCCGCAGCTGCTGCAGGATCACCTGCTTCGCGGTCGTGGCGGCGATCCGGCTGAAGTTGCCCGGAGTGTCGTCGTACTCCCTGACGACCTCGCCCTCGTCATCGAGCTCGGCGGCCCAGATGCTCACGTGGCCCGAGACGCGGTCGAGCTCGGCGCGAGCCTTCTGCGCCGCGCCCTCGGTGCGGAAGTAGGCGATCAGAAGCGCGTCCTCGATCGCCTTGACGACCAGGTCGAAGGAGATGTCCTTCTCCCGCTCCAGGCTGCGCAGGACGCTCATGTCGATGTCCACAAGGCTCCCCCTTAGCCCTCGTCGCCGTCTGCGTCGTCGATGTCGCCCTCAACGTCGTCATCGACGTCGTCGAGGTCATCGCCGGCCCGGCTGAACTCCACCTGAACCCGGCCTCTGGCCAGGTCGTCGAACTCGATGCGGTGCGTCCCGTCCAGCTCCACGCCGGACTCGTCGGCACCGGTGACCCGGCCCTCCGCGGAAGATCCGTTCCGCAGATCGGCCTTGACCAGCCGGCCATGCGCGCGGCGCCAGTGGCGCGGCTCCGTCAGCGGCCGGTCGACGCCCGGCGAGGAGACCTCCAGCACGTACGGACTGCCGCCCAGCAGGTCACTGGCGTCGAGCTCCTTGGAGACGGACTGGCTGACCTCGGCCACGTCGTCGAGACTCACGCCGCCGTCGCGGTCCACCACCACCCGGACAAGCCGGCGTTTGCCCGCCGGAGTGATCGTCACGTCCTCCAGATCGAGCCCCTCGGCGGTGACCACCGGGCCGAGAAGCTCCACAAGGCGGTCGCGTCGAGCATCGTTGCCCATGCCGACCTCCCATTTTCATTGGCGTACCTCGCCGAACGTGCCAACAGCCTATCGACACCGGAGCGCGGAAAGAGCCCCGCACCGAGCGGCGAGCCGATCCGAGGACCGGGCGGCGCGCCGTACGATGCTGTCTCGTGGACCGAGGATCGTCGCTGACGAGGCGCGCCCTGCTGGCCGGCGCCGCGGCCGGGCTGGTCGTCTCGGGCTGTTCGAAACCGGTCGCCGAGCCCTCCGCCGCCACACCACCCGGATCGCCCGAGCCGCCCGATCGCGAGGCGATCCTGCTCGGCTCCGTGATCGCGGCCAAGGAGCAGATGATCTCGCTCTACCGGCAGACCGCGCAGTCCGACACCGGGCTCGCCGCCGCTCTGGCACCCTTCGAGCAGCGGCACACCGCGCATCTCGCGGCGCTGCGCGAGCTGATGCCAGCCGGCGTGACCCCGGCGGCCTCGGCTCAGCCCGCCACCAGTCCGCCTGCCACCATTCCACCCGCCACCACGGCCAAGGCGTCGCTCGCCGGGCTGCGCGACGCCGAGCGCCGGGCCGCGGCCGCGCGTGCCGGGCAGATGGCGGACGTCTCCCCCTTGCTGGCCCAACTGCTGGCCAGCGTGGGCGCGTGCGAGGCCGTCCACGCGCTCGCCCTGGGGAGAGTGCATGACTGAGGCTCTCGCGAAGGCGCTGGCCGCCGAGCACGCGGCGGTGTACGCGTACGGTGTGGTCGGCGCGAAGACGGCTGGGCAGCTTCGCAGGCGGGCGACGGCCGGTTTCGACGCGCACCGGGCCCGGCGCGACCAGCTGCGCTCGCTCATCTCCCGGCTGGGCGGCACACCATCCGAGCCGGGGCCGATCTACCACCTGCCGTTCGAGGTGACGACGGCCGGCGACGCCGTGCGCCTCGCCGTACTGATCGAGGAGCGCTTCACCTCCGTCTATCTGGAGCTCGCCGCCGAGCGGGACGCGTCGCTACGGCGCCTCGCCGCGCAGGCGATGCAGGAATGCGCGACGCGCGCGTACGGCTGGCGGCCGATCATCTCGGCCTTCCCAGGGATGCCTGCGGAGCGCACCTCCGGCTCACCCCCGGTGAAGACCGATCCCACTCCCGTTCCGCCCCCGACGACGAACCAGTGAACGCCCCGGCCTGGCGCACCGAACCAGCCAGCAGCCCGGCCCACCGCGCCAATGTGCCGCGCCGTTCGAAGCCGGCCCGCCACACCTAAGCGAACGGCCCGCCCTGCCGAACCGGCATGCCGGGCCGTTCAGGCTCAGGCTTGGGCGGCCGCCAGGACGCGCTCCACGGCCTCGGTGAGCGGGATCTCCTCCTTGGTGCCCGCCGCCCGATCGCGTAGCTCCACGACGCCCTGTGCGAGGCCACGGCCGACGATCACGACGGTGGGGAGGCCGAGCAACTCGGAGTCCTTGAACTTCACGCCGGGCGAGACGCCGGCGCGGTCGTCGACCAGGACGCGAAGCCCGCGTGACTCCAGGGTCTCGGCGAGCTGCGTGGCGACCTCGATCTGGTTCTCCTTGCCGGTGCCCACGATGTGCACGTCGGCCGGAGCCACCTCGCGCGGCCACACCAGACCCAGGTCGTCGTGCGACTGCTCGGCCAGCACGGCGACCGCGCGGGAGACGCCGACTCCGTAGGAGCCCATCGTGATCCGGATGGGCTTTCCGTCCGGGCCGAGGGCGTCGAGCCCTGCCGCGTCGGCGTACTTCCGGCCGAGTTGGAAGATGTGCCCGATCTCGATGCCTCGGTCGATCGAGAGCGCATGGCCGCAGCGGGGGCAGGAGTCCCCGGCGCGGATCTCCGCGGCCTCGATCGTGCCGTCGGCCTGGAAGTCACGCCCGGCGACCACGTGGGCCGCGTGCTTGCCCGGCTCGTTGGCCCCGGTGACCCACGACGAGCCGTCGACCACGCGCGGGTCGACCAGGTAGGTGATGCCGAGAGACTTGAGGACCTGAGGACCGATGTAACCGCGGACCAGACCGGGGTGCCGGGCGAAGTCCTCCGCCTCGAAGATCTCCGGGATGCCCGGCGCGAGCGCCGCCTCCAGTCGCTTGAAGTCGACCTCGCGGTCCCCGGGAACGCCGATGATCAGTGTCTCGATCTGGTCGGACCCCGGTGTGCGCACCTTGACCACGATGTTCTTGAGCGTGTCGGCGGCGGTGACGCCGAGCCCGAAATGCTCGTTGACGTGGTTGACCAGGCTCTCGATTGTCGGCGTGTCCGGGGTGTCCAGGGTCTTGAGCGCGGGGTGCTCGACTGTCACGGCGGGCGGGGCCGGAGTGGTGACCGCCTCCGCGTTGGCCGCGTATCCGCAGTTGTGACAGGCGACGAAGGTGTCCTCACCGGTCGGGCAGGGTGCGAGGAACTCCTCGGACGCCGAGCCGCCCATCGCGCCCGACATGGCGAAGCAGATCTTGTAGTCGATGCCGAGCCGGTCGAAGATCCGGATGTACGCGTCGCGGTGCCGCTCGTAGGAGTGCTTCAGGCCGTCATCGTCGAGGTCGAAGGAGTAGGAGTCCTTCATGACGAACTCACGGCCACGCAGGATGCCCGCCCGGGGACGGGCCTCGTCGCGGTATTTGGTCTGGATCTGATAGAGGGTCACCGGATAGTCCTTGTAGGAGGAATACTCCCCCTTGACCATGTCGGTGAACATCTCCTCGTGTGTCGGCCCGAGCAGGTAGTCGCCACCCTTGCGGTCCTTGAGCCGGAAGAGCGTGTCGCCGTACTCGGTCCAGCGGCCGGTGGCCTCGTAGTATTCGCGGGGCAGCAGGGCGGGGAAGAGCACTTCCTGGCCGCCCATCCGGTTCATCTCCTCGCGGACGACCTTGGCGACGTTTTCCAGCACCATCTTGCCGAGGGGCAGCCACGAGTAGATGCCGGGCGCGACGCGGCGGATGTAGCCGGCGCGGACGAGCAGCTTGTGGCTCGGCACTTCCGCGTCCGCCGGATCCTCACGCAGGGTGCGCAGGAACAGGGTCGACATACGCAGTAGCACGGCTACTCCTTGCTCGCGAGAAATGGTGTGTGCCCAAGGTTATCGAGTCCTGGCGGCGCGGCGCCCCTGCAAATACAACGCCCTGATCCAAATGACCCGGTCCGACGACCGGGCCGCGATCTATACGGCCTATATGGCCGCCTGTACGGCGACCGCCAAGGCGTAGAGGGCCACCAGGGCGAGGGCGATGCCAAGGGCACGTAGCCGCCCGAATGCCCGGGGGCGGAGGAACGTGACACAGCCGAGCCCCAGCGCGATCGCCGCTCCGCTCGCCCACTGCCACGCCGGAGCGGCGGTGGATTGGATCCAGGCGGCCACGTCGTCCACCACGTCGGCGAAGAACAGGGCGGCGAGCGCGCCCGCCGCGGCGTCGCCCCACACGGTCTCGGGCTGGGTGAGGCACGCGAGCGCGCCGCTCAGCACCATGAGGAAGAGGAGGCGGTTGAGGCTCCCGCCCCCGCCCCCGAAGTCCAGAGGTGACTGCCCGTGGACGACCGCCATCGCGGTGAGCTGCGAGATCAGCACCCCGAACGAGGCGAGGGCGCTGTTGACCAGCGCCCACCCGAATCCCAGCGACAGCCGCCCGGTGACGATGACGACTACCAGGAAGAGGTAGGGATCCACGATCGCGAACACCGCATGGGGCAGGGCGTCGTGGAGCAGCACCGCGGTCGTGCCGAGCAGCACACCCACGGCCAGCCCGACGAGCATCTGCCCCTCGATCCGGCGTTCCCACCGGTCGAGGTCGGCGAAGGCACCCTCCGAGGAGTCCTTCGCCCGGCGCCGAAACCACGGATCCGCAGCCACCTGATCCCCCGATCACCATGTGCAAGTGGCCCATAACCAGCATATATGGACACCAAATAGTCACCAATATCGGAGGACCATTATTTGCAATCACCAAACAAGCGACCGCTAGTTATCGCTTCGTTCTGTGCCACCTTCCGCCGAAAGAGGGAGCCGTGAACCGCCGGGCGGTTCTTCCTGGGTGTCGCGGAGTGCCCGTAAGGCCCTCCCTACGCATCCCGACGGCGGCCTGCCCAGATCAGCCGGTTGGATCAGCCGCCGAGGAGCTGCTCCCAATGGTGCCGGGTGCCCGACCGGCGGGACGGGTCCAAAGCCTCCGCCAGGCGCCAGATGCCGGGACGGGTGCGCAGCCTCTCCATGCCGAGGGGGTCGATGGCGCGCACGACGAAGGTCACACCCATCACGTCCAGGGACGCGGTGGACGGCGTGGCCGGTTCGGTGGGACCGGCCGGCCCGCCGGCGAAGCCCGGCTCATGAACGCGCTCGACGACCAGCGCCGCCACCTCGGACGCGTACGGCCCGTCTCTCCACTCGACGTGCCAGGTGTCGTCGTTCCCCTGCCACCACGTGAGATCGCGGCAGGCCTCCAGCATCTCGGCCTCGCTCGACAGAGCGGCCATCACGCGGCCGAGCGCCTCGTAGCGCCGGGCGTTCGGCGCGAGCGCGACCTCCTCCACGCCGGGAGGGACGGGGGGTTCGGGGCATCCGCCGCGTATTCCGCCCATGCCTGGGAACATGCCATCGACGGGCCGTGCCGTCCTCGGGTTTCGCCGCCTCTTCGCCCCAGAGCCCACGAGAGCCAACTCTGATCGTGATGGCCACTGCCACGCAAGCCCTGATTCGTGACATTCACACTGCGAGGTCTCCGGTGGAGCACTGTGAGATCTCCGGTGGAGCACTGTGAGATCTCCGGTGGAGGGGAGGCGATGGCGACGCTGCGCGGCGAGGCGGTCGTCAGATGGGCGGATTTCACCCGGGCGTTGGGAAGCCGAGCCACGACACAGGAGCGCAGGCGGCTGGCCTGACACCGGGCCGATGGTAAAGAATCACTGATAGGACGCCCTCTGGAGGCCGTGGTGACGTTGCGCGTGGCGATCGTTGGATCAGGCCCGGCCGGGATCTACACGGCCGAGGCGCTGACCAAGCAGGCCCAGGGGCCCGTCGAGGCCGACGTGCTGGAGCGGCTGCCGACCCCCTACGGGCTCGTGCGGTACGGCGTGGCGCCCGACCACACCTCGATCAAGTCGATCGCGGGCTATCTCCAGCGAGTGCTGGAGTCGCCGGGCGTGCGCTTCCTCGGCGGGGTCGAGCTCGGCTCGGACGTATCCGTGGAGGATCTCCTGGCCTGCTACGACGCGGTCGTCTACTGCACCGGGGCGATGGTCGACAGGCACCTGGGCATCCCCGGTGAGGGCCTGCCCGGCAGCGTCGCGGCGACCGACTTCGTCAACTGGTACTGCGGCCATCCCGATGTCCCGACCGACGCGTTCAGGCTGGACGCGGAGGAGGTCGCGGTCATCGGTGTCGGCAACGTCGCGGTCGACGTGGTGCGCATCCTGGCCAAGACGGCCGACGAGTTGCGCGACACGGACGTGCCCGAGGAGGTGCTCGAACGGCTGGCCGCCTCACGAGTGAAGACCATCCACATGATCGGCCGCCGGGGCGCCGAGCACGCCAAGTTCACTTTGAAGGAGCTGCGCGAGCTCGGCGAGCTCCCGAACGCCGACATCCTGACATTTCCTGACGAGGTGAAGGTCGAGGACCTCACCGCGCTCACCCGGCAGGTCAGAGGAAACGTGGATGTGCTCCAGTCCTGGTCGGCGCGGATTCCGGCTGATCGGCCCCGGCGGCTGGATGTGCGCTTCTGGCTCCGCCCGGTGGAGATTCTGGGCGACTCGCACGTTGAGGGCATCCGGCTGGAGCGCACCCGCCTGGACAACGGCCGCGTCGTCGGGACCGGCGAGTTCGAGACGATCCCCGCCGGGATGGTGCTGCGGTCGGTGGGATACCAGAGCGTGCCCCTGCCCGGCGTCCCCTTCGACACCTCGACGATGACCGTGCCCAATGTCGCCGGGAAGGTGTCGGACCGGCAGTACGTCGCCGGCTGGCTCAAGCGCGGCCCGACCGGAGTGATCGGCACGAACAAGTCAGACGCCGCCGAGACCGTCCGCACCCTCCTCGCCGACATGACCCCCGATCCCGTACGGCTGTCGCGTCTCGACGACCTGGTGGCCGCCCGCGGAATCACGCCGGTGACCTACCAGGACTGGCTGGCCATCGAGGCGGCGGAGGTGGAGCTCGCCAGATCACTGCACCGCGGCGAGCGGGTCAAACTCGTCGGACGCACCACCATGCTCACCGCCTGCGGCCGGATCCCCCACCCCTGACACGCCTCGCCGCCAGCGATCTTCAGCCTCGCGTGTGGCGGTGATTGCTGGAACGCACCTCAACCCTTGTCAGAGTGACGAGTTGGGGGCTCTTGTTTGGCAAGGGCGTCTGATGTCGCGTCTGGGGGGTTCTGGGAGGATCGGCGGCATGGAAACGACTCTGGGAGAGTTGGCCGGGCTGATCGACGGGTTCGAGGGGGCCTATCGCGAGCAGGGCCTCCGGTTTCCGGTGCCGGAGATCGCGTGGCAGCCGGTGCACACGGTGTACGTTCCGGCCGACCGGATCACCGAGGGCACGGTGGGCGAGTGGGGTCTGGCCGCGTCCAAGCTGCTGGGCGCCCATCTGCCCACGGCGGCCGACCTCACCGAGGTGTTCGGGGTCGACGCCGCGTCGGCGGGAGCCGTACACGACCGGATGGCGCGCAAGCTCGCCGAGGAGCCGATCGAGGACCTGCGGGTGGACTTCGAGGACGGGTACGGCGTGCGGCCCTGGGACGAGGAGGACCGGCACGCCGGCGACTGCGCGGCGGCCGTCGCGGCGATGCACGAGGCGGGAACCCTGCCACGGCGGTGGGGGCTGCGCGTGAAGTCCTTCGCCGACGGGGACCCGGGACGGTCGGTCAGGACGCTGGACCGTTTCCTCACCGGCGTGATCAAGCGCGCGGGGGCCCTTCCCCCGGGTTTCACGGTGACGTTTCCCAAGGTGCTCATGGAGGCCTACCTCGGACAGTTCGTTCGCTGTCTGAGCGCGCTCGAAGAGGGCCTGGGCCTGCCGGAGCTCGCGCTGCGGTTCGAGATCCAGGTCGAGGCCACTCAGACCGTGCTGTTCCTGCAGCGCTCGGCGGATCTCGTGCCGTCGCTCGGGGGACGGCTCGCCGCGGCGCATTTCGGCGTCTTCGACTACACGGCCTCGTGCGGGCTGCCGCCGCACGAGCAGCGCCTCGACCACCCGGCCTGCGACCACGCGCGACACGTCATGCAGACCGCCTTCGGCGGCACGGGCGTGGAGCTTTCGGACGGCTCGCTGGCCGCCTCCCCGGCTTCTGACTCGGCCGCGGACGTTCACGCGTTGTGGCGACGGCACGCCGAGACCGTCCGGCACTCGCTGGCGCACGGTTACTACCAGGGCTGGGACATGCATCCGTCGCATCTGGTCAGCCGCTACACGACCGTTTACGCCTTCCATCTCGCCCGCTACGACGAGTACGCCGCGCGGGTCCGGGCGTGGGAGGAGGAGCGGGAGGCCGGCGGCGGCGTGATGGACGAACCGGCCACGATCAAGACCCTCGTCGCCGCGCTCCGCCGCGCCGACCTCGCCCTCGGCACGAAGGACCTGTGACAGTGTTCCGAGCCAGGGCGGCTCGCGAACGCACCTGACCGGGCCCACTCCCGTGGGCGCTTCGTCGGTGACTCAGGAAGCAGCCCACGCCGAAGGGCTCGGTGAGGCCCTCAGGTCCGGTGCTCGTGGCGGCTCAGGCCTGGTCGACGAGGTGGCGCCAGCGGCGGACGCGGGCCGGGTCGACGGGATCGGCCCACGAGTCTCGTACGGCGCTGCCGACATGGAAGGCGCGCACGCCGTAGTCGAGCAGCACGGGCACGTGCTCGCTCTTGAGGCCGCCGCCGGCCAGCACGAGTTCGGCGTCGCCGGCCTCGGCGCGGGCGCGGAGGACGGCCAGGCCGCTCCCCACCCCCGCGGCGGAGCCCGACGTGAGCACGGTCGCGAGGTTGGGCAGCAGCCGTACGGCACGCCAGCCGGCCTGGACGTCGGCGGCGTGGTCCACCGCGCGGTGGAACGTCCATGGAAGCGGCGCGACAGCGTGAATCAGGGCCTCGGTCGCGTCGCGGTCGACCGTGCCGTCCTCGGACAGGAATCCGAACACGAACCCGGCGGCGCCCGCCTCGGACAGCTCCTTGACGTCCCGCCGCAGCCGGTCCAGCTCCTCGGCGGTCACGGTGAAGCCGGCGTTGCAGCGCAGCATCACCATCTGGGGCAGCGTGCACTCTCTGGAGATCGCCGCGACAAGGTCCGCCGAGGGGGTGAGGCCGCCGGAGGCCATGTCGGCCACGACCTCCAGACGGTCCGCACCACCCTCCTCGGCGGCCACCGCGTCGGGTAAGTCCACAACGATCACTTCGAGCAGCGATCCGGTCATGGACCGAACATTATCTGGTCCCTTTGCGGTGCCGTACGGCGTCCGCCCTGTTCAGCACTCGATCAACGCCTTGTGAGCGGTGATGTCATGAAGCCGGGCGTGCCTGCCGCCTGCGAAGACGGCCTCACGCTGGAAGAGCGCGCCAGATGCCCGGTGCGGCAGATCCACCGTGCGCACGTGCCGGAACTGGAGACTCTTGTAGTAGCCCTGCAACTGGAAGTTGTCCTTGGAACAGTCCAGACGCAGCCAGGGCCGGCCCTCGGTGGCCGCGTGGAGCCCGGCCCAGTCGAGCAGCGCCTCACCCAGGCCCTGCCCGGAGTACGCCCGGCTCACGGCCAGTTTGTGGACGTAGAGGGCGGCCTCGCAGTGGTCGGCCGGGACCCAGAACTCCGGGTCGGCGTGCCCGTCGACCGCCACAGTCGCGGCAGGAATCGGGTCGTTCCCGTCACTCAAGACGTACATGACCCCCTCCTGGATGAGCGGCTCGATCCGCGCGGCGGGGAAGCCGCCTACGGGCCACTGCCGGACGCCACGGGCGTTCAGCCACTTCGCCGCCTCGGCGAGCAGGGTCAGCACGGCGGGGAGGTCGTCGAGGGACGCGCGACGGAGCGTGAGCGTCGAGGACGGCTGGAGAGTGTCAGAGCGCATGATGATTCCCTTCATCGCCGGGGGTACTGATGTGAATACGTGGAGTTACGGAGGACGGCACGACTTGGCCGCGCGACCCTCGAACGCGCGGCCGCCTATGCCGGGCGAACTGGTCGTTCAGAGGGACTCAGTCAGATATCAACCCCCTCCGATAGGCGGAGGAGGGGCGGGAAAGCGCAGAAAGGCGACGTGTTTCACGGCAAGATCGGCCGGTAAGTCGTGGTTGCTCAGCGCACAATCGGCCGGCATGCGCGACCGTTCAGTGCAAGATCGCGCGGTGTGTCGCGGTCGTTCGGCGCAGGATCGGCCGGTAAGACACGGCTGTTCAGCGCAAGATCGGCCGGCGCGTCGTGGCTGTTCGGCGCAGGATCGGCCGGTAAGACACGGCTGCTCAGCGCAAGATCGGCTGTCCCGTCGCGGTCGCTCGCGGCGGAAGCACGGCGAGGAGAGCCCCCTCAGGCGAGGGGGGTTCCGTGTACCGTCAATGGCGCTCCAGCTCGTATCTGATCAGATGTTTGTCGGCAGGGAGCACCGACACGGCGACCCGGACCGGCGTGTCCTCTCGGTCGTAGCCAACTCGGACATAAACGACAACTGGCGTGCCCGGTTCAAGCTGAAGCCGCAACGCCTCATCCGGAGTGGGCATCCTCGCCGAAATATCGTCGACGACCCTGATCTGAGGATGTCCAAGCTCCTCTAGAACCCGGTTGGCGCCCCGTGTGATGTCGCCGGGCCGGGCGATCTCGGAGTGGGCGACGAGCACGTACGGGAAGTACGAATCGTTCGTGTTGTACGGCTGGCCGTCCACGAACCGCAGACGGCGCCGGACGACGGCGAGCGTCGCGTCGACGAGGGCGAGCCGGGTGGCGACGTCCTGCGGGGGCTGGACGATCGACACCTCGATGTTCTGGTCGGCCTTGCGACCCTCGGAGGTGACGGCGTGCACGAAGGAGTCGAAGCGCGGCCCGATGTCGTCGATCGGCCGGAGCTCGTCCTGGGGGCGCATGAGGAGGGGGCGGCGTTCGCGCACGAATGTGCCACGCCGGCGCATCCGGAGAATGAGACCTTCGTTTTCGAGCTCGCCCAGCGCCAGCCGCACCGTGTTGCGGCTGACCCCATGGGTGTCCATGAGCTCACTCTCGGTCGGGATCTGGTCACCCGGCGCCAACTCTCCCGAGTAGATGGCGCTCCGAACTTCGGCGGCCACCTGCTGGTAGAGCGATGATCGTGCCATCTTCCCTCAATCTACCCTTTTGTTCCAACAAATTTAGACGATCTCGGTCTGTCTTGGAACAACCACTTGACCTGAGGCCGCCGGGCCCGCATTATCCAAACGTTGGTACAAATCCATCCAATGGGTGGGGCCAGTGCCGGCGGTCCGTACGGACACTCCGTACGTGCCCCGGCGCGATCCCTGCGAGGCGACGCAGCTACTGCGCTACACGTCGCACCGTCAGGGGTTGCCCACACCTTCAAAGCAACGGAAATGGCGTGTCAGTGCTGTCAGTGGCCACCGAACTCACCGTTTGGTGCGAGAACGGATCCTTCGCGTGGACCGAGGACGGATCGGTCGTCACTCATCCCGCCGAGGACCCGGCGGGCGCGGCACGCCTGATCCTGCGCCAGTACCGCAAAACGGAGCAGTCGCTCCCCACGACCGGCGAACGAGCCGGAGAGGACGACTGGTCCCCACCGACTCCGCGCGCATGAAGAGGACTTCGACCCCAACCCTCGCCGGGGTCGAGGAGCCTCGCGCCGGGGCGTGACGTGTCCTGGCGGGTCCCCCACGCCCG
>JBIOWF010000049.1:0-11502 GCA_044868295.1 Microtetraspora sp. | reverse complement strand
GGCGACTCTCAGCGCATCGGCGACTACTGGCTGGCGGGGCGGCTCGGTTCCGGCGGGCAGGGGGTCGTGTACGACGCCTACGATCGCGAGGGGCGCCGGGTCGCGCTCAAGATGCTGCACGCGGCCGACAGCCCGGAGGGCCGTGAGCGGTTCGCCAAGGAGGCGCTCGCGGCGGGCAGGGTGGCCTCCTTCTGTACGGCCCGGGTGCTGGCCACCGACCTTTCCGGCAGCAAGCCGTACATCGTCAGCGAGTTCGTGCCGGGCCCGAGCCTGCGTACGGCCGTCAACGAGGGACGCCGGTTCGCCGGTGACGACCTGCACCGGCTGGCCACCGCCATCGTCACCGCGCTGACCTCGATCCACGACGCCGGGGTGATCCACCGCGATCTGAAACCGGACAATGTGCTGCTCGGCCCGGACGGGCCGCGAGTGATCGACTTCGGCATCGCGCGCACCATGGACATGTCGCTCACCAAGACGGGCGAGCTGACCGGGACGCCCAGCTACATGGCGCCCGAGGTGTTCACCGGGGAGCGGGCGGGGCCGTCGGTGGATGTCTTCGCCTGGGGCGCGATCGTGGTGTTCGCGGCCACGGGCGCGGATCCGTTCAGAGCCGAGACCCTGGGCGCGATGATGCACCAGGTGCTGTCCGCCCAGCCCGACCTGCGCGCGCTGCCGCCGCGCCTCGCCGGGCTGGTCGCCGCGGCCATGGCGAAGGATCCGCGGGTCCGGCCGACGGCGCGGGACCTGCTGCTCGCGCTGGTGAGCGGCGACGGCACCGACACCGGCAGGCTGCTGGCGGAGGGCAGCCGCGCGGCCAAGGGTGTGCTCGTGCCGGGCTCGGATAGGAGTGAACCGGCGCTCGGCACGATCGCCGAGGACGCCTACGCCTCGCTCACGCGGCAGGAACGCAGACTGGCGGCCGAGGTGTTCCTTCGGCTGGTGTCGGTCACCGAGGACGGGCAGGAGGCGGCTCGCTGGGCGTCGAGGGCGGAGCTGCTCGAGGGGCGTCCCGAGCGGGACGCGGCCGCGGCCGAGCGGGTCCTAGGGGTGTTCGCGTACCTGATCACGCAGCAGGACGGCTCGGTGGCGCTGTCGCGGCCCGCGCTGCTCCGGGCCTGGCCACGGCTGCGGATGTGGGTGGACGCCGATCGTGACGGCCTGGCCGCGCTCGGCCGGATCAGCAGCGCAGCCGGGCACTGGGCCGAGAACGGTCGCAAGGACGGCGACCTGCTGCAGGGCAGTCGCCTGGATCAGGCCTTGACCTGGGCGGCCACCGGGCGCAGCCAGCTGACACTGACTCCACGGGAGCGCGACTTCCTGCGCGCGGGCACCGCGCTGGCCAGGAGGCGCGTTCGCCGAAGGCGCCTGACCACGGTCGCGCTGAGCGGTTTGCTGGTGGTGGCGCTCGCCGCCGGTGGCGTCGCCGTATGGCAGAGCAATCAGGCGGAGGAGCAGCGGGACCTCCTGGCGGGACGGCAGGCCGCCGCCCAGGCCGACGGGCTGCGCACCACCGACCCGGTCAAGGCGATGCTGCTGAGCGTCGCCGGATGGCGGCTGGCACCTGGGGCCGACACCAGGGCGAGCCTGATGAGCTCGCTGCACAGACCGGAGAGAGCGGTCTTCCGCCAGCCGGTCGCGAGGGGCGTCTCCGTGCGGGCGGTGGGTGCGGAAGGCCGCCTGATGGCCACCGCGAGTGAGGACGGCGTCCGCGTCTACGAGGTGGTGCCGGGCCGCCGTAAGGCGTTCTGGAAGTGGCCGGGCGGACGTGAGGCCTTCCCGCAAAGTGCCGCGCTCAGCCCTGACGGGAAGACGCTCGTGGTGGCGACCACGGACAGGGTCATCGCCTGGGAGGCCACGACCGGGAGGAAGCTGGCGGAACACCGTGTGGATCCCCAGTTCAGGGTCGGCGTCGCCTTCGGCGACCACGAGACGCTCGTCGCCGTCACGAGTCTGACGGACCTGGTGTTCGTCTGGGACACGGCGACCGGCAAGGCGTACGCACCTCACCTTGAGGCGGGAAACGGCGTCGCCATCGCGGCGTCCGGCGCCTACATCGCCGGGGTCGCCCCAGACGGGGAGCTGAAGGTGCTGCGCCTGCCCGATCTCAGAGTGCAGACCCGCATCCCGAAGAAATGCGGCGCGGTGGTCACGTTCACCGCCGCTGGAAGGCACCTGCTGTGTGCGGGCGGCCACGTCACGAAGTGGGATGCGCGGACCGGCGAACACGTGCGCGCGGACAATCTCTCGCAGATAACGCCGGGGGCGGATGTGGAGACGGGCACGGCGTTACGAGTGGCCCGAGACGGGAAACTGCTCGCCGGCATCGTGGGCGAGACCATCAGGCTCTGGGACACAGGCACCGGCAACGAGGTCTTCAGCTACCACGCCGAGAACGCCCCTGAAAATGCCTGGCTCGACCCGTCCGGAAAGATCATCCGCTATCTGCAGGACGATGCGGTGGTCAGCCTCGACCTCGGCTCCCGCACGACCACCACCGCGCTCCCGGGGGGATCCCCAGCCCTGGCGATCAGCTCCGACACCCGCCTGGTCGTCGTCGGTTCGGAGGGAAAGCCGCTGCGCGTCTGGGACCGCCGTACGCGACGGCTCGGCCCGCCGATCCCCGGCAGCGAAGGAATGAGTGATCGCGATCCGATTTTCGACCCGTCCGGCCGCATCCTGATCGGCGAGGAGCTCGAACGGCCGGTCGTGCACGCCTGGGATGTCGCCACCGGCAGGCAGCTCTGGAGCTATGCGGCGCCAACGGGGTTGATCTCCAGCGCCAAGTTCTTCACACCCGACGGCGGGACGCTGGTGCTCGCGCTCAGCGAGAACAGCCAGCGGGGCCTGCGTAACCAACTGGCCGAGTTGGACGCCGGCAGCGGGCGCGTGATCAGGCAGCCGAAGCTCGCCTGGCCGGTGGGCGACATCGCTCCGGCACGCGATGGCAGATCGCTGGTTTCCGGCAACGGGAGAGTCATCGACCTGGTGACCGGCCGACGGACCGGGCCGGGGTTCACGGGAGACGGAGTCGTGGCGACCAGCCCAGTGGGGACGATCATGGCGGTCAGCGGGGCCGAGGGGACGATCGCGCTGTGGGACTACGAGCAGGGAACCCCGCTCCTGCCCGAGCTACGCGGCGAGCGCGACCTGACGGCCGACCGGATCGCCTTCAGCCGCGACGGGTCCCTCGTCGCCGCGCTCAGCGATGCCGGCGATGGAAACTTCATCGCTCAGCTCTGGGACGTGACGACCAAGCGCAGCCTGGCCGTGATCCCCTTCTACGACGCACTGCCCGGATTGCTGGCCTTCAGCGCCGATGGGAGAACGCTGACCGTGACCAACCAGAACGGTGGGGCCACCGAGATTCCCATCGCCGGCGACCGGGTGGCCGAGGCCGTGTGCGAGCGGGCCGGCCGTACGCTCACCAAGCAGGAATGGGAACAGCACTTGGAGGGCGTCCCCTATCGCGACATCTGCTGACTCCCGCGCGAGAAGACAGAAGGGGTGTTCCGGAGAATTGACGCTCCGTCAACTCCCTGATCACGTGTGGGCGGCCACCCCCATCCCTCGTCGCCCAGCCAGGGGCCGGTGAACTGGGGTGTAGCCGTCGTCCGCGTTTCGTCGGGGTCGCCTCAAGGAGTGGCCCGCCTGTCCGGTGCGGCCTCGGTCCATGCCGCCAACTCGGCTTGGCGTAGCGACTCCTCCGCGGCGTGCTCGACTCGGGCCATGGTCATTCTCAGCAGCGGAGGCGCCATGACGGAGGTGGCGATCGCGATCAGGACGATGATGGTGTACATGGTCGTGTCGAGCAGGCCGAGCCGCAGACCCGCCGCGGCGATGACGACCTCCACCACGCCGCGGGCGTTCATGCCCGCGCCCAGCGCGAGACCCTCCCAGTGGCTGAGCCGGCCGGCCCGGGCGCCGAGATAGGCCCCGCCGAACTTGCCGACCACGGCGACCGCCAGGAGCGCGACCGCGCACAACGCGACCCGCCAGTCCAGCAGCACGGCCAGATCCATCCGCAGCCCCGCCGTCGCGAGGAACACCGGGGCGAGCACCGACAGCACGATCGTCCGCAACGGCGCCAGCCGCGCCGGGTCGGCCGCGCCGGACAGGCTGACCAGGACACCGCCCACGAAAGCACCGAAGATCGCTTCCATTCCGAGCGCGTGCGTCGTGGCGGAACACAGCAGGATGATGACGGTGGTCGCGCCGATCGTCGGGGCCGACTCCGGTGAGCGGGCGGCCCGGGTGAGGACGACCCGCACGAGCGGCCGCAGGACCACGGCCGCGAACACGACGAATCCGGCGATGAACGCGACGGACAGCGCCAGCCGTTCCGCGTGAAGCCCGACTGTGGCCAGCGCGGAGACGACCGAGAGCAGGAACCAGGCGACCGTGTCGTCGAATATGCCGGCGGCCAGGATGAGCTGGCTGACGTTGCGGTGGGACAGTTTCAGGTCGGCCAGGGTCTTGGCGATCACCGGTATCGCGGACACGCACATGGCCACACCCACGAAGAGCGCGAAGACCCACCGTGAGGCGCCGTCGGGTTTGAGGGAGTCGGGCAACCAGCAGTCCCACGCCGATGCCCGCCGCCAGGGGTATGACAAGGCCGCACACGCTGACCCACAGCGCGGTGGCGCCGTTTCGCCGCAGCACCTTCCGGTCCAGTTGGATTCCGGTGATGGCCACCAGGAGAATGACGCCGAACTGGCCGACCGCGTCGAGGAGGCTGACCTGGGCGCTCCCCGGCGGCAGGAGCCATGCGGCCGCCTCGGGCGCGAGATGGCCGAGCAGCGACGGCCCGATCACCACCCCGGCCAGCAACTCGCCGACGACGGCCGCCGTGCCGAGGCGTACGGCCAGCCGGCCCAGCCCGAGGGCCAAGAGCAGGAGCAGTGCCAGCGAAGTGAGGAATACGAGCAGTGTGTGCGCGGGCAGCGGTGGGATCGGAGGGGAAGCGAGCGACATGATGATCCTCTCGAAGTTCCGGTGTTCGAGGGAGAACGTGGCTTCGTTCACACCTGGCTGGGTTGGCGCGGCCGACCGGAGCGCCGAACGCCCGCAGCAGGATCTCCGCTCCCACCAGTTCCACGACCATCGCGAACAGGAACAGCATCATGGTGGAGTTCTGCGCGCGGGAGTACGAGACGGGGGTGGCACCATGCGGCACGCCGTGGCGGCGCCCCGCGATCCACAGGGCCAGGCTGATCATTCCCTTCAGGTCGAATTCCATGATCCGTCGCACCTGCTCGGGGAGCAGCTGGCCGTAGGCCGCCCGCAGCGCCGTCCGGCGGTTCGAGCCGCTTCGGCGTTCCGCTCTGAACAGCCGGTACGCGGTGGCCGCCTCCAGGAGGAGCACCGCGATGACAGCCGCCTCGGCCCCCGCGATCAGCGGGCCGGGCAGCGACACGCCGGACACCAGCAAGACCGCGAGCGCCAACTCCGCAGGGACCATGGCGAACAGTGCGGCACGGGCGACGCTCAGCATCACCCCCGCTCCTTCAGCCGACAGCGAGCCCTTGGCATCATCTGCGCTCTTCGGCCCGCAGTGAGCCCTCTGCATCACCCGCGCTCCTTCAGCATGGCCACGAGCAGCGAGAAGGTCTGGGCCTGCGCCGTCGGGAGTTCCTGCGACAGGTCCCCCAGCCAACGACCGGTTTCGGCGTCGTCAAGGCTCGTGACGATCACCGAAGCCATCTCCTCGGGGATGTGGCGGGCGAGGTCACCGGCCAGCTCGGCGATACGGGGATCACCGGGGTCGGCGTCGGCGAGCTCGTCCAGCCGCGTGTAGAGGGCATGTCCCCGCGCGAACGCCTCGGGCTCGGTGAGCGGGCGGAACAAGTCGACGAACTCGGACCGGTCGGCCGGGCCGGCCGTGCTGTCGAAAAGGACCAGGAGTTCGCGGTCGAGTTCGGCGAATGCGGAGCCTCCCGTGGGAAGGTCGCGCAGCACCGCCGCCATGTCGGGCGACACGGTCGAGTCCGGATGCAGGTCCTCCTCCGCCAGCAGCGCCGCCAGCCGATCCCGTCTGGCTCCGATCGCCTCCTGCTGCCGGGCCAGGTCGGCGTCCAGCTCCAGAAGCACCTCGCGCAACTCTTGGCTCCGCTCGTCGGCCAGGACGTCGCGGATCTCGTCCAGGGACATCCCGAGCTCGGCCAGCCGGCGCACGCGAGCGAGAGCGACCGCGTCCCGCAGCCGGTACTCCCGGTAGCCGTTGGCCAGTCGTTCGGGTTCGGGGAGAAGCCCCAGGTGATGGTAGTGGCGCACAGTCCGGGTGGACACCCCGACCAGCGCCGCGAGCTCGCCGATTCTCATGCCCTCATTGGACACGTTGACGTTACGACAAGGTCAAGCGCCGCCCCTCGCCTGGGCGAGGGCGCGACCGCCGCCCGCGATCGCTCCACGGCGGTTAGCCTGAAACCGGCATAGTTCTCTGATCTTGGGAGGTCGCCGTGGCGGAAACCAACGATGGCGTACAACCGCCTGAAGCGGTCCGGGAGTCCACGCAGCAGGCTCACGAGTACGTCGTGGAGCAGGTCCGCGACATCACCCGCGAGGGCAAGATCGTGCTTGAGCCCGGCCGCGGCGTGGACACCGCATTCCGCCAGCTGTTCCCGACGACGTACGACCTCGTTTTCGACCACCCGGAAGCCAGGGAAACCGCCGAGGACGAATGAAGGCCGCCGGCGGCACGAAGGGCTGCCGGACTAAGGCGGTCAGGCCAGGCGGGCGCCGATCTTCTCGACCCATTGGGAGCAGTTGGCGCAGGCGCCTCTGGGCTGCCAGTGCGGAGTGGCCGCCTTGCCGCTCTTGGACCCGCCGGTGTTCCACACCCGTGCGTGGAAGACCAGCGTGTCGCGGGGGATCTGGGCGACGGAGTTGATCGCGGGGATCGCCGCGTGCAGGTAGGACTTCAGCGCGTCCACCTCCGCGCAGGACGTCTGCGGCCACTCCTCGGCCTTGTGCGTGCCCCTGAGCAGTTCGTCGATGACCGGGTGCGTGGCGTGAATGTGCATGTCGACGCCGCTGATCCCGGTGTACGTCAGTCCCGCGTTGTTGACCATGGCCAGCCCGGCGATCACCCGCCCGGTCTGCCGGTCGGAGAGTAGGCCGTTGCCGTACGTCTTGGAGAGGGCGACGGCCGCGTCGACCGCGCGCTGCTTCGCCTCGCCGACGGCCCGAGCTTTGGCGGCCTCCGCCTGGCGTGCCAGTTCGACGGCGTCCAGCCTCTTCTGTTCGGTGACGTAGTAGTCCCAGGCCCCGCCGTCCTTGTAGGCGTCGAGCCATTCCTGCAAGTCCCCTATCACGACGTTCAGTGGCGTGTTTCCCAGCGCTTGGACTTCAAGCGCACCGAGTTTCTTCCACAGCGCTTCCATCGTGTCCTTGCCGATCTCGGACTTGATCGTCAAGGTTTTGACCAACGACCACACCTGCGCGCGGCGCAGGAACAGCCAGTCCTTGATCTCCTGCCTGGTCGTGGCGGCCGTGACCTGCGGAATGGGGCTGAACGGCTGGTAGGGCTGCACGACCGTGTCCTCTCCTCGCGCTTCGCCTTCCGGGATCGTTCCAAAATGCCCGGTGGCAGGGGGTGTAAGCGGCAATCTACGCTGCCCTCCGCAAAGGTGAAATATGTGAGAGCAAGTATTAGTGATATTTCCTATATTGGACGCCGAATATGCCCAAGCTGATGTGTATGAAATATGTCTTGAGGTGCCTTAGTGGGCATTCGGGTGACAAATCACCAGTGCGTTGCGTCTGGGGTTCAGAAGGCAAAGATGTCACGTTTTGGATGATGACGCTCTGCGTCGTCCGCCAGGCGTCACCCGCCTCGCCCGGTGCTTCGGGTCCGCAGGCCCGTGCCGTACGGATTGCACCAGGGAGGCTGAAAGTCCCGCCCAGAGAGGACCTTTGTCCGTGTTCTGGGGCAGCAGGTTGGCGATGTGATCGGTGCACCCGAGGAGAAGGAGCTGGCCGTGATCGTCGTTGGAGTGGATGGCTCGCCGGCCGGACTTGAGGCCACCCGCTGGGCGGCAAGGGAGGCGGCGCTGCGCGGAGTCCCGTTGCGGATCGTGCACGCCATGCCGCAGTGGGCCTGCGACACATCCGCCGGCGGCCCGTACGCGGAGGTCGCGCGTTGGATGCGCGAGGCCGCCGAGTCCGTCCTGGGGGAGGCGGTCGACCAGGCTCGGCTCGAAGAGCGAGGCGTGACGGTGGGCGCCGAGCTGCTGCCTGGAGATCCACGGCAGGCACTGATCAAGGCGGGCCAAGGCGCCGAGTTGCTCGTGACCGGCAATCACGGCATGGGCGGGTTCCAGGGTCTGCTCCTGGGGTCGGTGGCGCTGGGTGTCGCCGGGCACGCCGAATGCGCGGTCGCGGTGATCCGGGAATCGCCGTCCACGCCCCGGGGAGAGGTCGTCGTCGGTGTGGACGGCTCCCCGCGCGGCGCGTCGGCGATCGCCTTCGCGTTCGCCGAGGCGGCTCTCCGGGGGGCCGACCTGCGTGCCGTACACGCCTGGGACTCGATCACGCCAGACGTGATGACCTCACGGGAGGGGCTCGACGCCATCCCGGCGTACCCGCGGGACGCGGTGGACCGGCGCCTTCTCGCTGAGGCGCTGGCGGGCTGGAGCGAGCGCTATCCAGACGTGAAGCTCGTGGAAGACGTGGAGCGGGGACATCCGGTCGACATGCTCCGCCGCGCGTCGGCACAGGCGGACCTGCTCGTCGTGGGTTCGCGCGGGCGAGGCGGCATTTCCGGGCTGATCCTCGGCTCGGTCAGCCACGCCCTGCTGCATCACGCCGCGTGCCCCACCGTCATCGTGCCCTGAGAAGCCGACTTACCGGCGATGTTGGAGCCCCAATGGATGTCCTGGATCTGTCCCGATGGCAGTTCGGAATCACGACCGTCTACCACTTCCTGTTCGTACCGCTGACCATCGGCCTTACGATCATCGTCGCCGGGTTCCAGACCGCCTGGTACCGCACCGGTAAGACCTCATACCTGCGGCTCACCAAGTTCTGGGGCAAGCTGTTTCTGATCAATTTCGCGATGGGCGTGGTCACCGGCATCGTCCAGGAGTTCCAGTTCGGCATGAACTGGAGCGACTACTCAAGGTTCGTCGGCGACGTGTTCGGCGCGCCGCTCGCCATGGAAGGCCTGATGGCCTTCTTCCTCGAATCGACCTTCCTCGGGTTGTGGATCTTCGGGTGGGACAAGCTGCCCGCCAAGATTCACCTGGCGACCATCTGGCTGGCCGCGATCGGGACGAACATCTCCGCGTACTTCATCCTGGCGGCGAACTCCTGGATGCAGCACCCGGTCGGCTACCGTCTCAACCCTTTGACCGGCCGGGCCGAGCTGACCGACATCTGGGCGGTGCTCACCAACTCGACCACGCTCGTGACGTTCCCACATGTGATCTTCGGTGCGTTCGTCACCGCCGGCGCCTTCGTCATCGGGGTGAGCGCCTGACACCTGGCGAGGGAGAGGGACGTCGAGCTGTTCCGCACGTCGGTGCGCGCGGCATCGGCCTGCCGTTTCTCGCCAACTCCCTCGGCTGGATCTTCACTGAGATGGGCCGCCAGCCGTGGACCGTGTTCGGGATCATGCGCACCGCCGCCGCGGTCTCGCCGAGCGTCGACGTCGGCGAAGTGGCCACCACGCTGGCCGGCTTCACCGTGGCTTACGCGGTGCTGGCCGTGATCGAGGTCCGGCTCCTGCTGAAGTTCATCCGGATCGGTCCCGGAGAAGAGGCGGAGCCCGGAACGCCCGCCGACACCGCGCCCGCGCTCTCGTACTAAGGATCACGTCATGGAGCTCACCACCGTATGGTTCCTGCTCATCGCCGTGCTGTGGACCGGCTATTTCGTGCTGGAGGGGTTTGATTTCGGGGTCGGAATCCTGCTGCCTCTGCTCGGCCGGAGCGAGGCCGACCGGCGCCTTCTCGTCGCGACGATCGGGCCGGTCTGGGACGGCAACGAGGTCTGGCTGCTCGTGGCCGGAGGGGCGACTTTTGCGGCGTTCCCCGAGTGGTACGCGACGCTGTTCAGCGGCTTCCATCTGCCGCTGTTCCTGATCCTGCTCGCCCTGATCGTGCGCGGCGTGGCCTTGGAGTATCGCAACAAGAGCGACAGTTCGCGCGGATGGGATCGCGCGTTCTTCTGGGGCTCACTCGGCCCGGCGTTTCTTTGGGGCGTGGCCTTCGCCAACATCGCCCGCGGCGTGCCCCTGAACGCCGACCACGAGTACACCGGCTCGCTGCTCACGCTCCTCAACCCCTACGCGCTGCTCGGGGGCGTCGCCACGCTGCTGCTGTTCACCCTGCACGGCGCGTTGTTCGTGACCTTGAAGACTGACGGGGAGCTGCGGCAGCGCGCCAGGCGGCTCGTCCGCGTCGTGGGCACGTCCGCTCTGGCCGTAGGCGGCGTCTTCCTGCTGGCCACCCAGCTCATGGTGGGCAAGCCCGCCACCTGGCTCACGGTGGCGGCGGCCGCCGCGGGCGTGGGCGGGGCCCTGGTGGCGACCCTGCGGGGCTGCGACGGATGGGCGTTCACCGCCAACGCCGCCGCCATCCTGGCCGTGACGGTCACACTGTTCGCCTGCCTGTGGCCCAACGTGATGCCCGCTCTCGACCCGGCCAACAGCCTGACCGTAGATAACGCGTCCTCCACGCCGTACACGCTGACCGTGATGACGTGGGTGGCGGCTGTCTTCACTCCCGTGGTGCTGGCCTACCAGGGCTGGACCTACTGGGTGTTCCGCCGTCGGCTCACCCGGCCGGTCGCGGACCGCTGACCTCGCGGAGGTGGCCGGAGCCGAAGACAGTGGCGCCGAGGAGTGGACGTGGGAGGTGTGGCTGCCAGACTTCCGGTATGGCGGAAAAAGAGCCGCGTTCCGTGGTGCCTCACATGCGGTTGGATGAGCTGCTCGCTGAGCTGCAGACGCGGTTGGAGGCGGTGCTTGCCACCCGGGACCGTGTGCAGTCGTTGCTTGAGGCCGTCGTCTCGGTCGGCAGCGACCTGGACCTGGAGACGGTGCTGCGCCGGATCGTGGAGACCGCGACCACGCTCGTGAACGCCAGCTATGGCGCCCTGGGCGTCATCGGTGAGGAGAACACGCTCATCCAGTTCGTCCCGATCGGATTGTCGGAGGAGGAGATCGCCCGGATCGAGCACTGGCCGCACGGACTGGGCCTGCTCGGGCTGCTCATCAAGGAACCCCAGACCCTGCGGCTGGCCCACATCTGCGATCACCCGGACTCGTACGGCTTCCCGCCGGGTCACCCCGAGATGGGCAGCTTCCTCGGCGTTCCGCTGCGGGTCAGGGACGAGGTGTTCGGCAATCTCTACCTCACCGAGAAACGCGGCGGCGGCGAGTTCGACGAGGAGGACGAGGCCATCGTGGTCGCGCTGGCCACCGCGGCCGGCGTGGCGATCGAGAACGCCCGGCTGTTCGAGGAAACCCGGCGCAGAGAGACCTGGCTGCAGGCCTCC
>JBIOWF010000048.1:0-7456 GCA_044868295.1 Microtetraspora sp. | reverse complement strand
CGGCCTGCTCGACCGGCTCGTCGACTCCGGCAAGTCGGTCATCGTCATCGAGCACCACCAGGCGGTCATGGCGCACGCCGACTGGATCATCGACCTCGGTCCCGGCGCCGGCCACGACGGCGGCCGGGTCGTCTTCGAGGGCACCCCCGCCGACCTGGTCGCCGCCCGCTCCACCCTCACCGGCGAGCACCTCGCGGCCTACGTCGGCGCCTGACCGAGGCCCCCGGGGACACCGAGTGCGACGAGTTCTCTCATCTGTCTCGGCTCGTCCCACCCGGCGTCCGACAAAGATCGTTCGCGAGAGGTCCTGGAGCGGGAGGTGTTCCCGCAGGACGGACGCGGATCGGAACCCGTGCACGCGCCCGCGTGACGCGCAAGGCCATGGGTGACCCGCCGATGGTGCCGGGTCAAGCCCACGTGGATACGCCGTGAGCGATAGCGGAACGCGCGGGCGGGTAGGGGCGTTGCTCATAGCGGAGGTCGTGATGCTGCGCGTTGGACTTTTTCTTGCTTTCCTGGTCGTCCCGGTCCTGGAGATCTGGCTGCTGATCCAGGTCGGGCAGGTGATCGGCGGCTGGCAGACGGTCGGGCTGCTGATCGCGGACAGCCTGCTCGGCGCCTGGCTGGTGCGCCGCGAGGGCAGACGGGCCTGGGCGGCGCTGCAGAGCGCCATCCAGTCCGGACGCATGCCGGATCGGGAGCTGGCCGACGGGGCGATGGTCGTGGCCGGTGGCGCGCTGCTGCTGACCCCCGGCTTCATCACCGACCTTCTCGGGTTCTTCCTCATCCTCCCGCTCACGCGGCCGGTCGCCCGGCGCGGCCTGGCGTGGTTCTTCAGCCGCCGGGTGAAGGTGATGGCGGCCCGCTCGCCGTACGGCCCGCTGTTCGACCGGGCCCGCGACCCGCGGGCTGACAGCGGCCAGGTGCTGCGCGGCGAAGTGATCGACGACGATCGGCCCCGCGGCTGACACGCGACGCGCGGGGCACTCGCCGCCCGCGCACCGCCGCGCTCTCTCGGCCCGAGAGACCGGGAGAATGACGAGGATCGGCGGCAGGTCTCCGACGCGACCGCGCTGACCGTCCCCACGGCTGATCGGCGCTAGAGACCCAGAGACCCGAGAGAACGGCGAGGCGGCTGCGGGAGACGGCATGAAAACGGCGACGCCCCCCGGAGGGGGCGTCGCCGTACCTGTCTTTACGCGCTCTTGCGCCGTTGAGCCCGGAGCACCGCGAGTCGCTCGTTGAGCACCTCTTCGAGGTCCTCGATCGAACGCCGCTCCAGGAGCATGTCCCAGTGTGTCCGGGGCGGCTTCGCCTTCTTCTGCTGCGGCTGCTCCGCGTCCACCCGCAGGGCGGGCGCGCCGCAGCTGCGGCACTCCCAGCCCGCCGGAATCTCGGCCTCGGCGGCAAGCGGCACGGTGGTGCGATGGCCCTTGGGGCAGGTGTAGGACACCTCCTGGCGCGGGGCCAGATCGGTGTTGCGGTCGTTCTCGTAGCTCGTCGCACCGAGTCGGGTACCGCGAAGTGCACGCTCGCCCATGTTCTAATGCCTCCTGAGGTCCCCGCCTTAGAGGGGTTGGTCTCCACCGCGTACAACGCTTGATACCGTGTGTGGATTCCCATCCGAAGCGTGATCCAATCGCGCTTTTCCCGGCGCGGTTCCCTCAGATGTGCTCAGGCACCTCATTACCCGCCTCCCGGATGGCGCGTGGCAGGTCGACGGCCAGGAGCAGGGCGAAGCCGATCACGAAGAAGACCACAAGGGAGACGATGGCCGTCCGGTAGCTGTCGGTCAGCTGGAGCGCCAGCGTGAGCACGAACGAGCCGAGGAACGCCGAGCCCTTGTCGCTGATCTCGTAGAGGCTGAAGTACTCGGCCTCCTTGCCCGCGGGGATCACGAGCGAGTACAGGGATCGCGACAGCGCCTGGGTGCCGCCCAGGACGATCGCGATGATGAACGCGATCGCGAAGAACTGGATGGCCGCGCCGCGCTGCAGCACGTACGCCACGGCCACGACGCCGGTCCAGACGGCGAGGCCGGCCAGGACGGTCCTCTTCGTGCCGAATCTGATGGCCAGCCGGCCGAGCAGCAGCGCCCCGCCGAAGGCGACGAGCTGCACCATCAGGATCGCGCCGATCTGGACGGTCTTGCCCAGCCCCAGCTCCTGGTCGGCGTAGGTCGCGGAGAACCCGATGACCGTCTGCACGCCGTCGTTGTAGATCAGGTACGCCGCGAGGAACAGCAGCGTCCGCGGGTAGCGGCGCAGGTCGGCGAGGGTCCGGCCGAGCTGGCGGAAGCTGCCCCCGATCGCCCGCGCCGTGGAGGCGTCGTGGACGTCCACCGGGCGGTTGCGCAGCCGCAGCAGCGGGATGATCGTGAACGTGCCCCACCACAGCCCCGCGGAGGCGAGGCAGATCCGCACGGCCAGCCCCTCGTCCAGGCCGAGCGCGTCGTGACCGAGATAGATGCCCAGGTTGATGGCGAGCAGCGTGAAGCCGCCGAGGTAGCCGAACGCCCAGCCGGTCGAGGAGATCTTGTCCCGTTCCTCCGACGTGGAGATCTGCGGCAGGAACGAGTTGTAAACGACCATCGCGCCGCCGAACGCGACGTTGGCCACGATGAACAGCACGCCGCCGAGCAGGTAGGCGTCGCCGGAGACGAAGTAGAAGCCCATCGTGGCCAGCGCGCCCAGATAGGCCAGGACGGTCAGGATCTCCTTCTTGCGGCCGGTGTGGTCGGCGAGCGCGCCCGCCATCGGCATGATCACGATCTGTAGCAGCACCGAGATGGTGACGATCGCCGAGAAGTACGCCTTGGCCCGGAAGTCGAATCCCAGGAAGCTCACGAACCCGTTCTCGCCGCCGGCCGCCGTCTCGGCGACCGCGGCCAGGTACGGCCCGAGGAAGACGGTGATGACGGTCGACTGGAACGCCGAGTTCGCCCAGTCGTACCAGTACCAGCCGCGCTGCTCGCGACTGCGCTCCCGGGGGGACTCCTCGCTGACCTGGGGGGCGGTCATGTTCTCTCCTCGCCTATCGGCTTGCCGGCCGGATAACGATGTCACGCCGAGTCCCGCTCCCGATCCCGCCTGGACGGACGGTGCCGGATGCCGCGGGCGCGTCCCGTTCCGGACTCATGCGCGCGGATGCCACTGGCCGCGCTTGTGGAGCACGTCGCGCAGGCCGCTGATGTTGTCCGTCATGATCCCGTCGACGCCGAGGTCGAGCAGCCGCTCCATTGTCGCGGGCTCGTCGATCGTCCACACGTGCACCTGCATGCCGAGGGCGTGCGCCGTACGGATGAGGGAGCGGGTGGTGAGCCGCAGCCCGCGAAAACCCATCGGGATCTGGGCGCAGGGCACCGCCGCGCGGGCCAGCCCGGTCAGCAGCCGGCCGTACCCCGACCCCATGGAGGCGGTGCGCAGAGCGGCGACCCCGCGCGGCCCCAGGGCCGAGCAGACGCCGCCCCCGACGGCCTTGCGCGCCTGTGCGAGCCGCAGGTCGGAGAAGGACGTGAGGCAGACCCGGTCGTGGGCGGCGGTGCGGCGGATGGCGCGGGCCAGCGGCAGGATCGACGGGCTCTCCTTGACGTCGATGTTGAACCGCACGTCCGGCCACATGCCGAGCAGGTTCTCCAGCAGCGGGATCTCGTCCACGCCGCCGATGCGCGCCCCGCGCACCTCGCGGTAGGGCAGCTCGGCGATCCGGCCGGTGTGGTCGGTCACGCGGTCGAGGGAGTGGTCGTGGAACGCCAGGAGCACCCCGTCGGCCGTCGCGTGCGCGTCGGTCTCCAGGTAGGTGTAGCCCAGGTCGACGGCCCTGGCGAACGCGGCCATGGTGTTCTCCCGGCCCTCGGCCGCCCCGCCGCGATGGGCGAAGGCGAGCGGCCCGGGATGGTCGAGGAACGCGAAGCGGCGCTGGGTCATTGGTTCACTCACCGCGCTGGGTCATTGGTTCGCTCACCGCGCTGGGTCATTGGTTCGCTCACCGCTCCTTGTCCGCCGCGCGTTCGTCTCGTCCGCCGCACCGTCCACTCGACCTGCCGCGGCGGGGTCGCTCCGGCACCAACGGCCGGGGTCGCTCCCCGCACGAGCAGGAGTATGCCTGTTGTGAGTCCGCCTCGTCAGCGAGCCGAGGTGAACATTCGGGTCACGACTGGCCCATTGATGCCCATTCCTGACGGCGGGCCTCGGCGAGCACGATGGCGGCGGCCACCGCCACGTTGAACGAGCCCACCCGCCCGACCTGGGGGATGTACAGAACGCCGTCGGCCGCCTCCAGCAGGGCGGGGGAGCATCCGTGGTCCTCACTGCCCACCACCAGGCAGACGTCCCCGTCCAGCCGGGCCTCAGGCAGCGGGACCGCGTCGCCCGTCAGCTCCACCGCCACGACCCGGAACCCCTCCTTCTTCGCGGCCTGTACGGCTTGCGCCGCCGGGACGGGCTCGTGCCACTCGACGAGACGGTCGGTCCCCAGGGCGGTCTTCTGCGCCTTGGGGTTGGTGGGCGGGGTGGCGTTACCGGCCAGCCAGATCGCCTCCACACCGAACGCGGCGGCCGTACGGAAGACGGAACCGACGTTGAAAGGGCCCGTCACCGATTCCAGGATCAGCGCGAGACGGCCCTGCGTGTTGCGGCGCCAGGTGCGGTTGAGCCGCTTGACGTCGGTGGGCCGCAGTTGCCTGCGCGGGCCGGGCCCGGTCGTGGGAGTCGTCATCGGGCGTCCACCTTCAGGATTCGGTAGGCCGCCCGGGAGGCGACCCGTGTGGTGGGCCGGCCCTGGTCGGCCAGCCAGCGTTGGAGGGAGTCGGAGCCGAGGTGCTTCTGGACGACGAGGTAGGCCGAGCCGTCGGGGGTGAGCCGGTCCAGCCAGCGGGTGAGCATCTCGTGGAGGGCCGTCTTGCCGATCCGGATGGCCGGATTCGACCAGATCACCCGGAACCTGACGTCGTCCGGCATCTCGTCGACATGGACTGGCCTTACTTTGTCAAGGGCGGCGGCCTCGGCGTTCCGCCCCGTCAACTCCAGCGAACGCCGGTTCACGTCGACGGCCCAGACCGTGGCCCCGGGCGCGCGGGACGCCATGGTCAGCGCGATCGGGCCGTAACCGCAGCCCAGGTCGAGCAGGTCGCCCTCGCCGGGCGGCGGTGGGACGGTCTCCAGCAGCACCCGGGTGCCCAGGTCGACCCGATCGGGGGAGAACACGCCCCGGTCGGTCTCCAGCCGCAGGTGCAGGTCCGGCAGGACGAGATCGACGACCCCGGGCCGGCTGGCCGCCTGTGGGCGCTCCTCGAAGTAATGAGCCACGTGCAGAAACGTTACCGGGTGGTGCGTCCACAAGCTTGTCCACAAGGTGTGGGGAAAACTTCGGCGGCTGGGGAAAAGTCACGGGAAACGGGACCCCAGGACCATGGTCCCGGCGGCCACCAGCAGGCCGGCGATGATCGCGCCGATGATGAACCGCTGGGTGACCTCCTCATGGACCACCTTGTAGCCGAGCGAGGTGCCGATCTGCGCGTACACGTCCTGCAGTTCGCTGCCCGACTCGGCCGCGTACGTCCGCCCGCCCGTGCCGTCCGACAGCGACTGCAGCGTGGCCCGGTTCACCGGCACCTGAACGGCCCTGTTGTCGATCATCACGGTGCCCTCGGGCGTGCCGTACGCGATCGTGGAGACCGGTACCTTCGCGCCGACGGCGGCGTCGATGGCCTCGTTCACCGACCGGCCGGACGTGTTGTCGCCATCCGAGAGGAGCACGATCGCGGCCGGCGGCGGATCGGTGACCGCCCGCTGGTCGAACGACCTGATCGAGTCGAGCGAGCTGAACACGGCCTCGCCGATCGCGGTGCCGGGCCGGGTGGTCAGATTGGATATCGCCGTGACGACGGCGGCATGGTCGGTGGTCGGGGAGATGACCACCGCGGCCGACCGGGCGAACGACACCACGCCGACGTTGAACCGCTCCGGCAGGTCGTTGACGAACTGCTGCGCGGCCTGCTTGGCCGCGATCATCCGCGTCGGCGGGACGTCCCCCGCCTCCATCGACAGCGAGATGTCCACCGCGATCATGATGGTGGCCCGGTCCCTCGGCACCCGGACCGCGTCGGCCGGCCGCGCCGCGCCCAGGACGAGCAGGCTCATCATGACCAGGAACAGCGCCGCGGGCACATGCCGCCGCCAGGTCGGGCGTTCGGGCGCGACCAGGGACAGCAGCGCCAGATTCGTGAAGCGCACCGCATAGCGGCGGCGCGCGAACTGCAGCGCCACATACACGCCCGCGAGCACCCCGACGGCCGCGAACAGCCACAGCCAGCCCGGGGACAGAAAGATCACTTTCCAGCTCCAATCGGATGGCGCCGCATCAGGTGCGCGGTCCTGCGCTGCTGAAGAACGAACTGGGCGATGTCGAAAACCCAGTCGCGGTCGGTGCGCAGCACCAGGTGGCCGACGCCGCAGCGGCGCAGCGTGACCCGCGTCGCCTCCCGCTGCTCGGCCGCCGCCTCCGCGTACCGCTCACGGACCTTCCTCGACAGGTAGATGTCGCGGGTGCGCCCGGTCTCCGGGTCGGTGAAGGTGACCAGGCCGACATCCGGCAGCTCCAGCTCGCGCGGGTCGATCACCTCGACGGCCAGCACGTGATGCCGGGCCGCCAGGCGGCGGATCGGCCGCTCCCACGTCTCCGGCTCGCACAGGAAGTCGGAGATGACCACGCGCAGGCCGCGCCTGCGATGGGCGGCGGCCATCATCCCGATCGCCTCCGCCAGATCCGTCGAGCCTCCGGCGCGCGGAGCGTCCATCAGCGAGTGCAGCAGCCCGTACAGCGCGGGCCGCCCCGGACGGGCCGGGTAGCGGTGGATGTCCGCACCGTGCAGGACATAGGCGCCGAACCGGTCCCCGATGCGGCTGGCCAGGAACCCGATAGCGCCCACGGCCGAGATGACCAGCTCGCGCTTGTCCATGCCGGCCGTGCCGAAGTCCATGCTCGCCGACAGGTCGGCCAGCGCCCAGGTCTCCAGCTCGCGGTCGGCGATGAGATCCCGCACGTGCGGCACGGTCGTGCGCGCGGTGACCGCCCAGTCCATCCGGCGGACATCGTCCTCGCCCGGGACGTAGACACGCGTGTCGCCCAGCTCACTGCCCGGCCCCGGCATCAGCCCCTGGTGGCCGCCCTGCAGCAGCCCGTCCAGCCGCCGCACCACGGTCAGCTCCAGCCGCCGCAGCGCCTGCTCCGGCGTCCCCCTACTCATTGGTCGCCTCCGTTGGCTTGAAAACGGCCTCGTGCCTCGGCCGGCCAACACGGCTTCGTGCTCATTGGTCGCCTTGGTTGGCTTTGGGAGCGGCCTCGTGCCTCGGCCGGCCAACACGGCTTCGTGCTCATTGGTCGCCTTGGTTGGCTTTGGGAGCGGCCTCGTGCCTCGGCCGGCCAACACGGCTTCGTGCTCATTGGTCGCCTTGGT